>CAZEFK010000154.1:0-17739 GCA_964511405.1 uncultured Comamonadaceae bacterium | reverse complement strand
GGCCAGCCGCACGGCCTCGTCCAGGTTGTGGGTGACATACACGGCGGTGATGTGGTCGACCGCCCACATGCCGACGAAATCCTCCAGCAGCAGCGTCCGGGTCTGGGCGTCGAGCGCCGACAGGGGTTCGTCCATCAGCAGCACCGCCGGCTTGACCGCCAGGGCGCGGGCAATGCCCACGCGCTGGCGCATGCCGCCCGACAACTGGCGCGGATAGGCCTGGGCGAAATCGGCGAGGCCGGTGCGGGCGAGGGCGTCGGCGATCCGCGCTCGGCGCTCGGTCGCGCCGAGCGCGTGATGCTCCAGCGGCAGGGCGACGTTGCCCTGGACCGTGCGCCAGGGCAGCAAGGCAAAATCCTGGAACACGAAGGTGACCGGGTTGAGCGTGCCGGCGGGCGGCTGTCCGACGGTCGCCACCCGCCCGCCGCCGGGTGCCACCAGCCCGCCCAGGATCCCCAGCAGCGTGGACTTGCCGCAGCCCGACGGGCCGATCACCACGACGACCTCGCCGGCGGCCACCGTCAGGCTGATGCCGTCCAGCACCGCCAGCGCGCCGAAGGCGTGGCTGACGCCGTCGACCAGCAGGTCCATGGGACCTACTTCGCCTGGTCGAGCAGGCTCAGGTCGATCATCGGCTGGGCTTCGACGCCCGCATCGACCAGGCCCTGCGCCTTGAACCATTTGACCTGATTGACGATGTCGTCGACCTGCAGGCCGGCCTTGGGGTCGACATAGGGCAGGCTGCGCAGAACCTGGGCCGGTGTCTGCTCGGTGTATTTGGCGATGATCTGGGCGAAGGCATCGTGGTTGGCGCCTGCCACGGGCTTGCCGTCGGCGCCCTTGACCAGGAAGGCGTCGTAGAACGCTTGGGTTGCGCGCCGATAGGCGCCGAGGAAGCGCGTCAGCAGCGGGCGCCGGTCGGCATCGGCCTTGGCCGACGTGAACACGGCATTGATCTGCCACGGCGTCTCGTCACCGGCCCAGCCCAGCAGCCGCGCCTCGCCATGGTCGACCAGGGGCAGGGCCACGGTGGCCGGCATGATCGCGCCGTCGACCTGGCCACCGCGCAGCGCCGCGGCCAGGTTGGGCAGCGACTGCAGCGGCACCAGCTGCACTCCGGCGATGTCGAACTTGTACTTGTCGGCCAACAGCCCGAGCAGATAGTGGAACGACGAGCCGGTCTGGGTGATGCCGACCGTCTTGCCCGCGAACTTGTCCAGGCTGGTGAAGCCGGCGTCATAGGCCCGGGGCGTCACGACATAGGCGTTGAGGCCATAGCCCGGCTGCTCGCGCGCCTGGCCCGCGATGATCTTGATCGCGCCCTTGCCGGCCAGGTTGTACAGGCCCGCGGTGAACGCGGTGACGCCGATGTCGACGTCGCCGGACACGATCGCCACCGCCACCGGCTGGGCGGCGTCGAAGAAATGCAGGTCGACGTCGATCCCGGCATCGCGGAAGTAGCCTTGATCGACGCCGATGAACACCGGGCCGCTGGAGGCCAGCCGCAGGACTCCGACCGGCACGGCGTCGCGGCCGGCCGCCCGGGCTGCTCCGGCCAGCAGCAAGCTGCCGACGATGATCGCCGCGATCGCGCGAAGGCGCCTGGCCATGGCTTCCTGGTCCCCCGTGACTGTGCCTGCGCGCCGGGCGGGGCGCGGGTTCGCGCAATCTAGGCAGCCCTGCGACCGCGGGCAATCGCCAGCCTGCGCCGAGGTCAGCGCTGCGGCGTCCGATCCTCCCCAAACTCCGGCCGCCCCGAGATCACAGCCGGGCTCAGGCGCGCGCTAAGCAGCCTTGCGTGGCTAAAGCCACGATTGATTTTCCTCGGAACGAGGAAAATCAATGCTGCTTGGACTTGAAAGTGTAAGCAGGCTCAACAGAGCCTGCTTAGTCGACCTGGTTGGCGGTCAGGAACATCGCCTTCTCCAGCGCCGCGAAGAACTGCTGGTAGGGCTGCGGGTCGCTGACCGCCGACAGGCCGTATTGGGCGCTGGCGCGCACCGCCACTTGGGTGGCGGCGCGAGGCCGGATGGTCACGGTCATGCGCATGGCGGTGCCGGCGAGCTTGGTGCCGCTGACGGTCCCGAGCGTGTCGTCGACCTTGTCGACGACAAAGCCCAGGTCCTGGAGCGTGGCGATCACGTTGCGCAGCGTCAGGGACTGGTCGGCGGTGTCGAAGGCCCGGGTCTGCAGCGCCCGCAGCTCGACCTGGCCTTTGTCGGTCAGCAGGATCTGCTGCTTGCTGTCGGTCTGGCAGCCGGCCAGGGCGGCGCCGAGCGCCAGAACCACGGCGACCGCGCGGAGGCGCCGGGTCATAGCTGATGAGCCTCCAGGAAGGCGGCCTTCGACAGCCGCTCGAAGAACTGCCGATGGATTTCCGGATCGTCGATCGTTTCCATGCGCGAGACTTGATTGTAGTTGTTCCAGACCACCCGCTGGAAGGTGACGTGGACCACTGTCGCCGCCTTGTCGGCAGAAGGCGTGGTCACCACCGAAACACGGATCTTCTGGGTGTTGTCCCACACCGGATTGGCCGACTTGCCGCCGAGGGCCGCCACCAGGGCGACCATCATGAGCTGGGCCGCAACCTGGCCGGTTTCGACCGCGTCGCGATCCTTGGCGCCGACCACCAGCCCGCTGTGCGCGTTGCTTTCTTCGATGGTGAAGCCCAGGTCCTGCAGGACGCCCGTGCTGGCCGCCAGCATGGTCGCCTCGTCCTTGGTGTCGAAGCGCCGCATCTCCACCTGGCGATGGGCGAGCTTTTCCGGGGACAGGGTCAGCGCCGCCGTCGGCCCTTGCGCCGCGGCCTGGCAGCCCGCAACCAGCGCCAGGGCGGACAGCGCCGCCCCGGCGCGCATCAGATAGCGCCGCACCGCCGGGCCGCCGTCAGAAGCTGCTGGAGCGGTAAGCAAAGTCGCGCACGCGCTGGTCCTGGTCGAACTTCACGATGACCGTCAGCGTCCGCTGCGACACGCTCGACGCGCCGCTGCTGCCATGGACGCCGCCCAGGAACAGGATGCCGATGCCGCCGGAATTGCTGGAATAGGCGCTGTCGGTCGAAACCTTGTCCCAAACCCAGGTCTCCTGCCGCTTTTCGTCGGTGGTGACCATATTGGGCGCGCCCAGCACCTGGGTCACTTCGGCCCCGCTCATGCCGACGCGGATCTCGCGCTGGACCTGGCCGAGCGTCAGCTTCTGGTCCTGCGCCTGCCGGACCTGGGCCGCCTGGTCGGCGGCGTTGGTGCACGCCGACACGCACAGGGCGGCGCAGGCAATGAAGAGGATACGCATCGATGCACCTGCTCGCGGGGTGGACTGGCGGACCGTCACGGCGCCGGGCTTTGGGGCGCAGCCGGCAGTGCGGCAGCCTCGGTCGGCTCCGGATGGGCCTCGAGAACCATGGCCTTGGCCAGCGGCTCGAAGAAGTCGCGCTGGTAAAACCCGGGGTCGTCCACCTGCGTGTTCTTCAGGCCCGGCATCATGATCAGCGCGTTGGCGCGCACCGCCATCTGCGCCGTGCCGCGCGGCATCACCGTCGCGGTGACATGCAGGCGGTTGAGCTTGACCGCCGAGACCGTGCCGGCGGTCGGCTCGACCTTTTCCAGCGTGTAGCCGAGGTCCTGGCAGGTCGCGATCACCGCCCGCAGCGTCTTTGTCTGGTCCGGCGTGTCGAACAGGCGGGTCTGCATCGCCCGCAGCTCGACGGCCGGCTTGGTGCTGGCCACTTCGGTGACCTGGGTCGGGGTGCATCCGGCGGCGGCGGCGGCGCAGACCAAGAGGGCGATCCAGCTACGGGTGCTCATATCGCCTGGGCCTCCATCTGGACGCCGGCCGACAGCTTCTGGAAGAACTGTTGGTAGAGCGCAGGATCCTGAAGCAGCTCGGCACGCCACGCGCCGTTGCTGCTGCGCACGGTCCGGTCGAACGCGACCCGGACTTCGACTTGGCCGGCTCCCTCGATCGGCGTCGCGACGAGGGTGACGTTGATCGTCTGGTCGGTATCGACCGCGAGGTGGACGCCCAACAACGCCCCGACGAGGATGGCGCCGACGACCTGCTTGGCCTCGGTGGCGTCGCGCTGCTTGGAGCCGACCAGGACGCCGACCGGCGCGGCCGACTCCGTGATGGTGAAGCCGAGGTCCTGGAGCGTCTGGGTGGCCGCCGCCAGCAGCGCCCTGTCGTCGGCGGTGCCGTAGCGGCGTGCTTCCAGGGCCCGTTGCGCCACTGCCGCCGCCGGTGGTGCTCCGATTTCGAGCGCCGCCTTGTTGGGGTCCTGGGCCTGGCACGCTGCCAGGAAGACGAGCGTCAATACGCTGGCTGTCCGCAACCACACCTTGATCATGTACGTATCCGCTTACGGCGATACTATCATTGGCGGTGATCAAACTATAGATTGCGCGATCCGGCAATCGCGGAATTGAGCGAATTATGTGACGAATGGAGCGGACTGCGAATCCGGGAGTGGTGCCCGCTGTCACATGTTCGACATCAAGCAGTTGCAGATGCGCCGGTCCTCGGTCGTAATGCGGAGCGGGACATGTCGCGGGGGAGAGGGGTGCGCATGGGCAAGACTTGGACGACGGGAGCGGCGGCCGCCCTGGCCTTGGCGCTCCTGGCCGGCCCGGCCGTGGCGGCCGATGTGGTGCCGGCGGTGGTCTATGACGTCGGCGGCAAGTTCGACAAGTCGTTCAACGAGGCCGCCTACAACGGCGCCGAGCGCTTCAAGAAGGAGACCGGCGTCGCCTATCGCGACTTCGAGGTCATGGCCGAGAGCCAGCGCGAGCAGGCGCTGCGGCAGCTCGCTCGGCGCGGCGCCACGGTGATCGTGGCGGTCGGCTTCTCGCACCGCTCGGCGGTCGAAAAGGTGGCGCCCGAGTTTCCGAAGGTGAAATTCACCCTGATCGACAGCGCCGTCGAGGCGCCCAACGTGCAGTCGGTGCTGTTCCGCGAGCAGGAGGGCTCGTTCCTGGTCGGCATGGTGGCGGCCCTGAAGAGCAAGACCGGCAAGGTCGGCTTCGTCGGCGGCATGGACATCCCGCTGATCCGCGCCTTCGGGTGCGGCTACGCCCAGGGCGTGCGCCATGCCAACGCCTCAGCCGAGGTGCTGCAGAACATGATCGGCACCACGCCGGCGGCGTTCAGCGATCCCACCCGCGGCGTCGAGCTCGCGCGCAGCCAGTTCGACCGTGGCGCCGACGTCGTGTTCGCCGCCGCCGGCTCCAGCGGCCTGGGCGTGCTGCAGGCGGCCAAGGATGCCGGCAAATATTCGATCGGGGTCGATTCCAACCAGAACTACCTCTATCCGGGCAGTGTCCTGACCTCGATGATGAAGCGCGTCGACAACGCCACCTACGAGGCGTTCAAGAGCGCCAAGGACGGGACCTGGAAAGCTGGCGTCCACTCGCTGGGCCTCAAGGAAAACGGGGTCGACTATGCGCTCGACGACAACAACAAGGCGCTGATCACGGCAGACATGAAGGCCAAGGTCGACCAGGCGAAGGCGGCGATCATCGCCGGCAAGCTGTCCGTGGTCGACTACCGGGCCGGCAATAGCTGCCCCGTAAACTAAGCTTGGACCTGACGATGGCGGCCGCCGCGCCGGCGCTGGAGCTGGTCGGCATCGAGAAGCGGTTCGGCGCGGTCCATGCCAACCGCGCCGTCTCGGTGAGCGTGGCCGCCGGCAGCATCCACGCGATCGTCGGCGAGAACGGCGCCGGCAAGTCGACGCTGATGAACATCGTGTACGGCATGGTGCGCGCGGACGCCGGCGACATCCGGGTCGGCGGCCGACCGGTGGCGATCGCCGACAGCGCCGACGCCATCCGCTGCGGCATCGGCATGGTCCACCAGCACTTCATGCTGGTCGAGCCGTTCTCGGTGCTGGAGAACGCGATGCTGGGCGCCGAGGGCGGCGCGTGGCTGCCGGCGCGGCGCGCGGCCGCGCGCGACCGCCTGCTGCGGCTGGCGGCCGACTATGGCCTGGCGGTCGAGCCCGACGCCGTGGTCGCCGACCTGCCGGTCGGCGCCCGGCAGCGGGTCGAGATCCTGAAGGCGCTGGACCGCGGCGCCGAGATCCTGATCCTGGACGAGCCGACCGCGGTGCTGACGCCGCAGGAGGCCGACAACCTGTTCCGGGTGCTGGCGGCGCTGCGCGCCCAGGGCAAGACCGTCATCCTGATCACCCACAAGCTGCGCGAGGTGATGGCCGCGGCCGACCGCGTCACGGTCATGCGCCAGGGGGCGGTGGTCGGGACCTTCCCGATCGCCGAGGTCACGCCCGCGCGCCTGGCCGAGCTGATGGTCGGCCGCACCGTGGCGGCGCCGGCCGCCACCGCCGCGGCGCTTGGGCCGGTCCGCCTGACCGTCGACCGGGCAACCGTGGTCGACACCGCCGGGGTGGTGCGCGTCCGCGACGTCAGCTTTTCGCTGCGGGGCGGCGAGATCGTCGGCATCGCCGGGGTCGCCGGCAACGGCCAGTCCGAGCTGCTGGAGGCGCTGGCCGGCCTCAGGCCCCTGAGCGCCGGCCGCATCCTGGTCGACGGCCGGCCGCTGCCGGCGGGCGCCGACGCCGTGCGGGCGCTGGGCGTCGCCCATGTCCCCGAGGACCGGCTGCGGCGCGGGCTGGTCGCCAGCATGCCGGTCGCCGACAACTCGATCCTGGGCTATCAGCGGGCGTCGCGCTACGGCCGCGGGCCGTTCTTGAGCGCCCAACGCATCCTGGCGTCCTGCCGCGACAAGCTGGACCGGTTCGACGTCCGGCCGCGCGACTGCAAGCTGCGCGCCGGCCTGCAGTCCGGCGGCAACCAGCAGAAGCTGGTGCTGGCCCGCGAGATCGACGGCGACCCCGACATCCTGCTGGTCGGCCAGCCGACCCGTGGCGTCGACATCGGCGCCATCGAGTTCATCCATGGCCGGCTGGCGGCGCTGCGCCAGGCGGGCAAGGCCGTGCTGCTGGTCTCGGCCGAGCTGGACGAGATCCTGGCGCTGGCCGACCGCATCCTGGTCATGGCCTGCGGCGCCCTGGCCGGCGAACTGCCGCGCGCCGAGGCGACCGAACGCCGGCTGGGGCTGATGATGGCGGGCATGGCGGCGCCGGCATGACCGATCCGTTGCCGCGCTGGGTGACGGTGGGGCTGCTGCCGGTCCTCAACATCCTGGCGGCGCTGGCGCTGACCGGCGCCGTGGTCTGGCTGATCGGCGCCGACCCGGTTCAGGCGATCGGGCTGCTGCTGGCCGGCGCCTTCGGCGGACCCGAGCAGCTGGGCTTCACGCTGTACTACGCGACCAACTTCATCTTCACGGGCCTGGCGGTTGCCCTGGCGTTCCACGGCGGGCTGTTCAACATCGGCGGCGAAGGTCAGGCCTATGTCGGTGGCCTGGGTGTCGGGCTGGTCGCGCTGGCGCTGTCGGGGTGGCCCTGGTGGGCGGTGCTGCCGGCCACGATGGTCGCCGGCGCCGCCTTCGGCGCGGCCTGGGCGGTGGTGCCGGGCTATCTGCAGGCCTATCGCGGCAGCCATGTCGTGATCACCACCATCCTGTTCAATTTCATCGCCTCGGCGCTGATGACCTATCTGCTGGTCGAAGTGCTGATCGCGCCGGGCCAGCAGAACCCGGAAAGCCGCACCTTCACGGCGGTCGGCTGGCTGCCGTCGGTCGCCGACATGGCCGCCGGCCTTGGCTGGACGATCCCGCCGTCGCCGCTCAACCTGGCCTTTGTCCTGGCCCTGGCGGTGGCCGCCGTGGTTCATGTCGCGGTCTGGCACACGCGCTGGGGCTATGAGCTGCGGGTGCTGGGGCGCAATCCGGCGGCGGCCGAATATGCCGGCATCCGCGTCGGCCGGATGGTGGTGACCGCGATGGCGCTGTCGGGCGCGCTGGCCGGGCTGATGGCGGTCAACGAATTGCTGGGCGTGCAGCACCGGATCATCCTGGATCTGGCGGGCGGCGCCGGCTTCTGCGGCATCGCCGTGGCGCTGATCGGGCGCAACCACGCGGTGGGCGTGGTGCTGGCGGCCGTGCTGTTCGGTGCGCTGTACCAGGGCGGCGCCGAACTGTCGTTCGACATGCCCCAGGTCACGCGCGACATGGTGGTGGTGATCCAGGGTCTGGTGATCCTGTTCTGCGGCGCCCTGGAGAACCTGTTCCGGCCAGCGCTGGCCGCCCTGTTCCGGGCGGCGCCGGTGCCGCTCGCCGCGGAGGGCTGAGTGGGCGACGGCGGCGCGCTGCTGGTCAGCCTGCTGTCCGCGACCCTGCGGCTGGCGGCGCCGCTGGTGCTGGCGGCCTATGCCGGCCTGTTCGCCGAGCGCTCGGGCGTGGTCGACATCGGCCTGGAAGGCAAGATGCTGGCCGCTGCGTTCTTCGCCGCCGCGGCGGCGCTGGCCAGCGGCTCGGCCTGGGTCGGGTTGTTGGCCGGGATCGTCGTATCCGTGGCGATGAGCCTGCTCCATGGCCTGGCCTGCGTCAGCTTCCGCGGCAACCAGGTGGTCTCCGGCCTGGCGCTCAACCTACTGGCGGCCGGGATCACGCCGACCCTGGCCCAGGCCTGGTTCGCCCAGGGTGGCCAGACCCCGGCGGTGGCGCCGACTGCGCGCTTCCTGCCGCTGGCCCTGCCGTTCGCCGACCTGTTGCGCCCGGTCCCGGTGGTCGGGCCGCTCTATTCGGGCGTGGTCTCGGACCAGACGCTGGTGGTCTATGTCGCGGCGGCGGCGGTGCCACTGGTGGCGGCCCTCGTCTACCGCACGCGCTTCGGCCTGCGCCTGCGCGCGGCCGGCGAAAACCCGGCCGCCGTCGATGCCGCCGGGATCGCGGTCGGCCGGCTGCGCTATCTGGCGCTGGCCGTGGGCGGCGTGCTGTGCGGCATCGCCGGCAGCTATCTGTCGATCGCCCAGGGCGCCAGCTTCGTGCGCGACATGACCGCCGGTCGCGGCTACCTGGCGCTGGCGGCGCTGATCTTCGGCAAGTGGCGGCCGGTGCCGACCCTCGTCGGCTGCCTGCTGTTCGCCTTCACCGATGCCGCCCAGGCCCGGCTGCAGGGCGCAGCACTGCCCGGGATCGGCGAGATCCCGGTGCAGGCGATCCAGGCTTTGCCCTACGTGCTGACCATCCTGCTGCTGGCCGGCTTCGTCGGCCGGGCGACCCCGCCCAAGGCCGCCGGCGTGCCCTTCGTCAAGGGCTCGAAGCAGGATTGAGGGCCGCCGCCTCAGGCCTTGGGGTGGGCGAAGAACTCGTCGATCGCGACGACCATGCGCTGGGCGACGTCGGTCTGATAGCTCTGCCGGTTCAGCAGCGCCTCGTCCTTGGGGTTCGACAGAAAGCCCATCTCGACCAGGATCGACGGCACGTCGGGCGCGCGCAGCACCGCGAAGTTGGCCGACCGGTGCGGATGGTCGAGCGGGTGCAACTCGGCCGCCAGGGTCTCGACCACGGTCTGGGCCATCAGTGCCGAGTTGTTGCGGGTCTCGCGCTGCAGCAGGTCGAGCAGGATGGTGCGCACGGGCCTGGGCTGCTTCAGGAACTCCAGCCCTTGCAGGTTGTCGACGGCGTTCTCGCGCTGGGCCAGGGCCGCCGTCAGCGCGTCCGACGCCTTGTCCGACAGGGTATAGACCGAGAAGCCGCGGGCGTCAGGATGCGGCACGCTGTCGGCATGCAGGCTGACGAACAGCGCCGACTGGCCCGCCCGCGCCAGCCGCACCCGGTCGGTGAGCGGGATGTAGGCATCGCTCTGGCGCGTCATCACCACCTTGTAGCGGCCGCTCCCGTCCAGACGGCGCGCGAGGTCGCGCGCCACCCGGATGGTGATGTGCTTCTCATAGGTGCCGCGCACGCCGATGGCGCCCGGATCGCGGCCGCCATGCCCGGCGTCGATCGCGACGACCCGCGGTTCCTGGGTGCGATGGTTGGGCTGGATCGCCGGTGCCGCGACATGCCGCCGGCGGGCGTGGGTGGCCGCCTCGGCCGGGCCGGCGGCGGCCAGGGCCGCCAGTCCGAAGGCGGCGCGATGAAGGAAGGTGCGACGAAGCACGGCCATATCCTGCTCCGGGCTGCGACTTACCCGACTTGTCGTCCGATGTTGCCCAGATGACTCAAGACTCGGACAGAACCAGCTGATTCTTATGAGATTTGCCGGTATCGGGGTCAAGCCCGTTTCAGCCGTAGCGCTCCTGGGCCCAGGGATCGCCGCGCAAGTGATAGCCGCGCGCCTCCCAATACCCGCGCGCCGGCTTGTCCGTGAACCAGATATGGCGAATCCACTTCGCCGATTTCCATAGATATAGATGAGGCAGGATCAGCCGGACAGGCCCGCCATGCTCGCGGGTCAGCGGCGCGCCGTCCCAGTGGGTGGCCAGCATCGACAGCGGCCGGCGCAAGTCGTCGACCTCGACCAGCGTCGCATAGCTGTCGAAGCTGCGCAGAACCGCGAATCGCGCGGGCGGCGCGACGCCGACATGGTCCAGCAGCGCGGCGGCAAGCACGCCGCCCCAGCGGTTGTCGTAGCGCGACCAGGCGGTGACACAGTGGATGTCGCTGACCGTCTCGGCCTGATGCAGTCGCTGCAAGGCGCGCCAGTCGAGGGTTGCGGGCCGCCGCACCAGCCCGCCGACCGACAGCGTCCAGTCGGCCGGACGCAGGTTGGGCCGCGTGCCGAGATCAAGCACGGGCCAGTCTCGGACCAGCGACTGGCCGGGCGGCAGGCGTTGGCGCTCGGCCGGCGCGGGGACCAGCAGCCGGCCCTCGCGCGCCCAGCGCTGCTTGGCGTCGATCAGCTTGGGCGTGTTCATGAACGGTATTCGGCCCCGCGGCCGACCGCGTTACGGGGCGGCTACCGGCTTTCCCGCTGCCAGGCCAGCATCAGGCCGCCGAAGGCCAGGAACAGCACCAGGACGACCGGCAACAGGGGGATCTGCTCGACGCCGGTCACGTCGTAGTCGTGGCGCTCGGCGAAGCCCAGCCAGTCGCGGCCCCAGGCCGGGCGATCGGCGCGGCTGCGGCGGATGTCGGGTCCGTCGCCGGTCTCGATCCAGAACACGCCGCCGCCTGATGCGCCGACGATCGGGCCGAGCTTGTCGGCGGTCGCGCGCACGTCGGAAAACTCCAGCGGATTGACCGTGCCGACCGCGGCGAGTGCGGTGCGCTGGCCGTCGCTCACCCGGTAGAGGCCGGGCTTGGTCACGGGCACGGCCCCGGTCGCCTTGCCGTCCGGGCTGTCGGTGAGCTTGAGCGTCGCGGTCTCATCGAACGGATCGGTCACGGTCACCTGGGCGTCGCCGGGGGTCAGGCTGCGCCGCGTCACCTGCAGCTGGCCGGCCTTGAACTCGGCCTTGAGGTCCTCCTCTTCCAGCGCCGGCTCCTTCATCAGCCAGTGGGCGAGGCGGCGCAGCAGCTCGGCTTGCGGGCCGCCACCTTCGTAGCCCCGCGACCACAGCCAGATATGGTCGGACGCCAGCTGGGCGATCCGCCCTTCGCCGACCCGATCGAGGATCAGCAGCGGCGAACCGTTGACGCCGGTCATCAGCACTTCGCCCCGCCGCGGGCTGACTTCGATCTGGCGCATCCAGTGGCCCCAGGTCGGCTCGGCGTCGACGGTGGCGCCGGCTCCCTCCAGGCCCGACGTGACCGGGTGGCGCCGTCCCAAGCCGTTGACCCGCGGCCGGAACGGCTGCTCGAAGACCTGGCCGGTGGGCTCGGCGGGCAGCACGTCGCCGAGCGGCGAATTGAACAGGCTGAGCGGCGAGGCGAAGGTCGGGCCGGCGGCCTCGAGCACTGCGCCGCCATTCTCGACATAGCGCGCCACCGCCTGCAGATAGATCCGGGGCAGGATGTTCCGGCGCCGGTAGCGGTCGAAGATGATCAGGTCGAACTCGTTGAGCTTGACCTCGAACAGTTCGCGCACCGGGAAGGCGATCAGCGAGAGTTCGTTGATCGGCGTGTTGTCCTGCTTCTCGGGCGGCCGCAGGATGGTGAAATGCACTAGGTCGACCGACGGATCGACCTTCAGCAGGTTGCGCCAGGTGCGCTCGCCGGCGCTGGGTTCGCCCGAGATCAGCAGCACGCGCAGCCGGTCGCGGATGCCGTTGATCGCGACCACCGCCCGCTTGTTCAGCAAGGTTAGGGGCTTGGGCCCGGGATCGGTGGCCAGCTCGACCACCGTCTGGCCGCCATGCTTGATGGGGATCTCGACCTGCGCGTCCTGGTTGGCCGGCACTTGCAGCTGGGCCTGCTCCTGGCCGTCGCGGCGGACGGTGACCCGAGCGGTCTGACCGGACTGCGCGCCGTTGTCCTCGACCCGGAAGGTGATCGTGGCAGTCTTCTCGACCAGCCCGAAGGTCGGCGCCCGCACCACCACCAGCCGGCGATCGACCTCGCCGCGATGGCCGGTGAGCAGCGCATGCAGCGGACCGGGCAGGGCCGCGGGCTTGCCGTCGGCCTGGTTGGGCGGCACGTCGTGGACCTGGCCATCGGTGATGAACACGGCGCCGGCGAACCGGCGGCGCGGGATGTCGTTCATCGCCCGATCCAAGGCCTCGAACAGCTTGGTGCCTTCGTCGCCCAGCGCATTGCTGGCCTCGTTGCCGGCATGCACGACGCGCAGCTCCAGGTCGGGCATGGCCTTGGCCGCGGCCTCCAGCTTGGCCAGGGCGGCGGCGGTCTGGGCGCGGCGGTTGCCGATCGACTGGCTGGGGCTGTCGTCCACCACCACCAGGCCGATGTCCTTGCGCGCCTCGCGTTTTTCATGGATCAGCGACGGGTTGGCCAGGGCCAGCCACACCGCCGCCAGCGACAGCAGGCGGAAGGCGGTGCCGCGGGCGCGGCGCACCGCACCGGCTGCGACCAGCGCCAGTCCGAGCGCGCCCAGGACGGCAAGGACGGACCAGGGCAGCAGCGGCGAAAAGACGACGCTCAAGGCATCGACGCTCATTGGCCCAGCCGCTCCAGGATCGAGGGCACATGCACCTGGTCCGACTTATAGTTGCCGGTCAGGGCGTACATCACCAGGTTGACGCCGAAGCGGTAGGCCCATTCGCGCTGCTGCTCGCCGCCTGGCGTCACCGGGTACATCGGGCGATCGGCGTCGTCGATCGCCCAGGCGCCGGCATAATCGTTGGAGCCGATGATGACGCTCGACACTTCGTCGGTGGCGTTCTCGCGATTCTCGACCCACAGCGTGCCCCCGGCATAGCGGCCCGGGAACTCTTGCATCAGATAGAACGACTTGGTCAGCACATGGTCGGGCGGGGTCGGGCCGACCGGCGGGATATCCAGCCCGTGCACCAGCTGCTGCAGGCGCCTGGTGCCGGCGCTGCCGCTCGGGTCGCCGAAGCTCGCGCCTTCGTCGCGGGTGTCGAACAGGATGGTGCCGCCGGTGCGCAGATACGTGTTCACCTTGGCGACGGCGCCCGCGCTCAGCGCCGCCTGGCCGTCGGCGACGGGCCAGTAGAGGAGCGGGAAGAAGCTGAGTTCGTCGGTCTCGACATGGACCGCGATCGGGTCGGCGGCCTCGGCCGCGGTGCGCCGGTTCAGGATGAGCGTCAGGCCGCGCAGGCCGGCGCGGCTGATGTCGTCGACCTCGGCATGGCCGGTCACGACGTAGGCCAGGCGGGTCTCCAGCGTGGCCTTCAGCGCGAAGGCGGCGGGATCGTCGGCCGCATGCGCCCGGCCGGGGCCGGCGAGAAGCAGCAGGCCCGTCAGCGCCGCCGCCACGCCGCCTGCCAGGCGGGCCCCCAGCAGGCCGCGCAGGCCCAGCGAGATCACCAGGTCGGCCAGCGCAATCACGAGGGCGGCGGTCAGCAGCCAGGGCATGAGATCGACCTCTCCGGCGGTCCCGAGCGCGCCCCGCTCCACGCCGGCCGGGAGCGGCCCGAGCGCCTCGATGGTGGTAACCGAGCCGCCCAGGTTGAGGGCGCGCCGCTGCAGATCGCTGCCGTAGAACCCCGGCGGCTGGCGCGGGCCGACCCGCGGCGCGGCCGCGCCCGCGGCCTGGGCGGGCAGGGCTGCAGCGCTTGCGGGCGGCGATCCCAGCCGGCCGAACCCGTCCAGGGTGGCGACCGGCGGCAGCGGCATCGCCGTTCCGACCGACCCGACGCCATGGCTCAACGACACCAGCCGGCGCAGCATGTCCACAAACAGGCCCGAGAGCGGCAGGCTCGACCAGTCGCCGTTGGCCGGCACATGGAACAGCACCAGCCAGCCCTGGCCAAGCTTGGCGCCGGTGACCAGGGGCGTGCCGTCGGCCAGGTGCGCCCAGGTCTTCTCGGGCAAATCGAGCGTCGGCTCGGCCAGGATCTGGCGCGACACCGTCACGTCGTCCGGAACCGTCAGTCCGGCGAACGGCGAGTTCGCATCGAAGGGCGCCAGATGCGCCGGCTCCGACCATTGCATGGCGGTCCCGAGCGCCCGTCCGCCCGGCCTGAGGTTGACCGGCACCAGGGTGTCGCCCTCGGCGGCGTCGGCGATGTGGTTGCCGGCGAAGCGCACGACCATGCCGCCGCCATTCATGAACTTGCGCAGCATCTCGCGGTCGTCGCCGGACAGCGTGATGCTGTCCGGCACCAGCAGGACCGCCAGCGGCGCCTTCATGAGGTCGGCGACTTCGCCGCGCCTGACCTCAGCGAAGGGGCCGAGCGCACGCTCGAGATAGTAGCGGTCGTCCAGCAGCGATTCGCTGGGGTCGGCCGAGGCCGGGGCGACGACGCCGACCGGGCGGCGCTGATAGCGCTCGTCGACCAGCACGACCCCGCCGGCCTGGGCTTGGCCCTCCAGATCGAAGCGGACGATCTGGTTGCGCAGCTCGACCGGCAGGCGCACGCGCGCGGTGGCTGCCTCGGCGCCGGGCGCGAAGCGGGCCGGCTCGCGCGCCAGCAGCCGGCCGTCGCCGGCCACGGCGCGGACCAGCGCCAACGCCGGTTCCGGAGTCGGCGCGCGCTTCACCGGCACGTCGATGTCGCCCGGCCGGTTGTCCGGCGGCAGCGCCAGCATCGGCAGATCCTGGGCGGCCGGCGCCATCAGCTGCACTGGGCCGATCCGCTGCAGCCGCTCCAGGAGCGGGTCGGTCGCGGGGTCGGCCAGGCCGTCATGGAGATAGACCACGTTCATGGGGCCGTCGGCACGCGCCCGATCGATCGCGGCCAGAGTGCCCTTGCGGTCGACCGGCCAAGGATGGGGCTGCAGCGCCAGCACCCGCTCGCGGGCGTCGGCCGGCGCCAGGGGACCCACCAGCTGGGCGGGCTCGCCGCCGGCCGGCGGCGCCGTGGTCAGCAGCGCGACCGAGCGGCCGCCCCGCTCGGCGCGGTCGATCAGCGCGCCGGCATTCTGCAGGCGCTCGCTCCAGCGCCCGGCCGAGGCCCAACCGTCGTCGATGACCAGCAGCAGCGGGCCGTTGCCGGGCAGCGCCGCCGCGGGGTCGAGCAGCGGCCGGGCCAGCCCGACGATCAGCAAAATCGCCAGCCCCAGCCGCAGCACGACCAGCCACCACGGCGTGCGGGCGGCCGTCTCCTCGCGCTGCTTCAGGCCGAACAGCAGGCGGATCGCCGGGAACGCCAGCCGCCGGGGCGCCGGCGGCATCACCCGCAGCAGCAGCCAGATCACCGGCAGCGCGGCCAGGGCGGTCAGGATCCAAGGGGCCGCGAACCCCAGGCTACCCAGCGTGATCACGCGTCCACGACCTCCTCTGCCCCGTCACGCTGGCGGCTCACCGCCGATCCGGACCTGCCAACGCCATGTACAGCCACAGCAGCGCCGATTCCGGAGTGGCCTCGGTGCTGTGCCGGGCGTAGCTCCACCCCGCGGCGCGGGCGAGCTCGGCGAGGCCGGCGCAATGGGCCTCCAGCCGCTCGGCATAGGCGCCGCGCAGGGCCTCGGTCCGGCGCACGATCAAGGATCCTTCGGCCTCCATCCCGTCGAACCGCACCCGGCCCTGGAACGGCAGCGTCAGCTCCGCCGGATCCAGCACCTGCAACAGGTGGCCATGGACGCCGCGGGCGGCATAGCTACCGATCGCGGCATGCAGAACGTCGAGCGGCGCCAGGAAATCCCCGATCAGGACGACTTGGCCGTAGCGCGGCACGCCGATCGACGCCGGCAGGTCGGCGGCGGTGTCGGCCGCCAGGGCCAGGGCCAGCCGGCCGAGCGTCGCGCGTCCCGCCGCCGGGGCCCGGCCGCCCAACAGCGCCACCCGCTCGCCGCCGCGCAGCAGCAGCGCCGCCGTCGCCAGCAGCAGGAGCTCGGCACGGCGCCGCTTCGGCGGCCGGGCGCGGCCCGAGCTGTAATCCATGGACGCGGAGGCGTCGCGCCACAGCCAGACCGACTGCGCGGCTTCCCATTCGTTCTCGCGCACGAACACATGGCGGCCGCGCGCGGTCAGCCGCCAGTCGATGGTGCTGGCCTGGTCGCCGGGCTGGTAGCGGCGGAACTGCCAGAAGGCTTCGCCCTGGCCGACCCGGCGCCGGCCGTGGACGCCCTGGACCACCGTGGCGGCAACCCGTTCGGCGTCGACCATCAGTGGCGGCAGCTTGCTGGCCAGCTGTTCGGCGGCCTGGCGGGTCGGCGCCACCCCCCGATCGGGCGCGCGCCCGACGCCGGCAGCCGAGCGCTGCGACGGGAAGCCCGGGACGGCCATGCCGCCGGCCGCCTAGCGCAGCGGCTGGAGCAGCCGGTCGATGATGCTGTCGACCGTGATGCCCTCGGCGCGCGCCGCGAAGTTCAGCGCCATGCGGTGGCGCAGGACCGGCGGCGCCAGCGCCACCACGTCGTCGGTGGACGGGGCCAGGCGTCCCTCGAGCAGTGCCCGGGCGCGGCTGGCCAGCATCAGGGCCTGGCTGGCGCGCGGGCCGGGGCCCCAGGCGACGTGGCGTTTGACCTCGGCGATGTCGGAGGATTCCGGGCGGCCGTTGCGCACCAGCCGGAGGATGGCGTCGACCACGCCGTCGCCGACCGGGATGCGCCGGACCAGGCGCTGGGCCGTCGCGACGTCGGCGCCGGTCATGACCGCCTGCGGCCGCTCTTCCTCGGCGCTTGTGGTGGCGATCAGCATCCGGCGCTCGGCTTCGAGCTCGGGATAATCGACGTCGACCTGCAGCAGGAAGCGGTCGAGCTGGGCCTCGGGCAAGGGATATGTCCCTTCCTGTTCGATCGGGTTCTGGGTCGCCAGCACATGGAACGGCGTCGGCAGCGGATGGTAGGTGCCGGCGACGGAGACCCGGCGCTCCTGCATGGCCTGCAGCAGCGCCGACTGGGTGCGCGGGCTGGCGCGGTTGATCTCGTCGGCCATCAGCAGCTGACAGAATACCGGGCCGGGGATGAAGCGGAACGAGCGCCTGCCCGTCTCGCTCTCTTCGAGAACCTCGGACCCGAGAATGTCGGCCGGCATCAGGTCGGGCGTGCACTGAATGCGCTTGTCCTCAAGCCCCAGAATCGTGCCCAAAGTTTCGACCAGCCGGGTCTTGGCGAGACCGGGGACGCCGATCAACAGCGCATGCCCGCCGCACAACAGCGTGATCAAGGCTTGCTCGACCACTTCTCGCTGACCAAAGATGATTTCGCCGATACGCTCGCGCACGAGGCTGAGGCTTCGGCCCAAGGCCTCGACCTCGGCAACGAGATCAGTGGAGGAAGCGTTGATGGGTGCAGTGGAGTTCAAGCAGACCAATCCCTCTTCAAACTCTGTCGTGGTGCAAAGCTGACCCAAAATACCGGCTTCGGCAATTCCTCCGCGGCGATGACCGCCTCCACCGGGAAACGGCCGCC
>CAZEFK010000153.1:0-17833 GCA_964511405.1 uncultured Comamonadaceae bacterium | reverse complement strand
GATCGCCCGGCTGGCCGGCCTGGCCGGCGCCGCGCCGCCGCCCTCGGGCGCGCCGGCGCTGACCCTGCCGCCGCCCGCCCGGCCCGAAGGCTTGGCGCTGCCGGGCGGCATCGCGGCCGAGCCGGCGGTCAGCGTGATCATCCCGGTCTACGGCAAGTCCGATTACACCGTCGCGTGCCTGGACTCGATCGCCCGGGCGATGCCGGCGGTGCCGATCGAAGTGATCGTGGTCGACGATGCCTCGCTCGACGACACCGAAGCCGTCCTCGGCCGGCGCAGCGACCTGCGCTATGTCCGCAACCCGGAGAACCTGGGCTTCATCGGCGCCTGCAACCGCGGCGCCGAGCTGGCGCGGGCGCCCGCCCTGCTGTTCCTGAACAACGACACCCTGGTCCTGCCCGGCTGGGCCGACGCCCTGCATCGGACCCTTCAGGACGACCCCACGGCCGGTCTCGCCGGCGCCCAGCTGATCTATCCCGATGGGCGGCTGCAGGAGGCCGGCGGCATCGTCTGGGCCGACGGCAGCGGCTGGAACTGGGGCCGGCTCGGTGACCCGGCGGCGCCCGCCTACAATTTCCGGCGCATCGCCGACTATGTGTCGGGGGCGGCGCTGATGATCCCGGCCCGGCTGTTCCGGGCCCTGGGCGGCTTCGATCCGCTGTACCGGCCGGCCTATTACGAGGACACCGACCTGGCGTTCAAGGTCCGGGCGCTCGGCCTCGGCGTGGTCTATCAGCCGCTGGCGCGGGTCGTGCACCTGGAGGGCATTACCTCCGGCACCGACACCGGGTCGGGGGTCAAGGCTTACCAGGTCGCCAACCAGGACAAGTTCCGTGCGCGCTGGGCCGCGCTGCTGGCCGGCCAGGGCTCGCCGCTGGCTCTGCCCGACCATTTCGCCGACCGCACGCCAGTGGCGCGGGCGCTGATCATCGACGCGACCACGCCCAAGCCCGACCAGGATTCGGGCTCGATCGACATGTACAACCTGATGCGGATCCTGCTGGGCTTCGGCATCCGCGTCACCTTCCTGCCCGAAGCCGAGTTCTCCCATCTCGGCCGCTACACCACCGACCTGCAGCAGCTGGGCGTCGAGTGCCTGCATGCGCCCCACGTGACCGCGCTGGGCGCGGTGCTGAAGGAGCGCGGCGCCGAGTTCGACCTGGTGATCCTGACCCGCCGCGACACGGCGGCGGCCTATCTGCCGCTGGTCCGCCGCCGGTGCCGGCGGGCCAAGGTGGTCTTCAATACCGTCGACCTGCACTTCCTGCGCGAGGCGCGCGAGGCCGCCCTGACCAAGGCACCCGGTGCGGCGACCGCGGCCGAGCGCGGCCGGGCGGTCGAGCTGGGGGTGGTCGACCGCGTGGACGCGACCCTGGTGGTCAGCGCCCACGAGGCGCAGCTGCTGGCGGCCGAGCGGCCGCGGGCGCGGATCGCCACGATCCCGGTGATCCGCGAGGTGCCCGGCCGCCAGGCCCCGGCTGCCGGCCGGCGCGACCTGCTGTTCGTGGGCGGCTTCGACCATCCGCCCAACCGCGACGCGGTCGCCTGGTTCGTGGCCGAGATCCTGCCGCGGGTGCGGCAGCAGCGGCCCGACGCCCGCTTCCATATCGTCGGCAGCAAGATGCCGCCGGCAGTGACGGCGCTGGGCACGGCCGACGGCGTGGTGGTCCACGGCCATGTCCCGGACCTGGCGCCGCTGTTCGCGCAGTGCCGCCTCAGCGTCGCGCCGCTGCGCTACGGCGCCGGGATCAAGGGCAAGGTCGCGACCAGCCTGGGCTTCGGCGTGCCCTGCGTCGCCACCACGATCGCGGTCGAAGGGACCGGCCTGGCCGATGGCGAGACCGTGCTGGTGGCCGACGCGCCGGGGCCGTTCGCCGACGCCGTGGTCCGCCTGCTGGATGACGACGCGCTGTGGACGGCGCTGTCCGACGCCGGGCTCGCCTTCGTCGAGGCCGCCTATTCGCTGGACGTCAGCCGCGGCCGGGTCGCCCGGCTGCTCGCCGACCTGGATGTCGCGCCCTTCGCCGGGACCTGCCCGGTATGCGGCGGTCGCGTCCGCTTCGATCCGGGCGAGGCCGGGCGCGGCTGGCGGATGGCCGCCTGTGTGTCCTGCGGTGCCGACGCCCGCGAGCGCGCGCTGGCCGTGGCCGTGCTTGAGTGCCTCGGCCAGGACGGGCCGGGCACCAGCCTGCGGCGGCTGAAGGCCGGGGCGGCGGTCGTGGCTGTGAGGGTCGACGGCGTGCTGGGACCAGCGCTGGCGGCAGCCGGCGTGGTCCACGCCGACGGCTGGGCGAGCCTGGCGGGGCCGGTCGGCGCCATCGTGACGGCCGCGTGGCCGGGACCGGACGGCCTGCGGACGGCTGCCGCGGCGCTGGCGCCGGGCGGGTGGCTGGCGGTCGGCGACGATCCGGATCCCGCCGATCCGATCGGCCATGCCTTGGCGCGCCACAGGGCATTCGCCGCCGTCGGGCTGGACGCGGTGCGGCCGCGCCCGGCGATCGGCCGCGGGCTGGTCAGCGCGCCGATATGGGTGGCCCGGGCGCGCGGGTAAGCGCCGCGCCTGGTCCGTCATATGCTATGCTGCCGGCGGAGGTGATCATGGACGATGTCGTGATGGTCCCAATCCGGTCTCGCCCGGCGCCGCCGAGGCCCTGCGCGATGCCGAGACCAAATCCCGCCTGGGCAGGATCGTCAGCCGACTGTTGAGGCCAGCATCCCCCGACGCCCTGCTGCCCCTGATCAAGGACCTGAAGGCAGAGGTTCGAGCCGCCGGCCTGTCCGACGACGATATCGACGCCGAACTGGCCGCCTACAATGCCGAGCGTCGTCTTTGACGCCAGTACGTTGGTCGGCGCGCTTCTGAAGGCCGTTCGGATGGCGTGGGCCATCGCATCAACGGCGCTCGGCCGCCACGGCGCGACGGGCGGCGGTCCACAGGGTCTCGAACTCCAGCTTCGAGATGATGTCGAAGATGATGTGGGGATTCTTATATTCCCCTGGCGGCGTCGGCTCTTCGCTGAGACCCGTGAAGCCCATCTCGGTGGTCTCGTCGGCATAGGCCATCCGTCCGTCCTCAAAGATCTCGACCTTGCGGACCTCCCAATTCTCATCATCGTTCTCGGCATAGACCAATCTTGGGGACCGAAAATCATTCGAAGGACGCGGTAGTGTAATCACCATCTTGATGTACATCATGGCCTAGGCACCTCTCCACTATCAATGATTCGTCCGGTTAGATCTAGATTTCCGTTGTTGAGCAACACGTAGACACCATCGCGTCCTTTGCCGATGTTCAGGCCGGTCGTATCGATCGCCACATAATGGGAGAACCGACCTGGGTCCTTTGCATTACGCACGAGGGTCCTGGATAAATCGTTGGGGGCCATCGTTCCCGGCTCGACATCGCTCAAATACTGCCCGGTGCCATAGTACGCATCGTCGCCCGGGCCGGTTCGCCACTGCGACGGCCTGATCGCTTTGTCCTTGAGAATGCCTTTGAGACCATCTGCGGTGGTATAGTGATACAACACGTCGGGGATTGACGCGTTCGGGATCAGCGGAGTCGGCCGCCGCAGCCGCCGTAAGTGCCCCCTCCGGAGCGACGCCTGCGGCGGGCAACGCCATCAGGGCGCCGATGGCGTTCGGTGTCAGGGTGCCTTCGGGTGTCACGCGTTGCTGCGCGATGTCCTCGATACCGCTCAACATGTCGCGCACGGCGCCGGGCAGCGCCAATTTCCAATGCGGCTGGCCGGAGGCGTCCTCGCGATATGCCATCGGCGCCCACCCGTGGCCGTGTTGCCAGCCGTCGTCGTCCGAAAACGACAGGGGTGGAGACGGTGAGTCGGTGCTCCCCTGGCCGAGCTGGCGGCTAAGATCCCCCCGCGGATTGTCGACGTTGGGCGAGTCCGGAGGCATGAGGGCGCCGGTGATCGCGTCGAATTGGCGGCCGAACCAGCTGCGGCCAGTGGATGCCGGCATCGACCCGACTGGGGTGTTCTGGCTGGAGAAATCCAGGGCGTTGACAGCTGGCGTTGGCACAACCGCTGGATCGGGCGCCACCGGATCTGACGCCAACGCCGGATTGTCGAAGTGCCGGATGCCATGGCGATCGATCCGGCCGCTGCCGCCCAGGAGCTGCAGCAGCTGGGCCTCGGCGGGACTCATCAGCGCCGGCAGGGTATCGGCGGCGCGCGCCTGCGCGGCGACGCCGGGGATCCGGCGCAGCTGCTGGGCTGCCTGGCGGATCGAGGCAGCGTAGCTGCTGACGGTGATCGCGGACAGCTGCGACGGCCGCCGCGGCGGATCGGTATAGAGCGCCAGCACGTCAGCAAGTGGGTCTCGGCTCTCCATCGGTTGCGGCGGCGCGGCGGCAGCCGCGGCCCGGTCCGCGGCGCGCAGCGCCGCAATGCGCATTTCCGATTCGATGGTGAGCGGATCCAGGACGGACTCGGCGCCCCTGAACGGCAATGACTTGCGCGTCATGAGCATTTCCTTTGCTAATAGGTTGGAGCTTGACTGCTGCGGTCAGCCCGCCACCCAGGTCCGCGCGCCGATGCGGCGCAGGCTGGCGCCCCGGCGCGGCGGGGCTCCCGAACGCGAAAAGCCCGCCGGCGAGGGCGGGCTTATGAGCGTCGGTGGGCTATGGGGCTGGTTGCTGCTTTGGCGGAACAACAAAAAGCCCGCCTCGGAAACTCCGGGCGGGCTCTTGCGATGGTGACGGACTACCCACCATCAATTACCTGTACTGTGTATATCAAGATCGTGGCTAATGCAAGAAAAATCTCGCGTGACCCGGTTCGAGGCTGAAGCCGAGTGCATCCCGATGTAGTACCCGTTCGGCATTCAGGATGTGCCGGTGTCGCCGGCGAAACCGCATGGCATCGACGACTCGCTCACGCTGCATGGGCCAGAGGGCGAGCGGCTGGTCGGGTTTGACAACGCAAGCTAGCCGCGGAAGTCAGGAAAATAACCTCTCGGTCTCAAGCATGGCGGGCGCCTGCCATCCGAAGCTCACCAGTCGTACGTCCAGGTCAACGCCGCGCACCTTATCCAAGGCGCGCCGCATCGCCGCGTCGATCCAGGCGTCATCGTTACCGAAGGCACCCCCGCCGAGACGGGTGAGGAGCACAATATTTGAACCGCCCCTCCGCGCGTTGAGCACGGCGGCCAGGACTGTGGCTTCATAAGCGGCGTCGAGCACCAGCTCCGCGAAGGGTTGCCACATCGACGACGGGTGGTCGCAATAGGCCACCGGCAGCGCGGAGCAAAATGCCTGCGAGACCAGTTGGGGAGGATCGCTCTCTAAGTCGGTCACTTCGACGTCCTGGTGGACACCGATCTGCAGAAGGCCCCGAAGCTCGTTGGTGGCGGAGGGGTCGAGACGGTCGAGGTGGGCGTTGATCTTCGCCAGCCCTTCCGCGCTGCAGAGCGCGTAGCCGTTCTCCATCGTCCAGAGATGCTCGACTGGCTGCGCGAGCGCTTCCGCCAGTGCGGCACCCACAGCCTTCAGACAATCGACCTGGCGCTCGGCCGTTTGCCCCGTGCCGCCATCAAGTGGCACCAAATAGTTGCGGTAGATCGTTGCTGCCCCAGCGGCGACGGCGCAGGCAGGTCCCTGAGTTCGGTCATGTTGATACCGCGTCACGCCGTGCTCCGGCGTCACATACGGCGAGACCATTTCCAGTAGGTTGAACTGTGAGGCGACCTGGAACAGCGCGGCGCTGAACTCCCGACTTTGGTGCATCCGGCGCACGTCGCCGCTGATATTTCGGACCGTCAATCGGCCAGGCGGGGTGTACTCTGACGCAATGCGCTCGCGCAGCGTCTGAAGCGATACGACTTCAAGCCGCCCGACGGCAAACTTCCGGCCGGTGACACGGGATTGCAGCCACCCACCCTCGACGGAGAGGCGCTTGCGCGTCTCTTCGTAGCTCGTCTCGGTGAACCCGGTGATGTTTTCGAACCAGTCCATGATCAGTGATCGTACCGGAAATGTTCTGGTTTTTCGAGCGTGCAGTCGGACGTCGGGACCGCTGCCGTTGTCGCCTCTCTTGACCTTCCAATCGTTGGAACGCCCATCTAGAGGGCCGGCAAGGTCAACAGGAGCCGACAATGGCGATCGCAACCACCGTGCACCGGCCAGACGCCCGGCTCGCGGCCTCCGAATTGACGATCGCGATCGAGGGCATGACCTGCGCGTCCTGCGTGAGGCGGGTGGAAAAGGCGATCGCCGCGGTGCCCGGCGTATCGGGCGTAGCCGTCAATCTGGCGACCGAGACGGCGCGCGTAAGTTTTGGCGGCCCAGTCCCTGATGCCGGCGCCGTGGCGGCGGCGATCTCTGCCGCGGGCTACGACACGCGGCGGGCGGCGATCGACCTCCGCATCGACGGCATGACCTGCGCGTCCTGCGTCGGCCGGGTCGAGAAATCGCTCGCCAAGGTGCCGGGCGTGGCGACCGTGGCGGTCAACCTGGCAACGGAACGCGCGCATGTCGAAGGATATGGACTGACCGTCGGCGACCTGTCCGAGGCCGTCCGTCGCGCCGGCTACGAGGCCGGCCCGGCCGCCGCCGAGGGCAGTCCTGGCGAACCCGACCCGGCCGCGTCGCGCGCCCGCAGCGAGTTGATCAGAGTGCTCATCGCCGGCGGGCTGTCGCTGCCGCTGGTGGTCGGCATGGTCGGCGATCTGGCCGGCCTCGATATCATGCCGTCGGGCTGGGTCCAGCTCGCCCTGGCGACGCCCGTCCAGTTCTGGCTCGGCTGGCGCTTCTACCGGGCGGCCTGGAAGGCCGTTCGAGCTGGCGCCGGCAACATGGACCTGCTGGTGGCCCTGGGCACGACCGCGGCGTGGGGCCTGAGCGTCTGGATGCTGCTGAACGCCCATCCAGGTCATGTCGTGCATCTGTATTTCGAAGGATCGTCCGTCCTGATCGCCTTCGTGCTGCTCGGGAAATGGCTGGAGACGCGGGCAAAGGGCGAAGCCGCCGCCGCCATTCGCGCGTTGGCGCAGCTGCGTCCCGATCGAGCGCGAGTCCGTCGTGGCAGCGGGGAGACCGAGATCCCGCTCGCCAATGTTCAAGTCGGTGACATCGTGATCGTTCGCCCCGGCGAGCGGTTGCCGGTCGACGGCCGGGTGATCGAGGGCAGTGGCAGTGTCGACGAGTCGATGCTGACGGGAGAGAGCCGACCGGTCGAAAAGACGCCCGGTTCCGCGGTTACCGGTGGATCGATCGATGTCGATGGGTTCCTGGCCGTGGCGGTGACCGCCATCGGGGGCGAGACGACGCTGGCGAAGATCGTCCGCATGGTCGAAAGCGCGCAGGCATCCAAGGCGCCGATCCAACGTCTGGTCGACAAGGTCAGCGCGGTCTTCGTGCCGATCGTGCTCGTGATCGCCCTCGCCACTGTCGCCGCTTGGTGGTTCTCGGCCAGGGATGCCGAGGCCGCGATCCTGACCGGCGTTTCGGTGCTCGTCATCGCCTGCCCGTGCGCGCTGGGCCTGGCGACGCCCACCGCGATCATGGTCGGCACCGGCGCGGCGGCTCGGCACGGGATTCTGATCAAGGACGCCGAAGCGCTGGAGCACGCCCATGCGATCACCGTCATGGCCTTCGACAAGACCGGCACGTTGACGGAGGGCAAGCCGCGGGTCGAAGTGATCGCAGCCGAACCGGGCATCGAGCGGCCGGAACTGCTCCGCCTCGCGGCGACCCTGCAATCCGGAAGCGAGCATCCCCTTGCCCACGCCGTCCGCGAAGCGGCGGCACGCGAAGGCCTCTCCGGCGGCGAGGTGAGTGATTTCCGCGGACTCCCCGGCCGCGGCGTGTCGGGCACGGTCGACGGCCGGTCCCTGCTGCTCGGCTCCGCACGGCTGATGGCCGACCACGGTCTGACGCCGGCTATGGTGACGGCACAAGCGGTCGAGTTCGAGCGCGCAGGGAAGACGGTCTCGTGGCTGGCCGAAGCCGGACCGCAGCCGAGGATCCTCGGCTTCCTGGCGTTTGCCGACACGGTCAAGGAGACCGCCCGCCAGGCCGTCACCGACCTCCGTCGCCGCGGCATCCGGACCGTCATGGTGACGGGAGACGGCCGCGGCG
Source organism: uncultured Comamonadaceae bacterium (assembly GCA_964511405.1). GTDB lineage: Bacteria > Pseudomonadota > Alphaproteobacteria > Elsterales > Elsteraceae > CAZEFK01. Next base: position 9,738 of record CAZEFK010000153.1, on the reverse strand, counting down.
CCGCCGAGTCAGTCGCTCGGGAACTCGGCATCGACGAAGTCTTCGCCGAAGTCTTGCCCGGCGACAAGCAGGAGACGGTCCGCTCCCTGCGGGCACAAGGCATGACCGTCGGGATGGTCGGCGACGGTGTCAATGACGCCCCGGCGCTGGCCGCGGCCGATGTCGGCATGGCGATGGCGACCGGCACGGATGTCGCGATGCATACCGCCGGCATCACCCTGATGCGCGGAGATCCGATGCTGGTGGCGGGTGCGATCGACGTGTCACGCCGGACCTACGCCAAGATCCGACAAGGGCTGTTCTGGGCGTTCGCCTACAATGTCGTCGGCATCCCGCTGGCCGCACTGGGGTACCTCAGTCCCGTGTTGGCGGGCGCCGCCATGGCCTTCAGTAGCGTCAGCGTCGTTGCCAACGCGCTCACGCTGAAACGCTGGAAGCCCTCGAGCTGATACGTCGCCGTGCCGCCGCCGTAAGGCGGCTCCCGCGAGCGGCCCGTCTCAGAGGCGGTCCGCGGCCGGCGTTCCGGTCCGCCGACCCGACAGGTTTCCCTTCCGAGCGGGCACCGCCCGCAAGGCCGCGGCCGGCGGCTCGGTCTTGGCCAGATCTTCGATGATGGGGCAATCGGGGCGATTGTCTCCATGGCAATGGGCAGCAAGATGCTCCAGCGTCTGCAGCATCTCGCTGATTTCGACAAGCTTGCGGCGCAACTCGGCGACATGCTCCATCGCCAGCTCCTTGACCTCGGCACTGGCGCGCGAGCGGTCGTGCCACAGCGCCACCAATCGGGTGATGGCCTCGACCGAAAACCCAAGGTCTCGCGCCCGGCGAATGAAGCGCAAGGTATGCACTTCGCTGGCGCAGTAGTGCCGATAGCCGCTGCCGCTGCGGACGGGTGGCGGAATGAGGCCGATGCTCTCGTAGTAGCGGATCATCTTGGCGGAAACGCCGGACATCGCGGCGGCTTCGCCGATATTCAGGACGCGATCGGTCATGATGCCCCTCGGGTGGTTGGGGTCGACGGGGCGTCTGTCGCTCGGATCGGCACCACGCCCAAAGACCCGATGTGAACCTGCAGCTTCCAACCGTGGCAAGGTCAACAAATTGTCTCATGCGGCTTGACCTTACAACGATGGTAAGCGGCACGAAGGCGCCGAGAGAAGGAGAATCGGCATGCTCACGCTGAAGGTATCGGGAATGACGTGCGGCCATTGCGTCCAGGCCGTGGAGAAGGCGGTCCGCGCAGCGGCGCCCGGCGCTCGCGTGGACGTCGACCTGATGAAAGGCCTGGTGACCGTCGACGGCCAAGCCGATCCCCTTGCCGTGCGCAATGCGATCGTCGAGGCCGACTATGAAGCGGAGATTCATCCCGTGTGAGGCGCGCCCAAGGGCCGCCTGGCCCCTTACGGGAGTTTGCGCTCGAGGCGAGCGGCGGTAGCGGGACAACCCGCAGTAAGGGCGCCCGAAGTCCCGCCAGCCAGCGCGTGGGGCTCGGGCTGGAACCGATGGCAGCGCACGGACTGCGCCGGGCCGGCCGCGACCAGGTCGGGCGGCTCCGCCGCGCAGCGCGGCTCGGCGAGCGGGCAGCGGGTGTGGAACCGGCAGCCGGCGGGCGGCGCCAGCGGACTTGGCGGCTCGCCGGACAGCGCCTGCTCGGGCAGCCCGCCGCCCTCCAGCAGGGTCGAGGCGATCAGCGCCCGGGTATAGGGGTGGCCCGGCGCCGCGAACAGGCGATCGCGGTCGGCGACTTCGACGATCTCGCCCAGATACATGACCGCGATGCGGTCGCACAGCTGGCGGACGACGCGCAGGTCGTGGGAGATCAGCAGCAGGGTCAGGCCGAAACGCCGGCGCAGGTCGATCAACAGCTCCAGCACTTGCGTCCGGATCGTGGCGTCGAGCGCCGACGTCGGCTCGTCGCAGACCAGCAGCCGCGGGCCCATCAGCAGGGCGCGCGCGATCACGGCGCGCTGGAGCTGCCCGCCGGAGCAGGCGCCGGGCCGCCGCTCCAGGATCGCCTCATCGAGCCCGACCGCCTCGGCCATGTCGCGCATGTGCCGCCGGCGTTCGGCGCGCGAGGCGCCGATCCGGTTCTGGTCGAGCGGCGCCAGCAGGCTGTCGCCCAGGCGCATGCGCGGGTCGAGGGCGCCGACCGGGTCCTGGAACACCAGCTGGACCTGCCGGCGCAGGTCGCACAGCGCCGGGCCGACGACGGCGAACAGGTCCTGCCCGGCGATGTGGATCGACCCGGCGCTGGGCCGGGTCATGCGCAGCAGAAGCCGGGCGAGCGTGCTCTTGCCGCAACCGGACTCGCCGACCAGCCCCAGGACCTCGCCCTCCCGGATGTCCAGCGACACGGCGTCGACCGAGCGGACCAGCAGCCGGCAGCCGTGGCTGTCGCGCACCGGATAGTGCTTGCTGACGCCGTCGAGTCGCACCAGCGGCGGTGCCTCGGCAGCGGCGGCCGGCACTGCCACGGCCGTGGCAAAGGCGGCCTGAACGAGCGCCTGGGTGTAGCCGTGCCGCGGCCGCCGCAGTACGTCCGCGGTCACCCCGGCCTCGACCAAGCTGCCGCCGCGCATCACCGCGACTCGGTCGGCCAGCGCCGCCACCACCGACAAGTCATGGCTGATCAGCAGGATCGCCAGGCCACGCCTGATGCGCTCGCGGCGCAGCAGCTGCAGGATCTGCAGCTGCACCGTCACATCGAGGGCGGTGGTCGGCTCGTCGGCGATCAGCAGGCGCGGATCGCCGGCCAGCGCCGCGGCGATCATGACCCGCTGGGCCATGCCGCCCGAGAGCTGGTGGGCATAGGCCCGCGCCCGTTCGGCCGGCGCCGGGATGCCGACCTCGGCCAGCAGCTCGACGGCGCGCGCCCAGGCCTGACGGCGCGTGAGCCCGGTATGCAGCGACACGGCCTCGGCGACCTGGCTGCCGACCGGGGCAGTCGGGTCGAGCATGGCCAGCGGCTGCTGGAAGATCATGCCGATGCCGCCGCCGCGCAGCCGATTGAGCCGCGCCGCGCGCATCGCCAGCACGTCCTCGCCGGCGAAGCGGATGGCGCCCGCGGCCACCGCCACGCCGGGCGGCAGCAGGCGCAGCAGCGATAGCGCGGTCAGGGTCTTGCCCGATCCGGATTCGCCGACCAGCGCCGCCACTTCGCCGGCGCCAACCGTCAGCGACACGCCGTCGACCAGCGGACGTTCCTGGCCGGCGGCGACCAGGCGCAGCCGATCGACGGCCAGCAGTGGTTCGGGCAGCAGCGGTTCGGCCGGCAGCGGGGCGACCCCGGCTCGCGACGGTCCGGTCCCCAGCGCGGCCCGGAAGACGCCGCCCCTCATGCCGGCCGCCGCAGCCAGCGCCAGGCGCGGACGACCAGCCCGGCCGGGCGGGCCGAGGCGCGGTCGAGGTCCAGGCCCTGGCCGACGGCGCTGACCGCCAGGGCGGTCACGAAGATCGCCAGGCCGGGCAGCAGCACCAGCAGGGGCGAGCGCTCCATGTAGCGCCGCGAATCGAACAGCATCGCCCCCCAGTCCGAGGCCGGCGGTTGCACGCCCAGGCCCAGATAGGACAGCCCGCCGACCGTCACCAGCTTGTGGCCGAAGCGCAGGAAGGCGATGGCGGCGACCGGCCGCAGCGCATTGGGCAGGAGGTGGCGCAACGTGATGAAACGGCGCGAGCAGCCCAGGATCTCGGCGGCGCGCACATAGTCCCGGGTGTTGATCTCCATCGCCAGACCGCGCATGACCCGGGCGAAGGGCGTCCAGCCGACCGCGGTCAGGGCCAGCCACAGCGTCACGTAGCCCGGGCCGAGCAGCGCCACCAGGAACAGCGCGACCACCACGTCCGGGAAGGCGATGACCAGGTCGACCGCGCGCATGATCAGCTCGTCGACCGCGCCGCCGGCGCGCGCCGCGACGACCCCCAAACCGACGCCGACCACCGCCGAGGCGATCAGCGTCAGCGCCGCGACCGCCACCGAGAACCGCCCGCCATAGAGCAGCCGGGTGAGCTCGTCGCGCCCGAGATGGTCGGTGCCCAGCCAGTGGGCGGCCGAAGGCGCGGCCAGCCGGTGCGCCAAGTCCTGTGCCGCGGGGCCGTAAGGCGCGATCCACGGCGCCGCGGCCAGCAGGGCCAGGATCACCGCGGCGACCGTGGTGCCGGCCGCGAAGACCGCCGTGCGGCGGCTAGGCGCCGGCATGGCGGCTCCTGAGCGCGGGATTGGCCGCCTGGTGCAGCAGGTCGGCTGCGGTGGTGATGGCGATCGACAGGCCGACGATGCACAGCAGGCCGCCCTGCAGTAGGGGCACGTCCTTGTTGACCACCGCCTCGTAGACCAGCCGGCCCATGCCGGGCACGGCGAAGATCACCTCGACCACCACCGAGCCCCCGATCAGGCTGGCCAGCCACATGGCGAACAGCGTCGCGACCGGGGTCAGGCCATTGCGCAGGCCGTGGCGCCACAGGGTCTGGCCCATCCCCAGGCCGCGGCTGCGGGCGGCGACGATATAGGGCGCCTGCAGCACGTCGACCATCGACGCCCGCGTCACGCGCGTGAAATAGGCCAGCGGCCGCAGCGCCAGCACCGCCGCCGGCAGCACCAGGGCGCCGGGCTTGTCCCAGCCGGCCGAGGGCAGCAGGTGCAGCTGCAGGGCGAACACCAGGATGAAAACAGGCGCCAGCCAATATTCGGGCAGCGCCACCAGCGCCTGGCACAGCACCGCGGCCGCGCCGTCGAGGAGCCGGCCGGCCCGCACGGCGCACAGCGTGCCGATCGGCAGGGCGGCGACCAGCGCCACGCCGAGTGCCGTGATCGCCAGGGTCGCCGACACGCCAAGCGCGCGGCCGATCATCAGGCCGACCGGCACCCGGCTGCCGTAGGACAGGCCCAAATCGCCCCGCAATACTTGGCCCAGCCAGCGCAGGTACTGCTCGGGCAGCGGGCGGTCGAGCCCGAGCTGCGCCGACAGGCTGGCCAGGGTCGCCGCGTCGATCACCGGATCGTTGGTGCGTGCCCGGATGATGACGCGCACCGGGTCGCCGCCACCGAGATAGGGCACCAGGAACGCCAGGACCGACACCAGCAGCAGGGCGAACAGGGCCATGCCCAGGCGCCGGAGCAGGAAGGCGGTCATCTCCGACCTCCGATCACGGCGCGGTCACTGAGCCAGGGTCAGCCGGTTGGTCAGCAGGTAATGGATCAGGGGATGGATCTGGAAGTTCTTCAGCGCCGGCGAGACCGCATCGCGTTCGGCTTCGCGCACCAGGAACACGTCGACCGCGTCGCGCTGCAACCGCGCGGCGATGTCGGCATAGATCGCGTAGCGGCCGGCGGGATCGGTCAGGGCATTGGCCTTGTCGAGCGCGGCATCGACCGCCGGGTCGCAGAAATGCGACAGGTTGTAGCTGCCCTTGCAGCCATAGTCGGCGCTCAGGAAGCCGATCGGGTCGGCGATGTCGGTCAGGTGGTTGCGCGACAGCAGCGTCGCTTGGAAATCGCCGGACAGCAGGCTGGGCTCGATCGCCGAATAGTTGGCGATGGTGATGTCGACATCGATCCCGACGTCGAACAGCTGGGACTGGATCACCGAGGCGACGTCGGCGAACTCCGCCCTTTCCGTATAGCCGAGAAGCGCAATCTTGAGCTGGCCGGGCTTGATGCCCGCCTCGGCCAGTAGCGCGCGGGCGCGGTCGAGGTCGCGCTTGACCGGCGCCGTGCCCTGGGGCGCCCACGGCTCGGCCGGCAGGAACGGGCCGACCGCCGGCTGCGCCACGCCCTCATAGACGGTGCTCGACAGCAGCTGGGTGTCGATGGCCGCCTGGACCGCCTGGCGCACCTTGACGTCGTTGAACGGCGGCTTCTGGTTATTGAGATAGAGCCCGACGACGCGGGGCTGGTCGATCTTGACGATCCTCGCTCCGTCCGAAGCCTTGACCGAGGCTGGCAGGTAGTTGCCGACATGGGCCTCGCCCGATCGCACCATCGTGAACCGCACGTCGGCATCGGGCACGAACCGGAACTCGGCATGCTCGATCGCCGCCGGCCCGCCCCAATAGCCGGCATTGCGCTCGAGCCGCAGCAGCTGCTGCGGCACCACCTCGGTGATGGTGAATGGGCCGGTGCAGGCCTTGACCGGATTGACCCCGGCGGCCGTGAAGGCCGCCGGCGACAGGATGCCGGTGCTGGGGCCGGCCATGCGGAACGGGGTGATCACGCTGGGCGCCGGCGTGGTGATCCGCACGGTCATGGCATCGACCGCCTCGACCGACTTCACCAACTTCGGCGAGAACGTCCGCGCCGGCGCCGTCGCCTTCAGCGCCCGGCCCAGGTCGGCGACCACCACCGCCGCGGTCAGGGCCTGGCCGTCGGCGAAGGTGACCCCGGGCCGGAGCGTGAAATCCCAGGAGTCGGGGGCCGACTGCGTCCATTTCGTAGCCAGTCCGGGCTGCAAGGTCCCGTCAAACTCGATGCGGGTCAGCGCTTCCATGCAGCCGGACCGCGTCAGGACATAGGCATCCTCGGTCTCGATCGCGAAATTGGCGCGCGGACTGAAGTTCTCGGCGACGATGATCGTGCTGCCCGCCGCGGCCGCCGGGCCGGCGGCCAGGACGAGCCCAGCCAGGACGGGTGCAACGCGATGAACCTGACGCAGTGCCGTCATCAGCCGCCTCCAAGATCCGTCCCATCCCTGCAGCGGGATAGATATCGACTATCGGTTTCTCTTATGCCCGAGACAAGACACCCAAACACTTGTGAGGTTCAAAACGCGGTGCAGTCACAACCGCCGAAAACAGTCGAGTCCTGTCCGCGCACTGGCAGTCCCGCCCACACGCCGCGTTCGCGGCAGGTATTGGGTCTCAACCCGGCGGGATCGACCTCATCAAGCTGCAGTCCGCAGCGCGTAGCCTGCGCTCTCAATGGCGCGCACCAGCACGCCATGATCATGCGCCCCGTCCACTTGAACGGTGCCACCCTTGACGTCGATCTCGACCCGCGCGCCGGGCTGGACGGCCATGATTGCGTCGGCGATCTTCTTCGAGCAACCGGTGCAATGGAGTCCGTCGACTTCGAACGTGACGCTCATCGGTAGTTTCCATACGGAGGAATCCGGACATTCCGGTTTCCGATCTTCCGACCGTACCGATGCCAACTTTGGGAAGGTCAAGAGGAAAAATCATCAATCGCGGCGCCACGCTTCGCACCGCGTCCGCTGTGCTTGCAAGTGCGCGGGCTCTCGCCATGTATTCGGCAAGAGTCTGGCGGGGCGTGTGGATATGGGCATGCACAAAGGCACGAGGCAGCTGGTTCTGCGGCTGGTCATGGCGCTGACGCTGGCCTGGTCCGCCGTGGCGAGCCCAGTGCTCGCTGGACCGATGTCCTGCCTGTCCGGCCCGCAACACCTCGACAGGATGCGGCCAATGGCCGCGCACGCTGGCGGTCACCACGGTCGCCACGATGCCGCGCCGCATGCGCTTGTTTCGATTGCTTGCGCCTGCCCCTTGATGGTGGGCTGGCTCGGCCCAGCCGGCCCGTCGGTGACCGGCCCCGTCGGGTGGACCCAGATCCAAGGGCACCGGCACGACGCGCTGCCGGCCGGGCTGCCACGCGCACCAGCAACGCCACCCCCAAAACGCGCCGCCTGAGCCTCGCTGTCCTCAAGACCGAACTCAGACGATTGGACGACCGATCATGACCGTGAAGATTACGCGGCGCCGACTCTTGGCGTCTGCTTCAGCCACCGCGGGCGCCTATGCCCTTGCCGGTGTCCCATCCCTGTGGGCCCAGTCGGCCGCGCCGATCCGGCTCGCCGCCGAGCGGCGCACGCTCGACATCAATGGCAGGGCGGCTTCGGTGTTTGCCCTGCGCCAGCCCGACAACACGATGGGCGTCAACCTCGCCCCTGGCGAGCGGTTCGTTCTCGAGCTGGCCAACCGCAGCGGCGAGCCGACCATCGTCCACTGGCACGGCCAGACTCCGCCCGCGGGACAGGACGGCGTCGCCGAGACTAGCCTCGCGTCCCCGGTCGACACCCGCCGCTACGACTTCGTGGCGCGGCCCGGCACGCACTGGATGCACGCGCACCAGGGCCTGCAGGAGCAACGCCTGATGGCGGCGCCGCTGATCGTTCGAACCGCCGATGACACCCGGATGGACGCACAGGAGGTCGTCGTCCTGCTGCACGACTTCACCTTCCGCGATCCTGCCGAAATCCTGGCGGAACTGACCAAGAAAGCCGGCATATCAATGGACCACGCCGGGATGGCCGGCATGACCATGCACATGCCGATGAGCGGCCACGTGATGGCGCCGCCGAAGGGCGCCGCCGCGCCAACGGCCGGAATGGCGATGGACCTGAACGACATCGAGTTCGATGCCTACCTCGCCAACGATCGCACGCTGGCCGACCCGCTCCTGGTCCGGACCGAGCGCAGCGGCCGGGTGCGCCTGCGCCTGATCAATGGCGCCACGTCGACCGCTTTTTGGGTCGATCTCGGCACTCTGGACGGGACTGTCGTCGCGGTGGACGGCGATCCGGTGGTGCCGGTCACGGTCCGGCGTTTCCCGCTCGCACAGGCCCAGCGCGTCGACGTTGTGCTCCAGATGCCGCCCGACGGCGGCGCGTTTCCCATCCTTGCGCAGCGCGAAGGCGACCGCGCGCGGACCGGGATCGTGCTGGCGACACCGGGAGCGACCGTCGCCAAGCTCGCAGAGGTCGCGGATAGCGCCGTTGGCCCGGTCGATCTCTCGCTGGACATGCGCCTGACGGCCGCGCAGCCCCTCTCGCGCCGCCCTGCCGACGTCGTCCATCGCCTCGCCCTGACGGGCTCGATGATGCCCTACGACTGGGGCATCGACGGAACGACATGGGCACAGCACCGGCCTCTAGCGGTCGCGCAGGGGCAGCGGGTGGAACTGGAGCTGGTCAACCAGAGCCGGATGGCTCACCCGATGCATCTGCATGGCCACCATTTCCAGGTGGTCGCCATCGGCGGCGCGCCGACGGCCGGGCCGATGCGCGATACCGTCCTGGTGCCGGTCAACGGCTCGGTCCGCATCGCCTTCGAGGCCGACAATCCCGGTCGATGGCTGTTCCACTGCCACAACCTCTATCACATGGCGACCGGCATGATGACGGAGGTCGTCTACGACGGCTTCGCCTGAGGCTGGTCTCGGCTGCACACCGGCGTCCGGATCAGGACGCCGGCTCGGGCGCGAGGGTGAGCGCTAGCACGGCCAAGCCCAGGATCCGCGAGTCCTCGCCGCTGCCGATCGAGAGGGGGCTGTCGGCCGTGGGGGCGCGCAGGGTCAGGGTCAGCCGGTTCGATCCCCGCAGCAGCGCGGGATCGAGCCGCGCGGTCAGGTCCACCGGGTCCGGGCGGTCCAGCACCCAGTGGCCGACCGGGGTGCCGTTGGCCAGCAGGTCGACCGGCTGCTCGCGATGCAGAGTGCCGCGGAACGCCAGCGCCTTGAGGGTGAGGCGCAGCGGCGCGGCCGGCGGCTGCGCCAGCGTCAGGTCCAGGCCGGCCCGCGGGCCGGTCCAGGTGCCCCAAGGCTCCGGCTGCCACCACGTGCCGAGCTTGACCGCGGGCAGCGGCGCGCCTGATGTGAACAGCACCGGCTGGCCGACCGGGAACGGGCCGGCGGCGCGGTTGGCCGGCACGGCCCCGACCAGGGCCATCACTGCCAGGCTCGCCGCCGTGCCGAGCGCGGCCGGCCAGGCCGACCGGCGCGCCGCCGGC
>CAZEFK010000152.1:0-17850 GCA_964511405.1 uncultured Comamonadaceae bacterium | reverse complement strand
AGGACATGAAGAAGCTGATCGCGTATTCGTCGGTCGCCCACATGGGCTTCGTGACGATCGGCATCTTCACCCTCAACCAGCAGGGGGTCGAAGGCGCGGTGTTCCAGATGCTGAGCCACGGCATCGTCTCGGCCGCGCTGTTCCTGTGCGTCGGCGTCGTCTATGACCGCATGCACACGCGCGAGATCGCGTTCTATGGCGGCCTGGTCCACCGCATGCCGAAATATGCCCTGGTGTTCATGCTGTTCACGCTGGCCACCGTCGGGCTGCCGGCGTCGTCGGGCTTCGTCGGCGAATTCCTGGTCATCATCGGCGCCTTCCAGGCCAACACCTGGGTGGCGGCACTGGCCACCACCGGCATCATCCTGGGGGCGGCCTACAGCCTGTGGCTGTATCGCCGGGTCATCTTCGGCACCATCGTGAACGACAAGCTGAAGGCGATCACCGACATGTCGCTGCGCGAGGTCGCGGTGTTCGCGCCGCTGATCGCCATCGCCCTGTGGATGGGCGTATATCCGACCTCGTTCCTGGGCCCCATGAACGCGTCGGTCGACAATCTCGTGAAGACCTATCGCCTGGCGGTGGCGGCACCGGCCCCGTCGACGGCTGTCGCGGCCGCGGCCGCGGCGACGTCCGTCGCGGCGAAGTAGGGGGATCCTCGATGGACGCGCTGTCCTGGCTCGACTTCCAGGCGATCGAGCCCGAACTGTTCCTGGCCGTAGCCGGCCTCGTGCTGGTGCTGGTCGGCGCCATCGTGGGCGAAGGCTCGCGGCGCTTCATGGCGGGCGCCGTGATTGCCGCCTTCGCCGTCACCGCGCTCCTGCTGGTCGACGCCGACCGCGGTACCGGTGCCGTGGTGCTGAACGGCCTGTTCCGCGCCGACGGCTTCGGCGGCTTCATGAAGCTCTTGGTGCTGCTGGGCGCCGGGCTGTCGGTGGTGGTCAGCCTCGACTTCCTCGAGCGCGCGGCACTGGCCCGCTTCGAGTATCCGCTGCTGTGCCTGTTCGCGACCCTCGGCATGATGCTGATGGTGTCGGCCAACGACCTCATGTCGCTCTATGTCGGCTTGGAGCTGCAGAGCCTGGCGCTCTATGTGCTGGCGGCGTTCAGCCGCGACAGCGAGCGCTCGACCGAGGCGGGGCTGAAGTACTTCGTGCTCGGCGCCCTGTCGTCGGGCATGCTGCTCTACGGCGCGTCGATGGTCTACGGCTTCTCGGGCGCCACCAACTTCGACGCGATCGCCAGCACGCTGGGCGCCGGCGCGCCGCCGGTCGGCGTGGTGATCGGCCTGGTGTTCGTGTTGGCCGGCCTGGCGTTCAAGGTCGCCGCCGTGCCGTTCCACATGTGGACGCCGGACGTCTATGAGGGTGCGCCGACCCCGGTGACCGCCTTCTTCGCCGTGGCGCCCAAGGTGGCGGCGATCGCGCTGTTCGTGCGCACCATGATCGGGCCGTTCGGCGACCTGGTGGCGCAGTGGCAGCAGATCGTGGTGTTCATCTCGGTCGCGTCGATGGCGCTGGGTGCGTTCGCCGCGATCGCCCAGGCCAATATCAAGCGGCTGATGGCCTACAGCTCGATCGGCCACATGGGCTATGTGCTGGTCGGCCTGGCCGCCGGCTCCGAGAAGGGCGTGGCCGGGATCGCGCTGTACATGGCGATCTACCTGGCCATGAATGTCGGCACCTTCGCGATCATCACGGGCATGCGGGTGGGCGGCAAGCCCGTCGAGGGCATCGCCGACCTGGCGGGCCTGAGCCGGACCCGTCCGCTCACCGCCGCCGCCTTGGCGGTCCTGATGTTCTCGATGGCCGGGGTGCCGCCGACCGCCGGGTTCTTCGGCAAGCTCTATGTCTTCATGGCGGCCATCGACGCCCACCTCTACACGCTGGCGATCCTGGGCGTGCTGGCGAGCGTGGTGGGCTGCTACTATTACATCCGCATCATCAAGGTGATGTACTTCGACGAGGCGACGGTCACGCTCGATCCCCTGTCGGGCGAGCTCGGCGTCGTGACCGCGCTCTCGACCGCCTTCATCCTGTTGTTCTGGATCGTCCCCAGCTCGGTGGTCACCGGCGCCTCGGCCGCGGCCGCCGCGCTGTTCGCGGGATGACCGGCGCGGGCTCGGCCCGGCCAGCCATGGCGTGGCGGCTGGTCCGCCACGCGGTGCTCGGTAGCACCAATGACGAAGCCTTGGCCCGGGCCCGGGCTGGCGAGCCCGAGGGCATGGTGGTGACGGCCGAGCGCCAGGAGGCGGCACGCGGGCGGCAGGGGCGGCGCTGGCAATCGCCGGCCGGCAACCTGGCGGCCTCGCTGGTGCTGCGGCCCGCCCGCCCGTCGGCGGAATGGGCCAGCCTGTCCCTGGTCGCCGCCGTGGCGCTGGCCGAGGCGCTACCGGTGCCGTCCCGCCTCAAATGGCCCAACGACGTGCAGGTCGACGGCGCCAAGATCTCGGGCATCCTGCTCGAGTCCGATGGCCAGGGGGCGGTGGTGCTCGGCATCGGCGTCAATGTCGCCCACAAGCCCGAGGGCGTGCCCTATCCGGTGACGGCGCTGGCCGACCACGGCGCGACGCTCGCGCCCGAGGCGCTGCTGGAGCGGCTGCTGGCGCGCTTTGGCGAGCGCTATGCCGATTGGACCGCCGGCGGCTTCGCGGCCGTGCGCGAGGCGTGGCTCACCCGCGGGCATCGCGCGGGCGAGGCGCTGCGGGTGTCGGGGCACGGCGACGGCCGGTTCGCCGGCCTCGATGCGGACGGCGCCTTGCTGCTGGAACAGTCTCAGGGAGTGGTCCGGGTCACGGCAGGCGATCTCACCAGTCCGGATTGACGGCCATGCTGCTTGCGATCGACGCCGGCAACACCAACACCGTTTTTGCGATCTACGACGGCACCGAGCGGCTGGGCACCTGGCGCTGCGCCACCGATCCCCGGCGCACCGCCGACGAATATGCGGTCTGGTTGCTGCAGCTGATGGCGCTGGACGGTCTGACCCGCGACCAGGTGACCGCCGGCATCATCGCGTCGGTGGTGCCGGCCGGGCTGTTCAACCTGGTCAAGCTGGTCGAGCGCTATTTCCGCACGGCGCCGCTGGTGGTCGGCGAGAACGGCATCAGGCCCGCCGTCGCGGCCTCGATCCCGCATCCGGAGGAGGTCGGCGCCGACCGCCTGGTCAACGCCGTGGCCGCCCATGATCGATATGGCGGTCCGCTGGTCGTTGTGGATTTCGGAACAGCCACCACATTCGATCTGATCGATGGCGCCGGCGCCTATGCCGGCGGCGTGATCGCGCCGGGCATCAACCTGTCGCTGGACGCCCTGTACCGGGCCGCGGCCAAGCTGCCGCGGGTCGCGGTCGTCCGGCCGGAACGGGTGGTCGGCACCTCGACGGTGCCGGCCATGCAGTCGGGCGTGTTCTGGGGCTATGTCGGCCTGGTGGAGGGCATCGTTCGGCGCATGGGGGACGAAGTGGGCCGTACGCTGCCGGTCGTTGCAACCGGCGGCCTGGCTTCGATGTTCGCGGATGTGACGCCGGTGATCACCCACCTGGACTCGGACCTCACGCTGTGGGGGTTGGCCCTTATTCATCGCATGCATGGGAAGTGACGAGATTGGACGGCTTGCAGCTCAATACCGCGATCTGGGGGGAGCGCGAGCTCCTGTTCGTGCCGCTCGGCGGCGCCGGCGAGATCGGGATGAACCTCAATCTCTACGGCTATGCCGGCAAATGGGTGATCGTCGACCTGGGCGTCACCTTCGGCGAGGAGGTCGTGCCGGGGATCGAGGTGGTCATGCCCGATCCCGCCTTCATCGCCGAGCGCAAGGACGACCTCCTGGGCCTGGTGCTTACCCACGCCCATGAGGACCATATCGGCGCGGTTCCGCATCTGTGGCGGCGCCTGCGCTGCCCGGTCTATGCCACCCCGTTCACGGCCAGCGTGCTGAAGCGCAAGCTGCAGGAAGCGGGCCTGGCCGGCGAATGCAAGATCACCGTGGTCCCGCTGCGCGGCCGGTTCACGCTGGGGCCGTTCGAGTTCGAGCTGGTCACGCTGACCCACTCGATCCCCGAGCCCAACGGCCTGGCCATCCGCACGCCGGCGGGCACGGTGCTGCATACCGGCGACTGGAAGTTCGATCCCGACCCACTGCTGGGGCCGACGTCGGACCATGCCCGGCTGGGCGAGATCGGCGCCGAGGGCGTGCTGGCCCTGATCGGCGATTCGACCAACGTCTTCCGCGACGGCGAGGCCGGCTCCGAGGCCGAGGTCAGGGCCAGCCTGACCGAGCTGGTCGGCCGCTTCCGCAACCGGGTGGCGGTCGCCTGCTTTGCCTCGAACCTGGCTCGCCTGCAGTCGATCGCCGAGGTCGCAGCCATCCACGACCGCCAGGTCGGGTTGGTCGGCCGCAGTCTCTACCGCATGGCCGAGGCCGCACGCGAGAACGGCTATCTGACCGGCCTGCCGCCGTTCCTGCGCGAGGACGAGATCGGCTACGTCCCGCGCGACAAGATCGTGATGGTGTGCACCGGCAGCCAGGGCGAGCCGCGGGCGGCCTTGTGGCGGATCGCCCATGACGACCACCCCCAGGTGGTGATGGAGGAGGGCGACGCCGTCATCTTCTCCAGCCGCATCATCCCGGGCAACGAGAAGGCGATCGGGCGGCTGCAGGACCAGCTGACCCGCATCGGCGTCGAGGTGATCACCGAGCGCGACCATTTCGTCCATGTCTCGGGCCACCCCGCGCGCGACGAGCTGGCGCGCATGTATGCCCAGATCCGGCCGCGGCTGGCGGTGCCGGTCCATGGCGAGCATCGCCATCTGGTCGAGCATGCCCGCTTCGCGACCCAGTGCCAGGTGCCGCGCAGCCTGGTGGTCGGCAATGGCGACGTGATCCGGCTGGGGCCGGGCGAGCCGGCGATCATCGACAAGGTCCATGCCGGCCGGCTGGGCCTGGACGGCAACCGGCTGGTGCCGCTGGACGGGGTGGTGGCGCGCGAGCGGTCGCGCATGGTCGCCAACGGCTCGGCCGTCGCGACCCTGGTGCTGGACCGCGGCGGCGACCTGCTGGCCGCCCCCCAGGTCACGCTGCATGGCCTGCTGGATCCCGCCGCCGACGGCGGCTTGGCCCGGCGCTTCGGCGACATCCTGGCCGAGGCGGTTGCCGGCCTGCCGGCCGGCGCCCGACGCGACGACGGCGCGGTCCGGGACGCCGCCCGCCAGGCGCTGCGCCGCGCCGCCAATGCCGAGCTCGGCCACAAGCCGGTCACCGACATCCACGTGGTGCGGGTGTAGCCCAGCTATGATCGGCCGGTTGAATCATGTCGCGATCGCGGTGCCCGATCTCGCCGCCGCGGCCGAGGTCTATCGCGGGCTCTTGGGCGCCGAGGTCTCCGAGCCGGTCGAGCTGCCCGAGCATGGCGTCACCACGGTGTTCGTGACCCTGCCCAACACCAAGGTCGAGCTGCTGCAGCCGCTGGGCGAGGGCTCGCCGATCGCCGGCTTCCTGGCGCGCAACCCGGTCGGCGGCATCCACCATGTCTGCTATGAAGTCGCCGACATCCTGGCCGCGCGCGACCGGCTGTTGGCCGCCGGCGCCCGCGTCCTGGGCGACGGCAATCCGCGCCTCGGGGCCCATGGCAAGCCCGTGCTGTTCCTGCATCCCAAGGACGTCCTCGGCACCCTGGTCGAGCTGGAGGAAGTGGGATGAGCATCGTCGACGGCGTCGTCGTCTATGTGATCCTGTGGTGGACGGTGCTGTTCGCGGTGCTGCCCTGGGGCGTGCGGACGCTCGACAAGCCGCCGCTCGGCCACGCCGTCGGCGCGCCCGAGCAGCCGCGGCTGTGGCGCAAGGCGCTGTGGACCACGGTCGTTGCGGCCGTGATTTGGCTGGCCGTGTACGGGCTGGTCGAATCGAACCTGATCTCGTTCCGGCGCATGGTTGCCGGGCCGGATCTTTAAGATGGCGCAATTGCCCGCAAAGACGGCAATTATCGATTAAGCTTGCGGCAGTCTGCCTGCATTGTGGGCGATTTTTGAATCTACGCAAAAAAAATCGGCAAGATGAGAAGTTTCATCTTGCCGACACTAAGGCCAACTTTTACCATCGGGCGTGGTTGGAGGTTGATCTCTCTGATCGACGCCTGGTGGCTGTTCCTCCCTAAACTCGGGCCGCGCCGCTTGTGCGGGCGCGGTTCCCTTCGTTGGAGCGACATTACTGTGGCTTGGCGTCGCGGGTCCATGCATTTTTTTCAGGTCACCCTTAAATTTCGTTGTGGCAAGGCTGCCTGAGGGAGGACCGATCATGGCCGTGCGGCAGGCCGCGTTCGCCGCGGCGCTCGCGTCGCTGGCCGCCTCGGGCGCGTCGGCGCAGACCACGGTGACCGTGACGCCGGGTAGCCGGGTCGTGGTCGGGCCGGGCGGGACCGCGCTGCCATCGGCGCCGTCGCTCGGCGGGGTCGGCGCTGTCCCCGGCCAATTCGCTCCGGACGGCCGTTTGGTGCTGACCCCCGAATTCTGCCGCTCGCTGTTCGGCGACCAGCGCGTCGCCGGTCCCGACTACGTGCCCGGCGTGGCGGTCGGGGGCGCACCGGTGGCGCCGGCCGACCTGCCGGCGAGCCCCGGCGGGGCCGACAGCTATGGCCTGGGCGATCGGGTCAACCTGGACATCCTGTTCGATCCCCTGTCGGGCCGTACGTCCGCTGCGGGCGCGCCCGGCCTGCGTGGGCAAGGTTATATCGGCACGGTCACCATCGACGGCAGCGGCGGCGTCTGGATCAACGGCCAGCCGGTCGGCGGCGCCGACCGTTCCGGCCTGGCCGCCGCCTGCGCCCGATTGCGCTGAGACGGCCCACCACCTACTGTGCGGGCCCGGCGGCCAGACGGGCCGCCCTCAAGATCGGCCGCCCGATGATGGATCAGCCATGCGCCTGACGCACTTCTTCCTGCCGACCTCGAAAGACACGCCCGCCGACGCCCAGATCGTCTCGCACCGCCTGATGCTGCGCGCCGGCATGATCCGCCAGTCGGCCGCCGGCATCTATAGCTGGCTGCCGCTGGGCCTGCGCGTGCTGCGCAATGTCGAGCGGATCGTGCATGAGGAGCAGGCACGGGCCGGGGCGCTGGAAATCCTGATGGCGACCATCCAGTCGGCCGAGCTGTGGCGCGAGAGCGGTCGCTACGACGACTATGGCAAGGAGATGCTGCGCATCCAGGATCGGCACGAGCGCGAGCTGCTGTACGGCCCGACCAACGAAGAAGTCGTGACCGACATCGTCCGCGCCTTCGTCAAGTCCTACAAGGCGCTGCCGCTCAACCTCTACCACATTCAATGGAAGTTCCGGGACGAAGTGCGGCCGCGCTTCGGCGTCATGCGCGGACGCGAGTTCCTGATGAAGGACGGCTATAGCTTCGACCTGGACGCGGCGGCCGCACGGCGCGCCTACAACAAGATGTTCGTGGCCTATCTCCGGACCTTCTCGCGCATGGGCCTGAAGGCGATCCCGATGCGCGCCGACACCGGGCCGATCGGCGGCGATCTCAGCCACGAGTTCATCATCCTGGCCGACACCGGCGAGTCCGCGGTCTATTGCGACCGGCGCTGGCTGGCCCTGGACGTGCTGGCCGACGATGTCGACTTCTCCAGCGACTTGGGGCCCCTGGTCGACAAGTTCACCTCGCTCTACGCCGCGACCGACGAGAAGCACGATCCGGCGGCCTGCCCGCTGTCGGGCGACCAGCTCTTGACCGCGCGCGGCATCGAGGTCGGCCACATCTTCTATTTCGGCACCAAATATTCGGCGGCGATGGGGGCGACGGTCAGTGGTCCGGACGGCGCGCCGGTGACGCTGCACGGGGGCAGCTACGGCATCGGCGTCAGCCGGCTGGTCGGCGCCCTGATCGAGGCCTCGCACGACCAGGCCGGCATCATCTGGCCGGAGCCGGTGGCGCCGTTCCGGATCGGCCTGGCCAATCTGCGCCAGGGCGACGCCGCGGTCGACGCCGCCTGCCAGGATCTCTACGGCAAGCTCCAGGCGGCCGGTGCCAGCGTGCTCTATGACGACCGCGAGGAGCGCGCCGGTGCCAAGCTGGCCGACCTCGACCTTATCGGCTTGCCCTGGCAGCTCCAGGTCGGCCCGCGCGGGGTCGCTGCCGGCACCGTCGAGCTGAAGAACCGCAAGACCGGCGAGAAGCACGAGCTGTCGGCCGACTCGGCGCTGGCCCGCCTGCTCGGTTAGATGGCGTTTTCGCCCTTCGAGCGCCTGGTCGCCCTGCGCTACCTGCGGGCGCGGCGGCAGGAAGGCTTCATCTCGGTGATCGCCTGGTTCTCGCTGCTGGGCATCGCCCTCGGCGTCGCCACGCTGATCATCGTGATGTCGGTCATGAATGGCTTTCGCGCCGAGCTGGTGGCGCGGATCCTGGGCCTCAACGGCGACGTCACGGTGCTGGCGCCGGCCGGGCAGGGGATCGCCGAGTTCGACCGGCTGGCCGACGCGTTGCGCCGGCTGCCCGGCGTCGCGGCGGTGGCGCCGACGATCCAGGGCCAAGTGATGGTCAGCGCCAATGGCGTGGCCGGCGGTGCCGCGGTCCGTGCCCTGCGGGCCGACGACCTGGCGCGCCGCTCCCTGTTGGCGCAGAGCCTGGTGCCGGGGTCGCTGGAGCGCTTCCAGGCCGGTGGCCTGCTGATCGGCAACCAGCTGGCCATGCGCATGGGCCTGGCGGTGGGCAGCACGGTCACGCTGGTCAGCCCGAAGGGCAACCAGACGCCGTTCGGCACGGTGCCGCGCGCCGTCCCGTACACGGTCGGTGGCATCTTCGACGTCGGCATGCCCGAATATGATTCGACCTTCGTCTACATGCCGCTCGACGCGGCCCAGCTCTTCTTCAACCTGCCCGGCCAGGCCAATGCCGTCGAGGTGACCCTGCCCGACCACGACCGCGCGCCGGCAGTCGCCGCGGCGGTCCGCGCCGTGGTGCCGCCCGCGTTGAAGGTCCAGGACTGGCAGCAGGCCAATGCCGGCATCGTCGGCGCGGTGGCCACCGAGCGGCTGGTCATGTTCCTGATCCTGTCGCTGATCATCGTGGTGGCGGCGTTCAACATCATTTCGTCGATGATCATGCTGGTGCGCGACAAGGGCCACGACATCGCGATCCTGCGCACCATGGGCGCGACCCAGGGCATGGTGCTGCGCATCTTCTTCATGGCCGGGGCCAGCGTCGGCGTCGTCGGCACCGTGGCCGGCCTCGTCCTCGGCCTGGCCTTCACCCTCAACATCCCGGCGATCCGAGGCTGGCTGCAGTCCCTGAGCGGCAGCCCGTGGTTCTCGCCCGAGCTCGCCTTCTTCGCGCGGCTGCCGGCCATCCTCGACTATGGCGAGGTCGCCCAGGTCGCGGCGCTGGCGCTGGTGCTGTCGGTGCTGGCGACGATCTACCCGTCGTGGCGCGCGGCCCGCCTCGATCCGGTCGAGGCGCTGCGCTATGAGTGAGCAGGGCGGCCTGACCCTGGCCGGCATCGAGCGCACCTTCAAGAGCGCGGTGCCGCTGCCGGTGCTGCGCGGCGCGTCGCTGTCGGTGGCGCCCGGCGAGCTGGTGGCGCTGGTCGGGCCTTCGGGCGCCGGCAAGTCGACCTTGCTGCAGATCGCGGGCCTGCTCGAGCGGCCGGACGGCGGCGAGATTCTGATTGCCGGCGAGCGCTGCGTCGCGGCGTCCGATTCCAAGCGCACGCTGCTGCGCCGCCGCTTCATCGGCTTCGTCTACCAGTTCCATCACCTGCTGCCCGAGTTCACGGCGCTGGAGAACGTGGTTCTGCCGCAGATGATCGACGGCGTGCCGCGGCGGCGGGCGGCGGCCCGCGCCGCCGAGCTTCTGGGCTTGGTCGGCCTGTCCGGGCGGCTCGGCCATCGCCCGGCGCGGCTGTCGGGCGGCGAACAGCAGCGGGTGGCCATCGTCCGCGCCATGGCCAACAAGCCGGCCGTGCTGCTGGCCGACGAGCCCACGGGCAATCTCGATCCCTCGACCGCCGAGGACGTGTTCGAGCTGCTCGGGCAGCTGGTCCGCCGCACCGGCCTGGCGGCGCTGGTCGCCACTCACAATCTCGACCTCGCCCGGCGCATGGACCGCGTGGTCCGGCTCACGGACGGGGTGCTGATTCCGGGCTAGCCCGCATGTTTTCGGGGTTCGAGCGCCTGGTCGCGCTGCGCTATCTCCGGGCGCGCCGGCAGGACGGCTTCATTTCGGTGATCGCCTGGTTCTCGCTGCTGGGGATCGCGCTCGGGGTCGGCACGCTGATCGTGGTGACGGCGGTCATGAACGGCTTCCAGGCCGAGCTGATCGGCCGGGTCCTGGGCCTCAACGGCGACGTCACGGTCTTTGCCCCGAGCGCGCAGGGCATTCCCGGCTATGACGGCATCCTGGCGCGGATCCGCCAGTTGCCCGGGGTCGCCGACGCCACGCCCATGGTCCAGGGCCAGGCCATGGCCACGGCCAAGGGTGCGGCGGGGGCCGTGATCCGCGGCCTGAGCGTCGAGGACCTCAAGGCGCGGCGGCTGCTGGCCGACGGCATCGTGGCGGGCGCCCTCGACCAGCTGGGCGATGACGGCGTTGCGATCGGCAGCGGCCTGGCCGACCGGTTGGGCGTGACGCTCGGCAGCCCGATCACCCTGATCACCGCCAGCGGACCGCCCACCCCCAGCGGCCCCGAGACCAACGCCAGCAGTTTCCGGGTCGCCGCGATCTTCACGGTCGGCATGATCGACTATGACTCCGGCTATGTGTACATGCCGCTGGAGACCGCCCAGGCCTTCCTGCAGCTCCCCGGCCTGGTCAACGCCATCGAAGTGATCGTGCCGCAGCACGAGCGGGCGGGCCGGGTGGCGGGCGCGGTGCGCGGGCTGGTGCCGCGCGCGGACCGGGTCGTCGATTGGCAGCAGGCCTATGCCGGCTTCTTCCAGGTGGTGCAGACCCAGCGCAACGTGCTGTTCCTGATCCTGTCGCTGATCATCCTGGTTGCCGCGTTCAACATCGTCTCGTCGATGATCATGCTGGTGAAGGGCAAGGGCCGCGACATCGCCATCCTGCGCACGTTGGGCGCCAGCCGCGGCGCGATCCTGCGCATCTTTCTGATGGCGGGCGCCAGCGTCGGCGCCATCGGCACCGCCACCGGGCTGGTGCTGGGCATCGCCTTCGCCGACCACATCGAGGCGATCCGGCAGTGGATCCAGGACCTGACCGGGACACAGCTGTTCGCACCCCAGGTCTATTTCCTGTCCAAGCTGCCGGCGCGCATCGATTATGGCGAGGTCGCGCAGATCGTGGTCCTGGCCCTGGCGTTATCGGTACTGGCGACGATCTATCCGTCGTGGCGCGCAGCCCGGTTCGATCCGGTGGAGGCGCTGCGCTACGAATAGCGCCGTCCAGGCGATCGGGAGCATTCCATGGACACCATGGCGCCGAAGACCCCCGACCTCGAGCTGGTGCGCGACGGCAAGCCGCGCCGCCCTCCGCTGCCGGTCAAGGCCGAGCCGGTGCCGCTGGCTCCGGATGCCACGACCGCCGCGGCGTTCCGCCATATCGTCGGCCACTGCATCGGCCACTTGGCCCGCAACCAGGCCGCGACCCTCGACGGCAATCCCGAGGGCGTCCATCAGATGCGCGTCGCGGTGCGCCGGATCCGGACGGCCTTCCGGCTGTTCCGGGGCCTGACCGCGCCTGACGCGACGGCGCAGGTCGAGGCCCAGCTGCGGTGGCTCGCGCGCACCCTGGGCGACGCCCGTGACTGGGACGTGTTCGTCGACAAGACCCTGGTCAAGGCCGGCCGTGGCCGCCTGACGGCGCTGCGCCGCGGCGCCGAGCCCTATCGCCAGGCCGCGCTGGAGCGTGCCGTCGACGAAGTCCGATCCGGCCATTACCGGCGTCTGGTGCAGCGGCTGATGGTCTGGATCGAGAGCGATGACTGGCAGGCCGGGCTGTCCGGGTCGGCGCGGCGCCGACTGGCCCGGCCGATCGCCGAGGTCGCGCCGGAGCTGCTGGACGCGATGGCGACGACGGTGCGCCGGCGCGGCCGCCGTCTTCGGCGCCAGGACGAGGCCGACCGCCACGCCCTGCGCAAGAGCCTGAAGAAGTTGCGCTATGCGGCGGAGTTCCTGGCCGGGGCCTACGACTCCGGCCAGGTCGGGTGCTTCGTCGCGGCGGCCGAGCGCATCCAGGACGCGCTGGGCCGGCTGAACGACGGTAGCGTGGCCGGACTGCTCGCCGATCAGGCCGAGCCCGCCGCCGCCACGGCGCGCGACCGCCGGCCGCTCGACCGCTGGATCGCCAAGCGGCGCAGCCGCGACCTGCGGCGGCTGCCGAAGCGCTGGCGGACCTTCAAGGCCGCGGCACCGTTCTGGTAGGCCGTCTCAGGCCGGCTGATCGGCGGCCCAGCCGTCGGCGCCGGCGGTGCGGAAGAAGCAGCTGCGCGCGCCGGTGTGGCAAGCGGGGCCGGTCTGGTCGACCCGGACCAGCACCGTGTCGCCGTCGCAGTCCAGGCGCATCTCCACCAGATGCTGGACGTGGCCCGAGGTGTCGCCCTTGCGCCAGGGCGCCTGGCGTGACCGCGACCAGTAGCACACCCGGCCGGTGGCAAGGGTCTCGGCCACGGCCGCGCGGTTCATCCAGGCCATCATCAGCACTTGGCCGGTGGCATGGTCCTGGGCGATCGCCGGGACCAGCCCGCGCTCGTCGAAGCGGATGGCGTCGAGCACCGCCGCGCTGGGCATCGAGCCGTGATAGGGTTCACCCATGATGCCGTCTCCCGGCGCGGACCCGTCCGCGCACGATCATGACCATTGCGTGGCCGAAGCCCTCACCGCCGCCGTGGACCTCTGCGCGCGCCGCGGCGAGCGGCTGACGCCGCTGCGCCGGCGGGTGCTGGAGCTGGTCTGGCGCAGCCACGCGCCGGTCGGAGCCTACGCCCTGCTGGACGCCCTGCGCCAGGAGGGATTGGGCGCCGCCCCGCCGACGGTCTACCGCGCCCTCGACTTCCTGCTGGCCCAGGGCCTGATCCATCGGCTGGAGTCGATGAATGCGTTCGTCGGCTGCATCGATCCGCACCATCCGCACCAGGTGCAGCTGCTGATCTGCCGCGGCTGCGGCGCCGTGCAGGAGCTGACCGACCCGCGCGTCGGCGCGGCGGTCGGGGCCGCCGCGGCCGACGTCGGCTTTACCATCGAGCGCCAGACGATCGAGATCGCCGGGCTGTGCCGGCACTGCGCCGGGAGTTAGCGCGCCGGGCCATCCGCCTCGGCGTCGAGGCAGGTTTGACGGAGTTGACAAACTGCCGCATCATCTATGCAACCTGCGCAGGGATCGCATGCCCTGCGTGCGAGGGTGACATATCACCGGGGCAAGTCAGTCCCCGGATTCCAGGAGGATACCAGTTGGTCAGCTTCGACAATTTGAAGATGGTCGGGCGCGGCGCCCTGATGGCGATGGCGCTCGGCACGGTCGCCTTCGCGACGGCGCCGGCGCATGCCGAAGGTACGCTCGCGGCGGTGAAGGCGCGCGGCGTGCTCAATTGCGGCAGCAACCCGAGCCTGCCCGGGTTCTCGTTCCCCGACGCCCAGGGCAACTGGACCGGCCTGGACGTCGACACGTGCCGGGCGATCGCCGCGGCCGTCCTGGGCTCGCCCGACAAGGTCAAGTTCTTCCCCTACAACGCCCAGCAGCGGTTCCCCGCCCTGCAGTCGGGCGAGGTCGACGTCCTGGCGCGCAACACCACGGCGACCCTCAGCCGCGCCGCCGACCTGGGCTTCCATTTCGCCCCGGTCACCTTCTATGACGGCCAGGGCTTCATGGTGCCCAAGAGCCTGGGCGTGAAGAGCGCCAAGGAGCTGAACGGCGCCACGGTGTGCGTGCAGCCCGGCACCACCACCGAACTCAACTTGGCCGACTATTTCCGCGCCAACAACATGAAGTTCCAGCCGGTGGTGATCGCCGAGCTGGCAGAGCTGGAGGCCGCATTCTTCGCCGGCCGCTGCGACGTCTTCACCGACGACAAGTCCGGTCTGGCCAGCACGCGCGCCTCGCGCGCCGCCAAGCCCGACGATTATGTCGTGCTGCCCGAGACGATCTCGAAGGAGCCGCTGGCGCCGGCCGTCCGCGCCAACGACCCCGAGTGGATCAATGTCGTCGACTGGACGATCTACGCCCTGATGGAAGCCGAGGAGCGGGGGATCACCAAGGCCAACGTCAACGAGATGAAGAAGAGCGAGGACCCCGGGATCAAGCGCCTGCTGGGCGTCACGCCCGGCTTCGGCAAGTCGCTGCACCTGGACGAGGACTGGGCGGTGCGCGCGATCGCGGCCGTCGGCAATTACGGTGAGATCTACGAGCGCAATGTCGGCAAGGACTCGCAGCTCAAGATCGACCGCGGACTGAATGCCCAGTGGAACAAGGGCGGGCTGATCTACGCCTTGCCGATCCGTTGACGCTGTTCCGGTCCTGCCGGCACGCGCCGTGCAGGACCGGAACCCCGAACGCATGGGGCGGGTCGCGCCCGCCCCATGATCGTTGCGATTGAGACAGTCGACGGCCCAGTCGTGGGGGCCGAGTCGCGGGGGAGCGTGAATGGCAGCGGAGGATGTCGGGCGACGCCTGGGGAGTGCGAAACCGCCCTTCTGGTACGATCGTGAAGTTCGCGGTGTCCTAGCCCAGGTATTCATGGTCGTGGTCGTGGTGGCCGTCGCCTGGTACCTGGTGGGCAATGCCGCCACCAACCTGGCCGAGCGGCACATTGCGTCCGGTTTCGGCTTCCTGGCCAAGGAGGCCGGTTTCGACATCGGTGAGTCGGTGCTGCCGTTCCAGGCCGCCGACACCTACAGCACCGCGGTGCTGGTGGGCATCGTCAACACGCTGGAAGTCGCGGTCATCGGCATCGTCTTCGCGACGATCCTGGGCACGCTGCTGGGAATTGCCCGGCTGTCGACCAACTGGCTGCTGCGCACGCTGGCGGCCACCTATGTCGAAGTCATCCGGAACACGCCCTTGGTGCTGCAGCTCCTGTTCTGGTACGGCACCATCAATGTCGCGCTGCCGCCGCCGCGCCAGGCGCTGCAGCCGCTTCCCGGGTTCTTCCTGTCGAACCGGGGGTTCCGCTTTCCCTTGCCCGCCAACGATCCGCTGTGGAGCTGGATCCTGCTGGCGCTGGTGGCCGGGGCG
The DNA here is from genome assembly GCA_964511405.1 of uncultured Comamonadaceae bacterium. Classification (GTDB taxonomy): domain Bacteria; phylum Pseudomonadota; class Alphaproteobacteria; order Elsterales; family Elsteraceae; genus CAZEFK01. The sequence continues at coordinate 2,666 of CAZEFK010000152.1, read as the reverse complement.
GTGATCGCCTGGGCCTGGGCGCGCCGCGCCCGGGCCGTGCAGATGGCGACCGGCCAGGCCCAGCCGATCCTCCTGCCCGCGGTGGCGCTGATCGTCGGCCTGCCGGTGGCGGTGTGGTTGGTCGGCGGCATGCCGGCGGCGCTCGACGTGCCCCATCTCCAGGGCTTCAATTTCGCTGGCGGCGGCGCCTTCAGTCCCGAGTTGGCGGCGCTCCTGACCGGCCTGGTGGTCTATACCGCCTCCTATGTCGCCGAGATCGTCCGGGCGGGCATCCTGGCCGTCCCTCACGGCCAGACCGAGGCCGCGCGCGCCTTGGGACTGCCCGGCCGCCGGATCCTGCGCCTGGTCGTGCTGCCGCAGGCGCTGCGCGTCATCGTGCCGCCGATCACCAGCCAGTATCTGAACCTGACCAAGAACTCGTCGCTGGCGGTGGTGATCGGCTTTCCGGATCTGGTGTCCATCACCAACACCATGATCAACCAGACCGGACAGGCGGTCGAGGGCATCCTGATGCAGATGGCCGTCTATCTGGCGATCAGCCTCGGCATTTCGCTGTTCATGAACTGGTACAACGCGCGCATCGCGCTGGTCGAGCGGTAGGGCGATGGCAAGCATGACCAATGTCGGCGGGACCGCAGCGGTGACCCGCCCGATCCAGAGCATCGGACCGATCGCCTGGATGCGCGCCAACCTGTTCTCGGGCTGGGTCAGCAGCGTGCTGTCGCTGGCCTGCCTCTATGTGATCGTGCGCCTCGCGATCGGCCTCTACGACTGGGGCATCGCCCACGCGCTGTTCCACGCGACCGCCCAGGAGTGCCAAGCCAATGACGGCCGCGGCGCCTGCTGGGCGGTGATCGGCGAGAAGTTCCATTTCGACGTCTTCGGCCAGTACCCGGTCGACCAGACCTGGCGGCCGTCCCTGTTCATGGGCCTGTTCGTCCTGGCGGCCGCATCAAGCGTCGTCCGGCCGCTGGCGGCGGCCATGGACCTGCTGGGCATCGTCGGGATGTGGGCGTTCGTGCTGGTCGCGGCCGGCGTCCTGATGTGGGGCGGCATCTTGGGCCTGCCCTATGTGCCGGTGGATCTGTGGGGCGGCCTGCCGCTGACGCTGCTGTTCGCGGTGGTCGGCCTGGGGCTGGCGTTCCCGCTGGCGATCTTGCTGGCCCTCGGGCGGCGGTCGACGCTGCCGGTCATCAAGCTGGTCAGCGTCGGCTATATCGAGCTGATCCGCGGCGTGCCGCTGATCACTGTGCTGTTCATGTCGAGCGTCGTGTTCCCGTTGTTCCTGCCCAACGGCGTCAGCGTCGACAAGGTGCTGCGGGCGCAGGTCGCCTTCATCCTGTTTTCGGCCGCTTACCTGGCCGAGGTGGTGCGGGCCGGGCTGGTGGCGGTGCATCGCGGCCAGTACGAAGCCGCCGACGCCCTGGGCATGGGATACTGGCAGAAGGTCGGCCTGATCGTGCTGCCCCAGGCGCTGCGTATCGTCATCCCGCCGCTGGTCAATACCTTCATCGCGACCTTCAAGGATACGACCCTGGTCGTCGTGATCGGCCTGTTCGATCTCTTGACCGCGGTGAAGACGGCGATCACCGACCCCTCCTGGCGATCGTTCTATGCCGAGAACTATCTGTTCGCGGCGTTCATCTTCTTTTGCTTCTGCTTCGCGATGTCGAAATACAGCCGGCACCTCGAGCGCCAGCTGCGCCATAGCCGGCCGACCAAATAGGAATCCGTCCCATGAGCCAGACCGCCGCCCAATCCATCCAGGCCTCCGCCCCGGCCCACGTCGTGTCGCCCGAGATCATCATCGAGCTCATGGGTGTCCATAAGTGGTACGGCGAGTTCCACGTCCTGCGCGACATCAACCTGTCGGTCCACAAGGGCGAGCGGATCGTCATCTGCGGCCCGTCGGGCTCGGGCAAGTCGACCCTGATCCGCTGCATCAACCGGCTGGAGGAGCACCAGAAGGGCAAGATCGTGGTCGACAGCATCGAGCTGTCCAACGACGTCAAGAACATCGACCAGATCCGCCGCGAAGTCGGCATGGTGTTCCAGCAGTTCAACCTGTTTCCGCACCTGACGGTGCTGGAGAATTGCTGCCTGGCCCCGATCTGGGTGCGCAAGATGCCGCGCGCCGAGGCCGAGAAGGTCGCCATGCATTACTTGGAGCGGGTGCGCATTCCCGACCAGGCGAAGAAATATCCGGGCCAGCTGTCGGGCGGCCAGCAGCAGCGCGTCGCCATCGCCCGCTCGCTGTGCATGAGCCCGAAGGTGATGCTGTTCGATGAGCCGACCTCGGCGCTCGACCCCGAGATGATCAAGGAAGTGCTCGACGTCATGATCGGCTTGGCCGAGGACGGCATGACCATGCTGTGCGTGACCCACGAGATGGGCTTCGCCCGCACCGTGGCCGACCGCATCATCTTCATGGACCGCGGCGAGATCGTCGAGATGAGCCGGCCCGAGGAGTTCTTCACCAACCCCAAGTCCGACCGCACCAAGCTGTTCCTGAGCCAGATCCTGAACCACTGAGACGCCGGTCGGGTTACAGGCTCCTCTTGTAAGAGGGGCAAAAGTCCGGGCAGCCCTGGCAAATCCGGTTCTCGTCATCCCCGCGAAAGCGGGGATCGTGCGCGCGCAAGCGCAATTGGTCAGGCGGGTGAGAG
>CAZEFK010000151.1:0-17974 GCA_964511405.1 uncultured Comamonadaceae bacterium | reverse complement strand
GATGTCGAAGCCCTCGTCGACCAGGCGCACATCGGCGCCCATGATGCGGCTGAGCATGATGTTGCCGACCCGGTCGTAGACGGCGTCCTCATGCGGCACCCAGCTTTCCTGCACCAGGTGGCACTTCATGCCGATCTTGGCCGCGACGGCCGCCACCATGCGGGTGTGGTTGGACTGCACGCCGCCGATCGACACCAGGGTGTCGGCACCGGCGGCAATGGCGTCGGGCACGATGTATTCCAGCTTGCGCAGCTTGTTGCCGCCGAAGGCCAGACCCGAGTTGCAGTCGTCGCGCTTGGCCCAGATCTCCACGCCGCCGCCGAGATGGGCACTGAGCCGCGCCAGCTTCTCCACCGGCGTCGGCCCGAAGGTCAGGGGATAGCGTTCGAATTTCTCCAGCATGGGAAGCCTCGCTCCTGTTTGCCCGACCATAGCAGCGTGGCACTGAGAGAGGGTTCCGAAGATCGGCCTTGAATTGCTCGATCCGACTTCGACTTACGGGCAGGATAGGCATCCTGAATCAGCCGTGAGCCGATAAATGAAAGACTCTTCCGAACCACCGGACCGCATCGATATGAAGATCCTGCGGCTGCTGCAGCGGAACGGGCGGCTGAGCAATGCCGAACTGGCGCAGCTGGTATCGGTCAGTCCGGCGACCTGCCACCGGCGGACCCAGCGGCTGTTCGAGGACGGCTATATCAGCGAGGTCCGGGCCATCGTTGCGCCCCGCCGGGTCGAGCGCGGGACGCTGGTGATGGTCGGCGTGGTGCTGGACCGCTCGACGCCGGAGAGCTTCGCGGCGTTCGAGCAGGCGATCGCCAAGCTCGGCTTCGTGCTCGATTGCCACCTGGTGGCCGGCGACTTCGACTATTTCCTGAAGATCCGCGTGCGCGACATGGAGGATTTCAACCGCCTCCACGGCAGCCGGCTGATCGCCCTGCCCGGGGTCCGCCAGACCCGCACGTTCTTCGTCATGAAGGAGGTGATCGACGGGGCGCCGCTGGAGTTCTAGACCGGAGCGGGCGTGTAGATCACCAGCTTCAGGGCCGGGTCGTCGTTGGCCTGGAATGTCGCGTATTCGAGCTGCAGCGTGCCCAGCTCGGGATGCTGGAGCTGCTTGCGGCCGCCGACGACGCCCCGGATGTCGTGGCCCTCCCACCAACCCTGGAACTCCGGACACAACAGGCGCAGTCGCTCCAGCAGGTCGAGGAACGCCGGGTCGCCGGCCCACAGGTCGTGGGTGGCGCGGAACTGCGCGACCATGCGCCGGCTCTCGTCGGCCCAGGTCGCACCGAAGAGCCGGCGGGCGCAAGGGTCGGCCAGCATGTAGATCAGGATGTTGCGCGCGTCCTCGGCCATTCGGCCGAAATCGCCGAACACCCCGGCCGCGGCCGCGTTCCAGGCCAGGATGTCCCACCGCCGTCCGGTGATGTAGGCCGGGTTCGGCAGGCCGTCGAGCATGCGCCGGAGCGCCTCCGGCACCCGCTCGCGCACGAAGGCGCGACGATCGGCACTGCGTGCCAGCGCCCGCAGGTGGGCATGGTCGGCCGCGCCCAGGCGCAGCGCCCGCGCCAGGGCATCGACGGTGGCCGCGGACGGGCTGACCGGCCGACCCTGCTCCAAGCGGACGTACCAGTCGACGCCGATGCCCGCGAGCTCCGCCACCTCCTCGCGCCGCAAGCCCGGAGTCCGGCGCCGGCGCCGCGGCGGCAGCCCGGCGGCCTCTGCGCTCAGGCGCTCGCGGCGGGAGCGCAGGAAGTCGCCAAGCTCATGCCGGCGAAGGTCGGTCGAGGGAGGACTCACGGATCCCAGGATAATACCAGGTCTGAATGTCCGTCGATGGGATCGCCAAGATGGTCACCATCCACTGGGAGACCGACCATGAAAGCCGCCATCCTTCCCGCCTTCGGATCGTCCCTTGCGATCGAGACGCTGCCCGACCCGGTGCCGGGACCCGGCGAAGCGGTCGTCGACGTGATCGCCGCACCGGTGCTGCCCTATGCCCATGAGGTCTTCAGCGGCGTCCGGCCCTACATGCTCGACCTGCCGGCCGTGCCGGGGACCGGCGGGGTCGGGCGGGTGCGCGCGCTCGGCCCCGACGCCACCCGCCTCGCCGTGGGCGATTGGGTCTATTGCGACCCGACCGTGCGGTCGCGCGACGACGCGCTGGCACCCGACATTCTGCTGCAAGGCTGGACGTCGCGCAGCCCCGGCGGCCGGCGCCTGCAACAGCACTACCGCCACGGTGCTTACGCCGAACAAATGCGCATTCCCCTGGAGACGGCCACCCCGATCGGCGCGATCGAGGCCGCGGACGCCGGCCGCTGGTGCACGCTGGGCATCGCCCTGGTGCCCTATGGCGGCCTGCTCGCGGGCGGCCTGCAGCCGGGCGAGACGCTGCTGGTCAGCGGCGCCACCGGGCATTTCGGCAGCGCCGCCGTCGCGGTCGGGCTGGCCATGGGCGCCGGCTGCGTCGTGGCGCCGGGCCGCAACCTTTCCGCGCTGGCGGACCTGGACCGCCGGTTCGGCACCCGCGTCCGCACCCTGGCGCTGACCGGCCGCGAGGACGAGGACCGCGCGGCGATGCAGCGCGCGGCGCCAGGCCCGATCGACTGCGTTCTGGATCTGCTGCCGCCGGCTGCAAGCCCGACAGCGGTCCGGGCCGCCGCCATGGCGGTCCGGCCCAACGGCCGGGTCGTGCTGATGGGCGGCGTCGGCATGCTTGGCGAGGCCGGGTTGGCGCTGCCCTATCCCTGGCTCATGCGCAACAACATCACCGTCCGCGGCCAATGGATGTACCCGCGCGAGGCCCCGGTCCGGCTGGCCGCGCTGGTCCGCTCCGGTCTGCTGGACCTGGCCGCCTTCGCGGTCACGGCCTTCGCCCTGGACCGTGCCAACGACGCCGTCGCCCACGCCGCCGCAACCGGCGGCCCGTTCCGGATGACCGTCCTGCGGCCCGACCTGCCGGCCTAGGCTTGGGTGACGACGACCCCCAAACCCGCCAGCAGCTCGAAATAGTCCGGGCAGGTCTTGGACACGCAGTTGGGGTGCGTGATGCGCACGCCGTCGCCGGCCAGGCCGACCAGCGACATCGCCATGGCGACGCGATGGTCGTTGTGCGGGTCGATCGCGCCGAAGCGCGGCCGGCCGGGATGGACCGACAGCCCGTCAGGGCGCTCCTCGACGGCCACGCCGAGCTGGGACAGCAGGCGGCAGATCACCCCGATGCGGTCGCTCTCATGGTGGCGGATGTGGGCGACGCCATGGATGTGGATCGGCCCGTCGGCGAAGGGCGCCAGCGCCGCCAGGGTGAGGGTGGCGTCCGACAGCGGCTTCATGTCGATGTCGAAGCCGCCCTTGAGGCGCTCCGGCCCGATCACCGTGGTGCTGTGGGCCGTGCGCTCGACCCGGGCGCCCATGCGCTCCAGGATGTCGGTGAAGCCATAGTCGGGCTGGGTGGTCTCGGTGCCGAGATTGGTCACCGCGACGCGGCCGCCGGTCACCGCCGCCAAGGCCGTGAAATAGGTGGTGGTCGAGGCGTCGGCTTCCAGCGCCAGGCTGGCGGCGCGATAGCGCTGCGGCGTCACCGCGAAGCGCTGGAAGCCGGGATCGGCGTCCACGCCAACGCCGAACCGGTCCATGTAGGTCAGCGTGATCCCGACATAGTCCTTCTGAACGATCTCGTCGACGACCGTGACCGTGACAGGCGCCTGGGCCAGGGGTGCGGCCATCAGGACGCCCGAGATGAACTGGCTGGACACCCGCCCGGACAGGCTGACCGCGCCGCCGGGCAGGCTGCCGCCGGCGACCGACAGCGGCAGCCGATCGCCCTCGATCCGCGCGCCCAGCGTGCGCAGGGCCTCGACCAGCGGTGTGATCGGCCGGCCCGACAGCTGGGCACCCCCGCGCAGGGTGGTGGGGCCCCGCCGCGCCGCCAGCACGCCCGGCAGGAAACGCGCCGCCGTGCCGGCGGCCCCCAGGAAGACCTCGGTCGGCGCCGTGCCGGCCAGCAGGCCACCGCCGTCGATAGCGAAGCGGTCGCCTTCGACCTCGACCGTTGCGCCGAGGCGGCGCAGCGCGTCGGTCACCCAATAGGTGTCGTCGCTGCGCAGCACCCCGTCCAGCCGGCACGGGCCGTCGGCCACGGCTGCGAGGATCAGGGCGCGGTTGCTGACGCTCTTGCTGCCGGGCACGGCGAGGGCCGCGTCCAGCCGGCCATGGTAGGGCCGGACGTCGACCGCGGCGACTCCGCCCAACCGCGACCAGGGGCTGGCATCTTCGTGGGCGGTCATGCCGTCACCCGCGACGCCGCGTGGCGGCGCTCGATGGCATCCCACAGCTGGACCTCGAGCTGAACGCCGTCCAGCCGGTTGATCTCCTGGAGGCCGGTCGGCGAGGTGACGTTGATTTCGGTCAGGTAGTCGCCGATCACGTCGATGCCCACGAACACCAGGCCGCGCTCGCGCAGCGCCGGGCCGATGGCGGCGCAGATCGCGCGCTCGCGCTCGGTCAGCGCCGCCTTGGTCGCCTTGCCGCCGACATGGAGGTTGGCGCGCGCCTCGCCCTGGGCCGGCACGCGGAGCACAGCGCCCGCCGGCTCGCCGTCGATCAGGATGATCCGCTTGTCGCCCGCGCGCACCGCCGGCAGATAGGCCTGCACGATCACCGGCTCGCGCCCGAGCCGCGTGAACATCTCCAACAGCGCGGTCAGGTTCTCGTCCTCGGGCGTGATGTGGAACACGCCGGCGCCGCCATTGCCGAACAGCGGCTTGACGATGATGTCCCGGTATTGGCGCCGGAACGCTGCGATCTCGCCGGGGCTGCTGGTGATCAGCGTCGGCGGCATCAGCTCGGGGAAGTGGGTGACGAACAGCTTCTCGGGCGCATTGCGCACATGGACCGGGTCGTTGACCACCAGCGTCCGGGGATGGACATGCTCCAGGATGTGGGTGGCCGTGATGTAGGCCATGTCGAAGGGTGGGTCCTGGCGCATCAGGACCACGTCCATGTCGGCCAGGTCGATGCGCTCGGCGGCGCCGAAGCTGTGGTGGTTGCCATGCTCGCGCCGGACCGCGAGCGACCGCGCCTGGGCGGTGACCCGGCCGCCCGCCAGCGCCAGGTCCGAGACCAGGTAATGGTACAGCCGATGGCCGCGCCGCTGCGCTTCCAGCGCCAGCACGAACGTGGAATCCGCATCGATGTTGATGGTCTCGATCGGATCCATCTGGATGGCGACGGACAGGCCCATGGGCGAAACCTCGCGGCGGGTTGGTGGGACTCAAGTGTGACGGCGCAGCACGTGCCGCAACGGCTGGGTCCCCGCTTTCGCGCATTGGCGCCAAACTTACGGGATTCCGGACTCTCCTCCTCCCCTCGTGGGAGGAGGTCGGGAGGAGGGGGACGCGACGACCCAGGGGATTAGCCGCCGACAATCGTGCGGTCTCGTCCAGCCGTATCCATGGCACCCCCTCCTCCCAGCCTCCTCCCACAAGGGGAGGAGGGGCTAAAGGTTAGCGCCCATGAGATGACGGCACAGAACGGCAGGCGCCTCCTCGGCTAATTCAGCTGCCGGCGCAGCGACTGCGCCAGCGCCGTCATGCGCGCGCGGTTGCGATCGCCGCCGGCGCGCGCAAGATAGCCGTCGATCGCGGCCAGCGCATCGCCGATGCGGCCGAGATGCACGGAGGACAGCGCCAGCTCGCGCCACAGCTCCGGCAGGTCGGGGGCGAACATCAGCATTCGCCGGATCACCGCGACGGCATCCTCGACGCGGGCGGCATTGATCAGCCGAACTTTCACATTGTTCTGCAGCCGGAGCAGGATGGCGCGATCGCTGACCGGCGCGGTGTGGTCGGCTTCGCCCGGCCGCTCGGTCCGGCGCTCCTCGAGCAGCTGGCGCAAGGTCGCCGGATCGGGCGTGGCGCCGGCATTGAACGGGTCGACGATGACCTGGCCCGCCGGGGTCTCGAGCCGCACCAGGAAGTGGAACGGAAAGGCCAGGCCGACCATGTCCCAGCCCTGGGCGCGGGCGGCGTGGATGTAGAGAATGCCGATCGCAACAGGCAGCCCGCGCCGACGGTCGATGACGCGCATCAGGTCGGCGTTCTGCAGGTCGTCATAGGTCTCGGCGTCGCCGCGGTAGCCGTGGCCCTCGACCAGCACGCGGTTGAGGGCGGCGACCTGGTCGGCCAGCGCGGCCTTGCCCTGGGCCGCGGCCGCCACATCCCGCGCCAGCTCGGTCAGGTGCCGGCGGTAGCCCGACAGGTCGACCGGGCCGTGATCGAGGGCCGCCAGCGCCAAGGCGCCCTCAGCCAGGTCGAAGCGGTCGTGGGGGTGCGCGCCGATCCGGCGCAGAATCCCCTCGGGCCCGATCACGGGGCCGGCGACGATGGCGGCGCGGCCGGGGCGGACGCGGCGGCGGTCGCCTCCGGCGGCTTCACCTGGACATAGCTGACCACGCGCTGGACATAGGGAATGTTGCGCGCATAGGCGGTGACGCGTTCGATCTCGGCTTGGCTGTGCCCCTGGCCCATCAGGAAGACGGTGCCGTGCACCGTGGTGATCGAGTAATTCACCGCCGAGATCTGTGCATCGAAGGTGATCTTGGTTCGCAGCTGGGTCGAGATCCAGGTGTCGCGGGCCGAGCTGCCGATGCCGCCGGTGTCCTTGCCGACATTGATCTCGTTGATGACCTCCTGCACGCCGTTGACCTGCCAGGCCAGGCGCACCGCATCGGCGCGCAGGGCGTCGGTCGGCACGGTGCCGGTCAGCAGCACCCGGCCGTTATAGACGCTGGAGCTGACGTCGCCGTAGATCTCGGTGCTCTGGCGCAGCCACAGGTCGTTGAGCTCGGTCTGGATGCGCAGGTCGCGGGCGGCGCCGCTGATCCCGCGGTCTTCGACCGCCGCCACGCCGACCGTCGCCCCGGCGCCGATCCCGGCACCGACCGCCGTGCAGCCCGACAGGGCCGCCGACACGGCCAAGGCGGCGACCAGCCGCCGCCCATCGGCCCCGATCCGTTTGCGCTGTTCCACCGCCTTGCCCCGCCGCCGCTTCCCGGCGCCAAGGTACCCGCGGCACTCAGCGCAAGGCAAATCCGTCGCCGATGAACACATTCCTCAGGTGCTGCGGCCATGCCCACCGGCCGATCAGGATGGCGTCATACCGAATCGCATAGCTGGCCAGCTCGGGCCGGCGCAGCAGGAACCATTGCGACGCGCGCAGGATCCGCTGCTGCTGGCGCGGCGCAATCGCCGCGGCGGCCAAAGCCCGGTCGGCGCGGCGCTTGACCTCGACAAAGGCGACCAGCCCGCCGCGGATGGCGACGATGTCGATCTCGCCGACCGGGCAGCGCAGGTTGCGCGCGACCACCCGCCAGCCGGTCAGGCGCAGGTACCACGCCGCGACCGCTTCGGCCCGGCGCCCGCGCCGCTGGGCCGACCGCCGTTTGGCCCATTGGCGCTCGCGGCGGATCACGGCTCGCGGCGGGCGAGCGCCAGCGCTCGGGCATAGACGACCCGGCGCGGCTGGCCGGTCGCGGCGGCGACCGTGTCGGCCGCGTCGCGCACCGACATGCGGCCCAGCGCCTCCGCCAGCAGCGCGTCCATCGACACCGGCGCGGCCGCGGCCTCGGGCGGCCCGATCACGACCACCAGCTCGCCCTTCGGCGGCGGCTCGCCGCCATAGGCCGCGGCCAGGCCGGCCAGGCGGCCGCGCCTGACCTCCTCGAACTTCTTGGTCAGCTCGCGGGCCACCGCCACCGGCCGGTCGCCCAGCACCGCGGCCATGTCGGCCAGGCTCTCGGCCAGGCGCGGACCGGCCTCGAAGAGCACCAGGGTAGCGGGCACGGCCGCCAGCTCGGCCAGCGCCCGCCGGCGCGGCCCGCCCTTGGCGTCCAGGAAGCCGGCGAACAGGAAGCGGTCGGTCGGCAGCCCCGACAGCACCAGACCGGTCAGGGCCGCCGAGGCGCCCGGCACCGCGGTCACGCCGTGACCGGCCTCGACCACGGCGCGGACCAGCTTGTAGCCGGGGTCGGAGATCAGCGGCATGCCGGCATCCGAGACCAGGGCCACCGCCTCGCCCTGGGCCAGGCGCGCCAGGATGCGCGGACGCATCTCGGCGGCGTTGTGGTCGTGATACGGCATCAGCGGCGTGGCGATCCCGTAGCGCTGCAGCAGTTTGCCGGTGACCCGCGTATCCTCGGCGGCGATGATGCGCGCGGCCCGCAACGTGTCGAGCGCGCGCAGGGTGATATCGCGCGCGTTGCCGATCGGGGTGGCGACGAGATAGAGACCGGGCGCCAGGGGCCCGACCGGGGGCTCGGCTTCGTCACCGGAAGAGGGGAGCGGCAGCGGTGGATCGTTCAGCGCAGTGGACCGTTCGGCAGGGAGATCAGACGGCTTGGCCATGGCGCCGTCCCTGGATGGCGACGGCCATGCTGGGCGCGCTCCTGGCCGGATGCGCCCCCCAGACCGTAGCGACCGGACCCCAGGCACCGCAACCGCCAGCGGTGGTTGCGCAACCGGCGGTGCCGGTGCCGGCGCCACCGCCGGCGGCCGTCCCACCGCTCGCCGCGGCACCGCCGACGCTCGGCGTGCCGGCCGACGGCAAGATCCGCGTCGCCCTGCTGCTGCCACTGAGCGGCCCCGACGCTGCCGTCGGGCGCGCCCTGGAAGATGCCGCCGAGATGGCGGTGTTCGACTTCGCCGACGAGCACTTGCTGCTGCTGCCGATCGACACCGGCGGGCCGAGCGGTGCGGCCGGCGCCGCGCAGCAGGCGATCAATGGCGGCGCCCGGCTGATCCTGGGACCGATCTTCGCGCGCTCGGTGAGCGAGGTGGCGCCGGTTGCGCGCGGTGCCCACGTGCCCGTCCTGAGCTTCTCCAGCGACCGTCGGGTCGCCGGCGACGGCATCTATACCATGGGCCTGCCGCCGTCGGCGCCGTTCGCCCGGGTCGTCGGCTATGCCCATGGCGCCGGCATCGCGCGCTTCGCCGCCCTGCTGCCGGCCAACGAGTTCGGCCAGCGGATCGGCGACGGCGTCCGCCGCGCCATCGAGGACACCGGCGGCACCCTGGTCCGGTCCGAGACCTTCGATCCCGGCGGCAGCGACCTGCAGCCGGCCGTCAAGCGAGTCACCGACATCGACCGGCGCCAGCCCGGCGGCAAGGGCCCGATCGCCGACCCCGATATCCAGGCGTTGATCCTGGCCGAGGTCGGGCCGCGCCTGCAGCAGATCACCCCGCTGCTGGCGTCCTTCGGCATCGATCCGGCGAAGGTGCGGATGATCGGGCCGCCGCTGTGGCAGGATCCGGCCGTGCTGCGGGACCCGGCGCTGCTGGGCGCCTGGTTCGCCGCCCCCGACCCGGCCGGCCGTGCCGCCTTCGAGCGCCGCTACCAGCAGGCCTATGGCCAGCCGGCGCCAGCCCTGGCGACCCTGGCCTATGATGCCGCTGGCCTGGCCGCGGTGCTGGTGCGCCTGAACCCGGCGACCGACTTCGGCCCGTCGGTCCTGAATTCGCCCGACGGCTTCGCCGGGGTCGACGGCATCTTCCGCTTCGATCCCAACGGCGTGATCGAGCGCGGTTTGGCCGTGATGCAGGCCGATCCCAAGGGCGCCACGGTGGTCAGCCCGGCGCCGACGAGCTTCGCGGGCGAGTAGCCACCACCAGCAGGCCCGGTACCGGCGCGCCGCGGTCGCGGCGCGTCGCCACGGCGGCCAGGCTGAGGATGTCGAGACCGGCGGTCGCGAGCGCCGCCTGCAGGTGGTCGGCGCCGTGGGCGAACCGCCGGCCGTCATGGAGGACGACGCCTGATTCGGCGTGCTCCACGGTCGCCGCGAGCAGGCCGCCGGGCCGCAGCCGCGCCGCCGCGGCGGCAAACACCGCAGTGAGGTCGCCGACATAGACCAGGACGTCGGCTGCCAGCACCAGGTCGTACTCCGGCGCCAGGCCGGCCATGGCCGGCACCAGCTCGCCTTCGATCAGGCGCCGGTAGAGGCCGCGGGCGCGCGCCTGCTCCAGCATCCGCGGCGACAGGTCGATGCCGTCCAGAACCGTGCTGCGGTCGGCGAAGGCCGCGCCGCCCAGGCCGGTGCCGCAGCCGAGGTCGAGAATGGCCAGCGGCCCCTCGGGCCGGACCGCGTCGACCGCGGCCCGCAGCAGCGCCGGCGCGGCGTAGCCGAGGCCGGCCAGGGCGCGGTCGAAGGACGGCGCGTAGTCGTCGAACAGGCGGCGTACGAAAGCGGCGGGGGCCGCTGCGGGGACCGCGTCGGCGCCCAGCAGCGACAGGCCCAGCCCCGCGCCGGCCCGATCCTGCGGGTCGATCGCCAGCGCCCGGCGATAGGCGGCCGCGGCCGCGTCGGCATGGCCGCGCCGCCGCTTGGCCTCGCCCAGGCCGACCGCGGCCGCCGCCGAACCGGGATCGCAGGCCAGCGCCTTGGCGAAGGCGTCGGCCGCGCCCGCATCGTCCTGCCCGGCCAAGGCGCTGCCCAGATCAAGCCAAGCCGCCGCGGATTGCGGCGCGGCCTGCACCAACGCGCGGAGCAGGGCAGCGGCCCCGGCATGGTCGCCGGCCTTGTGGCGGGCCAGTGCCAAGGTGCGGCGCAGGCCGGCATGGGCCGGGTCGAGCGCCACGGCGGCTTCGGCGTCGGCCAGCGCCGGCTCGCCGAGGTCAAGCCGGACAGCCGCCAGGTTGCCCCAGGCCCGGGCGTAGCCCGGATCGAGCGCCACGGCCTGCAGCAGGGCATCGCGCGCCGCCGCCGGGCGGCCGGCGGCGCGCTCGGCCGCGCCCAGGTCGTTCCACAGCCCGGGCCGATCGGGTGCCAGCGCCGCGGCACGGGCCAGACGCGCCGCCGCCGCAGCGGGATCGCGCGCGGCCAGAATCTCGGCGGCGAGCTGGTGCGCGGCGACGCTGTCCAGCGCCGCCAAGCGCGCCAGGGCGGCGTCATCGTTGCCCAACTGGCGCTGCGCCCGGGCAATCGCGAAATCAAGCGCCGGCGACGCGCCGCCCTCCTCGGCCTTGACGAGCTCGTCGAGGGCCGCCGCCGGCGATCCCTGGTCCAGGCGGATCAACCCCAGCAGGTAGCGGGCGCCGGCCAAGGCCGGCTGCTCGGCCAGCAGCGCGCGGGCCGCGCGCAGGGCCGCGCCCTGCCGGCCAGCTTCGTAGTCGGCGAAGGCGGCGGCCAGCCGGTCACCGAGCCCGCGGCCGCGGGCCACGCGGCTAGCCCCGGAAGTGCCGGGCCAGGCGCGCGCTCGCCTCGTCCAGCATCGAATCGCGCTTGGCGAAGCAGAACCGGGCGAAGTTGGCCGGCCCGGCGCCGTCATAGAAGGCGCTGACCGGGATCGCGGCGACCCCGGCCGCGGTCGTGATGTGCTCGCAGAACGCCACGTCGCCTTGGGTCCAGCCGACCGAGGCCAGGTCGACATTGAGGAAATAGGTCCCGGCGCAGGGCAGCACTGCGAAGCCGGCATCGCCGAGGCCCGCGGCCAGACGGTCGCGCTTGGCCTGCATGCCGGCCGTCAGGTCGGCGAAATAGCCGTCGTCCTGGTCGAGCCCGGCCGCCACGGCCTGCTGCAGGTTGGGCGCGGTCGTGAACACCAGGAACTGGTGGGCCCGGGCAATGCGGTCGATCAACGCCGGCGCCGCAGTGATGTAGCCGACCTTCCACCCGGTCAGTGAGAAGGTCTTGCCGGCCGAGCCGATGCGCACCGCGCGCTCGGCCATGCCGGGCAACGTGATCAGCGGCACATGGGCCATGCCGTCGAAGATCAGGTGCTCATAGGCCTCGTCGCACACCGCATAGGCGTCGTGCCGCTCGACCAGCCGCGCGATCAGGTCCAGCTCGTCGCGGCTGAACACCTTGGCCGACGGATTCATGGGCGTGTTGAACAGGATCAGCTTGGTGCGGTCCGAGAAGGCGGCCTCGAGCTCGGCCGCGGGCAGCCGCCAGTCGGGCGGCGTCAGGCGCACCAGCCGGGCGATGCCGCCGGCCCGCCGCACGATCGGCAGGTAGGAATCGTAGAGCGGCTCGATCAGCACCACCTCGTCGCCCGGCTCAATGAGCGCGAACAGAGTCGCGGCCAGGGCCTCGGTGGCGCCGGTCGTGACCATGACCTGGCGCTCCCAGTCGGCCTCGATGCCGTAGAAGCGGCGGTCGTGGCGGGCGACCGCCTGGCGCAGCGCCGGCAGCCCCATCATCGGCGGATATTGGTTCGACACCGAGCGCAGGGCCGCCGCCGCGGCGTCCAGCACCGGGTCGGGCTCGCCGCCGTCGGGAAAGCCTTGGCCGAGGTTGAGCGCGCCCGTCTCGCGCGCCAGCCGCGACATCACTTCGAAAATCGTCGTGCCGTAGCTGGCCAGCACGCTGTTGGTCGATCGCACCGGGACTCCTCCTGGCCCCGTCTGGGGCTTGCATCAAGGCGCACCTTATCGCCCGATTGTGGCGCATCAAGCCCCGACCCGTGGTAACGATCGGGTGCCGGAACCGGCCCAATTCGGGATTTGAGGCAACCGAACTTCAACGTTTGTCGATTACGGTCCCCACTTCGCCGCGGAGGTCTCGATGCGAGGTTCGGAAGAGGTCAAGAACTGGATGCACATGTTCCGCTGGATCGTGAAGCTGATCCGCGACGAATATGGCATCGACGAGGCCCAGCTGACCCGCACTGCGGTGATCGAGACCGACCTGGGGCTGGGGATCGAGCAGATCGAAGCGCTGCTGGAGACCATCTCCGATGCCTTCCAGGTCAAGTTTCCCGAGGGCACCCTCAACGAGCTGGTCAAGCTGGAGGAGCTATGCTTGCTGGCCAGCTGGCTGGCCGGGTTCTATAAGCGGCCGGAGTTCCTGGGCGGCGACTTCGCCGACCGGGCGCAATCGATCAACCCCCGCGCGCAGGCTGCCTGATCCCACCGATGGCCTTCACCTATTTCCTGACGTTCCACGATCCCGCGCAGGGGGCGCGCCGGGCCAGCGGCGACGACCTCGCCCGCATCGCCCAGATCCTGCGGACCGCGCCGGGCCTGGTCTCCGCCCGGATCTATACGCCCGCCCAGGCGAGCGACCCCTACCTCAATGATGGCGCGCCGCCGCAGCTGGCCCTTCAACTCTATTTCACCGACATCGCCGATCTGGAAGCCGCCCTGGCGCAGGACGGACCTTTGCAGGCGCTGGCCGCACCAGGCGCCCTGCCCAGCCTGGGCGGCCTCGCCGCCACCCAGCAGGCCATGGTCGCCCGCCGCTTTCCGGTGCCCGACCCGGTGTTCCGCACCCCGGCCGGCCAGCCGCACTGCACCTATCTGGTCTCCTACCAGGGCGAGGCCGAAGACCTGAACGCCTGGCACGACCACTATATCCGGTCGCACCCGCCGATCATGGCCCAGTTCCCCGCGATCCGCGAGATCGAGATCTGCACCCGGCTGGACTGGCGCGGCTTCCTGCCCTGGCCGCGGGTGGCCTACATGCAGCGCAACAAGGTGGTGTTCGACAGCGCGGCGGCGCTGGACGCCGCGCTGAACTCGCCGGTGCGCCACCTGATGCGGGCCGATTTCAACAAATTCCCGCCCTTCACCGGCGCCAACACCCACTATCCGATGGCGACCGTCATCGTCACGCCGTAGCGGCCGAGCGCGGCCGGCGCGGCTTGGCGAAGCCATTCGGCCGGCGGCCAGGATGCGGGCGCCGCGGCCGGCCCGGGACGGCATCGGTCGCCCGGACCGGTTCCAAGCCCGGGATCACCGCCCGCGGCAGCGGCTGGCCCAGATAGCGCTCGATCGGGCGGAGCAGGGCCACGTCGTCCGGCCCGACCAGCGCCGCCGCGACGCCGGCGCTGCCGGCGCGGCCGGTGCGCCCGATGCGGTGGACATAGTCCTCGGGCACCCGCGGCAGGTCGAAATTGACGACCAGCCCGAGGCCGGCGACGTCGATGCCGCGGGCCGCGAGGTCGGTCGCGACCAGCCAGTCCAGCCGCCGGTTCCGCAGCGCCGACAAGGTCTGGGTGCGGATGCCCTGGGTCATCTCGCCATGCAGCGCCGCCGCCGACAGCCCGGCATCGTACAGGGTCGCCGCCAGCCGGTCGGCGCGGCGGCGGGTGGCCACGAAGATCACCCCTTGGCCGCCTTGGTGGGTCTTGAGCAGCGCCGACAGCAGCCGCTCCTTGTGGCTGGTGTCGTCGGCCAGGTAGGCCTGCTGCTCGATGCGCGCTGGCGCTTCGGCCTTGGCCGTGACGGCGACGCGCACCGGGTCGCGCAGCAGCTCCGCGCCCACCTTGGCCATGGCACCGTCCCAGGTAGCGGTGAACAGCAATGTCTGCCGGTCGGCCGGGCAGGCGCCCGCAATGCGCCGCACGGCCGGCATGAAGCCCATGTCGAGCATGCGGTCGGCCTCGTCCAGGACCAGCAGCTCGACCCGGCTGAGGTCGACCGCGCCCTGGTCCAGATGGTCGATCAGGCGGCCCGGCGTGGCGACCAGCAGGTCGATGCGCTGGCCGAGGATCCGCCGCTGCGCCGGATAGGGCGCGCCGCCGGTGACCAGCCCCTGCATCAAGCGCAGATACTTGGCATAGTTGCGGGCCTGGGCGGCGAGCTGCGCGGCCAGCTCGCGGGTCGGCGCCAGCACCAGCACGCGCGCCGCGCCGCGCGGCGTCGGCCGCTGAGCTTCGAGCCGGGTCAGGGCGGGCAGCAGGAACGCCGCGGTCTTGCCCGTGCCGGTGCTGGCCGAGGCGATCAAGTCGCGGCCCTCCAGGGCCGGCGGAATCGCCGACTCCTGAATGGGCGTCGGCTGGTCGTGGCCAAGATCGGCGAGGGCACGCCGGAGGGCGTCCGAGAGATTCAGGTCGTCAAACGACATCCAAGATCCTTGGGGCAGGCCCGGCATCGGCCGGGCGGCGCCTGGGCTCCGCACCATCGGGCGCGACCAGGCAGGGAGGCTGGGGTGAAGGAGCCCGCGGCGACACGGCCCGGCGGGGAGGCAGGACCTTGACGATAACGCGCGCCGATGACAAGCGAATTGCCGAATGGCGGCAGGTGGCACGTCAGCGCAGGTAGCGTTGCGAGATGGGGGGCACCCGCTTAAGCTCCCGCCTCGATGACTTCGCCTCCGCCCGCCGGACCGGTCAACCGACGCATCCCCCCGGGCGACGACCGCCCGCGCCTGATGTGCGACAGCTGCGGCTACGTTGCCTACGAGAATCCCAAGGTGATCGTCGGCTCGGTGGTGCGCGCCGACGGCCGGGTCCTGCTGTGCAAGCGCGCCATCGAGCCGCGGCGCGGGTTCTGGACCCTGCCGGCGGGCTATCTGGAGCTCAACGAGACCACCGAGGCCGGCGCCCGCCGCGAGGCCTGGGAGGAGGCGCGCGCCGTGATCGCCGTCGATGGCCTGCTGGCGGTCTGGAACGTGCCGCGGATCAGCCAGGTCCAGCTGATCTACCGCGCCCGCCTGATCGAGCCCGATATCGCCGCCGGCCCCGAGAGCGAGGCGGTCGGGCTCTATGGCTGGGACGAGATCCCGTGGGCGGAGCTGGCCTTCCCCACTGTCGCCTGGTCGCTGCGCGCCGACCGCGACGCCGGCCCCGGCCCGCTGGTGCCGATCACCAACAGCTCGACCGAGGACAAGCCGGGGCTGTAAGGCGCCCGACCGCCGTCACGCCGACGCCGGCACGGGTTTCCGAGGCCGACCGCCGCGCGCGCCGTTGGCGCGAGCAGCGGTTGCCTTCGCGTCCGACGTCGTCTGGCCGCCACGCCGGGCAAACGCCTTCCGAAACAGCTGATCGGGAATGACATCGATCAACAAGCCAGCGATGTCGACGTGGACGTCACTGGAGCCGGCGGCGAGGGCATCCCTGGCTGCCGACAAGCGGATCGCCTGCATATCCGTAGCCGGTAGATCAGCCCATTCCGTCACTGCCGAGCGCATGATCTCGATGCTCACGACATTCGATAGCTGGATCGTGATGGCATCGCGATCACTGTCATAATTCACAGCCTCGACCTGCACACCACGCGAGCCCTGCGCCTCCGCGGCCGCGATTGCCGCCTCATACTGTTCCGTCGTGATCTGTCGGAATGCCATATCTTGATCTCCCCTAGAGGGGCTTTTCGAACACCGAGCCGTCGCTCAGAATTAGGCGAAGGATCTGCCTTATCGGCTCATAAGATCCACCTCGAATCCGTAACACGCGTGTCGTCCGCTGGGCTTGGTTCTGAGCAATGGGCACGAACAGCTGATTGTCGAGGCACACCGTGCCCATCACCTCCCACCAACGCATCCTGATCGCAGGCAAGTTCTCGTAGATCGCCTGACCAACCTCGTTAAGAGTTGCCTGCCGCGGCCGTCGATGTGGACGCTCAGGCTGAAAATCCCAAAACTGGACATCATCGGAGAGGAACCAGAACCGGTAGCGAGCACTCCAGCCCTCTCCTGCGCAATCAGCATGGACATGCGGCGGGCAGTGCTCGTCGCGGGTCCGGAGGACGACATCGATATTTCCCACCCGGATAGTCATTTATATCCTAACCAGATGGGTTTCAATGTGTCCAATGAAATATCCCAGGCTGCTTGGTTTGCCAAGTGTGGCCACCCGTCATGCCCAGGCCGCGGCAGGGGCCGCAGCGGCACCGTCGTCGACTGGACGATTGAGGTGGTGGTCTGGCGGTGAGCCAGGAATTGATCGAGCACGCGGTCCAGCTGATCGAGCGCCGGGATGTGCAGCTTCAGGATGAAGCAGTCCTCGCCGGCGACCCGATGGCACTCCACGCTGATCCTGCGCCAGCTGCCGTCGCCGGCCGAGGCGCTCGGCATCGCCCTGATCGCGGCCGGGGTCGCCCTGCACCGGCCCAGCGCGTAGCTACGCGCGCGGCGGCAGGCCCATCAGGCTGCGGGCGAAGGCGTCGGCCGAGAAGGGCCGCAGGTCGTCGGCGGTCTCGCCGACGCCGATGGCGTGGACGGGCATGCCGTAGCGTTCGGCCAGCGACACCACCACGCCACCCTTGGCCGAGCCATCCAGCTTGGTCAGAACCAGGCCCGTGATCGACACGATCTCGCGGAAGGTCTCGACCTGGGCATGGGCGTTCTGGCCGATGGTCGCATCCAGCACCAGCAAGCAATCGTGCGGCGCCGCCGGGTCGGCCTTCTTCAGCACGCGGACCACCTTGGCCAGCTCGGCCATCAGGTCGGACTTGTTGTGCAGCCGGCCGGCGGTGTCGATCAACAGGAGGTCGGTGCCGGCGGCCTGCGCTTCGACCACGGCGTCATAGGCGAGCGCCGCCGGATCGGCCCCGGGCGGCCGGGCCACCACCGGCACGCCCGTGCGCTGGCCCCAAATTTTGAGCTGCTCGACGGCGGCGGCGCGGAAGGTATCGCCGGCGGCCATCATCACCGATCGCCCGGCGCTGCGGTTGAGCTGCGCCAGCTTGCCGATGGTGGTGGTCTTGCCCGAGCCGTTGACCCCGACCACCAGCACCACCTGGGGCTTCAATCCGGTCCGCACCGGCAACGGCTTGGCCACCGGCAGCAGCATGCGCTCGATGTCGGCGGCCAGCGCCTCGCGCACCTCCTCGTCGGTCACGTCCTTGCCGAACCGGGTGCGGCGGAGGTTGGCGGTGAGCTCGGCCGCGATCGACACGCCGAGATCGGCCGAGATCAGCAGGTCCTCCAGCGCCTCGATGGCGTCGTCGTCCAGCTTGCGCCGGGCGAAGATCGTCGCGATGCCCTCGGTCAGCTTGGAGGACGAACGGGTCAGCCCCGCCCGCAGCCGCGAGAGCCAGCCGCCCTTGCGTGCCTCGTCCTGGGTGTCGGTCATTCTGCCTCGATCACTCCGTCGCGCACCGCGCCCAGCTGGACCGGCACCAGGTCGCCGGGCGCGCCGGCGACCCGCACCGGCGCGAACTGCTCGGTCCGGCCGAAGCCGTCGCGCTCGACCAGGGCAACGGCGCGGCGGCCGGCCTGGGCGGCCAGGAACGCGTCGAGCCGCGCCGCGCC
>CAZEFK010000150.1:0-18111 GCA_964511405.1 uncultured Comamonadaceae bacterium | reverse complement strand
CACGATGAGGTAGACCTCGGGATGGTTGTGGGCGATGGCATGGGCGATGTTTTGCAGCATCACCGTCTTACCGGTCCGGGGCGGCGCCACGATCAAGGCGCGCTGGCCCTTGCCGAGCGGCGCGATCAAGTCGATGACCCGGGTGGTCAGGTCCTTGCGGGTCGGGTCCTCGACTTCGATCTTGAGGCGCCGGTCGGGATAGAGCGGCGTCAGGTTGTCGAAGTTGATCCGGTGCCGGACCTTCTCGGGCGCCTCGAAATTGATGTTGTTGACCTTGAGCAGCGCGAAGTAGCGCTCGCCGTCCTTCGGCGCCCGGATCTGTCCTTCGACGGTGTCGCCAGTCCGTAGGCCAAAGCGGCGCACCTGGCTCGGGCTGACATAGATGTCGTCAGGGCCCGGAAGATAATTGGCTTCCGGCGAACGCAAGAATCCGAAGCCGTCCTGCAGGATCTCCAGCACGCCGTCCCCAAAGATCGGCACCTCGTTTTCGGCGAGCTGCTTGAGGATCGCAAACATGATGTCCTGCTTGCGCAGGGCGCTTGCGTTCTCGATCTCCAGTTCTTCGGCGAATGCCAAAAGATCGGCGGGCGTTTTGCGCTTCAGCGTTTCAAGATGCATCAGAATGCCATGAGCTTGAGAGGCGTCCGGCAGGGCGGCATCACGCGCCTTGCCCAGGACAGCGGCTTCGTCAGCCGTACCGAACGCCCGGAGAGGTGGAAGAAGGACGACCCGTCGAGACTTTCGTCCTCCGCGACACGCTTACGGCATCGGCCCCCGGCCGTCAACCGCGTTCCCGTGCGGCGGATTAGAAGGGCTTTGTGACAACCAGGATGACGATGCCGATCAACAGCACCATCGGCACTTCGTTGACGACTCGATAGAAAACGGCCGACCGGCTGTTGCGATCCATGGCGAAGTCCCGGCGCCAGCGCATCAGCTGCCCGTGCAGCGCCGACATGGCCAGGACCAGAACCAACTTGGCCTGCAGCCATCCGGCGCTCATCCAATCGCCGGTCGCCGCCAGGGCAATTCCGAAGCCCCAGGTGGCAATCATCGCCGGCGTCATGATTGCCCGCGACAGCCGCCGTTCCATCACCTTGAAGGTCTCGGACTGGGCCGACCCAGCCGGCGCCTGGGCGTGATAAACGAACAGCCGCGGCAGATAAAGCATCGCTGCCATCCAGGCAATCACCGAGATAATGTGTCCGGCCTTCAGCCACAAGTACATCGCAGTCACATCCCTGCCGGACATCCGGTCGCGGCCGCCGGGCAGGTCCGGTGGCCGGCCGCGGGGCATATGGGTGCATCCGATTGCAGGGCCGCGCTGACCAGGCTGGCCAGGCCGGCGATGAACCGCGGGTCGGCACCGACCGCCGGCACGCGGACGAAGGCCGGCATGCCGTGCTGCGCGGCCAGCCGGCGATACTCGACCTCGATCTCGACCAGCGTCTCGGAATGATCGGACACGAACGCGATGGGACACACGACCAGCGGCACGCGATCGGCGCCGGCGCGTGCGATCTCGGCATCGGTCGACGGACCGATCCACTCGAGCGGTCCGACCCGGCTCTGGTAGCCGATGCTCCAGTCGAGGTCGTTGACGCCGCCGCGCCGGAGCCCTTCGACCACCGCGGCAGCCGTCCGTTTGACCTGGTCCGGATAGGGATCGCCGCGGTCGACAACCCGCTTGGGCAGCCCATGGGCGGAGAACAGCAGCCGCGGCCGGCCGGCCCGACGGGCTTCGTCCAGGGCCGGGCCGATCCCGCCGACCAGCGCTGCAACCAGCCCGGCATTCTCGGGATAGCAGCAGACCGTGCGGGTCGGCGCCGTAAGTCCGGCGCGGCGAGCGGCTGCCTGCCATTCGGCAAGGGACGACGCCGTGGTGGTCGTCGAGAACTGCGGGTAGAGCGGCAGCAGCACGACTTGGTCCGGCGCCCAGGCCTTCACGGCAGCGACGGTCTCGGCCGCGCGCGGATGCCAGTAGCGCATGGCGATGAACGCCCGCATGCCCGAGCCGAGGACGGGGGAGAGCGCCGTCGCCTGGGCTTCGGTGTTGGCCAGCAACGGCGAACCCCCGCCTAGATGGTCGTAGATCGCGCGTGCGACCGGGGCGCGCCGGGCCGCCAGCATCCGGGCCAGCAGCCATCGCAGCGGCTGCGGCACCCGCAGGATGGCGGGGTCGTGGAACAGATTGAACAGGAACGGCTGAACGGCCTCCGGCTGGTCGGGACCGCCCAGGTTCATCAGGACCACGGCCGTCCGTGTCATGCTCGCCGGAATGTCCGGATCTGGGCCGCCAGGGCCGCGACATGCTCGGGCGGCGTGTGCGGCACGACGCCATGCCCGAGGTTGAACACGAACGGGCCGTTCGCCAGCGTCTCGAGAATGCGCGCCGCAGCCGCCGCCAAGGCGCCGCCGCCGACGGCCAGCAGGATGGGATCAAGGTTGCCCTGGAGCACCCGGTGCGGCTGGAGCTGGTGCGCAGCCCAGGCGAGCGGGACCGTAGTATCCAGGCCAAGCGCGTCGCAGGACACGGCCTCGGTGAAGCGCAGATAGTTGGCGCCCGCGCCGCGTGGAAAGCAAATGACCGGAACCTGCGGATGCCGGGCCTTGAACCGTCCGATGATGGCCTTGGTCGGCTCGATGACCCAGCGTTCGAAGCCATCGTCCGGCAGCGCGCCGGCCCAGCTGTCGAACAGCTGAACGGCCTCCGCGCCGGCCTGGGCCTGGGCCGACAGGTACTCGACCGTGCTGTCGATCAGAAGGTCGATCAGTGCCTGGAAGCCCTTGGGATCGCGGGCGGCCCAGCCCTTCGTCTCGGCGAAGTCGCGGCTGCTGCCGCCTTCCACCATGTAGGTGGCGACCGTCCATGGCGCTCCAGCGAAGCCGAGCAGGGTGACCGATGGCGGCAGGCTCGCCTTGACCCGCCGAACCGTCTCCAAGACGGGCGACGCCCGATCCAGCAAATGCTGTCCCGATAGCCGATCCAAGCCAGCGGCAGACCGGATCGGATCGAGCTTTGGACCCTCTCCGGTCTCGAAGGTGACAGGCTGCCCGAGCGCGTGGGGGACGATCAGGATGTCGGCGAACAGGATCGCGCCGTCGGTGCCGAAGCGCCGGACCGGTTGCAACGTGACCTCGGCGGCTGCAGCGGGGTCGAGGCAGAGATCCAGGAAACTGCCGGCCTTGGCCCGCAGCGCGCGGTATTCGGGAAGGTAGCGCCCGGCTTGGCGCATCAGCCAGAACGGCACGGTCGGCAGGCAGTGGCCGCAGAGCGCTGCGAGCAAGGGCTTGGCGGCGAGGTGCGGCGGGCAGGGTGTCATGCGGATCGCAGTCTCAAGGAAGGCGGAAGTTAAGAAAAGATTGAAGAGGTAGTGGCGTCCGGAAAGCTGGGGATTATCCGCGGCTGTGGGATTATCCCCAGACCTATCCACGGCTGTGCTGCGACCGCGCGGCTTGTGGAGAAGATCCCAAGGACGGCGTCAACCTATTGACATGGCAGGAGAAACACGGCGTGCGTGGCAGCGGGCAAGGCGGGGACGGTGGCGATCATGCCGGTTTGGGACAGCGCCGCCTAGAGAATATCCCCCGCCTTATGAACCGGCCGGCCAACCCGAGGCCAGCGGGAGCCGATCGCGAAGACCCTGTGCGAACGGCCGGGTTATCCCCAGCTTTCCCGGATTGCCCCCAGACCAGATGCCCCAAGTAGGCGGCGCGGATCGACCCTGGTAGCATTCGGCCATGAGCGAACCGCTTGCTGCTTCCTCCCCGGCCCGCGTGGTCCATATCCACCTTGTGTCGGATGCGACGGGTGAGACGATCTACCGCGTCGCGCGGGCCTGCCTGGTCCAGTTCGCCGGCGTCGAGGCGCATGAACATGTCTGGTCGCTGGTGCGCAGCCGCAGCCATCTGGAGAAGGTGGTCGACGGCATCGCCGCCCATCCGGGTCCGGTGATGTTCACCCTGGTCGAGGACAGCCTGCGGGCGGCTTTGCAGGACGGGTGCCGGCGCCTGCAGGTGCCGCTGATCCCGGTGCTCGATCCGGTCATCGGTGCGCTTGGCAGTTATCTGGGGATGCCCAGCGGTGCCGTGCCCGGCAAGCAGCACAGCCTCGACGCCGAGTATTTCTCGCGCATCGACGCCATGACCTTCGCCATGACCCATGACGACGGCCAATCCACCTGGAACCTGGAGGAGGCCGACATCATCCTGGTCGGCGTATCGCGCACCTCGAAGACCCCGACCTGCATGTACCTGGCCAACCGCGGGGTGAAAGCCGCCAACATTCCGATGGTGCCGGGCGTGGCGCTGCCGCCGGAGCTGTTCACGGTGCGTCGTCCCTTCGTCGTGGGGCTGACCAACGATCCCAACCGGCTGGTGCAAATCCGCAGCAACCGACTGAGCCAGCTCGCCCATGACGACGAGACCGACTACACCGACCTCGAGGCCGTCAAGAAAGAGGTGGTGGCCGCCCGGCGGCTATTTGCGGAGAAGGGGTGGCCGGTGATCGACGTGACGCGGCGGTCGATCGAGGAAACGGCCGCCGCCATCCTCCAGCACTACGCGATCCACAAGTCGGCCGAGCCATGACCCGCCTGATGGGAGCGGCCGAGCGCCCGCTGATCCTGGCGTCCGGCAGCACCACTCGGCTGGCGATGCTGACGGCGGCCGGCCTGGTGGCCGAGGCCGTAGCGCCGGCGGTCGATGAAGCCGAGGTCAAGCAGGCGCTGCGCGCCGACGGCGCCAATGCCGCGACGGTGGCCGAGCACCTGGCCGAACTCAAGGCCCGGCGGGTGGCCCGGCGCCATCCCGAGGCGCTGGTGGTCGGCGCCGACCAGATGCTGGTGGCCGGGGAGGTGTGGTTCGACAAGCCGCCCGATCTCGACCATGCCCGCGCCCAGCTCCGCGCCCTGCGCGGGCGCAGCCACGAGCTGGTGACCGCCGCCGTGGTGATGGCCGGTGACGCCCGGCTGTGGCACCACGTGGCCCGCGCCCGCCTGACCATGCGCGCCTTCAGCGATGGTTTTCTCGAAGCCTATGTCGAGGCGGCCGGCAGTCGCCTGCTGGAGTCGGTCGGGGCCTATCAGCTGGAAGGTCTCGGTGCCCAGCTGTTCGCCCGGATCGAGGGCGACGTGTTCACGATCCTGGGCCTGCCGCTGCTGCCGCTGCTGGATTTCCTGCGCGCGCAGGGGGTGGCGGCGGACTGACCGATGCGGGTCGTTGGCCTCACCGGGTCGATCGCCATGGGCAAGTCGACCGCGGCGCGGATGATCCGGGCCATGGGCATTCCCGTCCATGATGCCGATGCCACGGTCCATCGGCTGACCGGTCCGGGCGGCGCGGCCGTGGCGGCGATCGCCGCGGCCTTCCCCGGCACCGTCCGGAATGGCGCGGTCGACCGGCGCGCGCTTGGTGACCGGGTATTCCGCGATGCCGCCGAGCTGCAGCGCCTGGAGGGAATTCTGCATCCGATGGTGCGCCGGGCGCAGCGCCGCTTCCTGCTGCGCCATCGGGCCCGCCCCGTGGTCGTGCTGGACGTGCCGCTGCTGTTCGAATCCCGGGGTGATCGTCGGTGCGACACGGTCCTGGTGGTCAGCGCGCCGGCTTGGCTGCAGCACCAGCGCGTGCTTCGCCGGCCGGGCATGTCCGCCGCCAAGCTCGCCGGAATCCTGGCCAAGCAGATGCCCGACCCGGAGAAGCGGCGCCGCGCCGACCACGTGATCCCCACCGGGCTAGGCTTCGCCGCGACTTGGAAGGCTCTGCGCAAGGCCTTGTTTTCCAGCAAATCTAGCGGTATACGGCGAAAGGAACCGCTAAAGGTAGATCATGCGCGAGCTGGTGCTGGACACCGAGACGACCGGCCTTGATCCCTCGTCCGGCCATCGCCTGGTTGAGCTGGCCGCGATCGAGATCGTCAATGGCGTCTATACCGGCCGCGACTATTGGCGCTACTACAACCCCGAGCGCGATATGCCGCCCGATGCCGAGGCCATCCATGGCCTGTCGTCGGACTTCCTGGCGGACAAGCCGCGCTTCGCCGACCTTGTCGACGAGATGCTGGAGTTCCTCGGCGATGCGCCGCTGGTGATCCACAATGCCGAGTTCGACATGCGGTTCCTGAACGCCGAGCTGCAGCGCTGTGGCCGGCCGGTCCTGGCCGCCGGCCGCGCCACCTGCACCTGGCAGATGGCGAAGAAGAAGTTCCCGGGATCTCCGGTGAGCCTAGACGCGCTGTGCAAGCGCTTCGTCATCGACAACACGCACCGGACCAAGCACGGGGCGCTGCTCGACGCCCGCCTGCTGGCTGACGTCTATGTCGAGCTGCAGGGCGGCCGGCAACGGGGCCTGGAGCTGGCGGCCAGCCTGGCCGAGGCCGCGCCTGTCGCGATCACGCGGGTCGCGCGGCCGGCCCGGCCGCATGCCCCGACCGAGGCCGAGCTGGCCGCCCATGCCGCGCTCATGGCGCGCCTGAAGAATCCGGTCTGGCTGTCGGCCTGACCGGCCATGCCCGACTTCGCCCACGAACGCCGGTACAGCGGACTGGTCGCCGGGGTCGACGAGGCGGGCCGCGGACCGCTGGCCGGCCCGGTTGCCGCGGCCGCCGTCATCCTGATGCCGGCGCTCGTACCCCGGTCGCTGCTGCGCCGGATCGACGACTCCAAGCAACTGACGGCCGAAACCCGCCAAAGCATCGCCGCCGAGCTCAGGCGCCGACAAACCACGAAGGGGGGAGTCATCGCCGCCGTGGCCTGCGCCAGCACGGTCGAGATCGAACGGCTCAACATCCTCCAGGCCACGTTCCTGGCCATGCGCCGGGCCGTGGCGCGGCTGCCCGTGCGCCCGGCCCATGTCCTGGTGGACGGCAATCTGGTGCCGCGCGACCTGGGCTGTCCGGCCGATGCCATCGTCGACGGCGACGCCCTGTCGCTCTCGATTGCCGCGGCATCGATCCTGGCCAAGGTCGCGCGCGACCGGGTCATGGAACGGCTGGGCCGGCGCCATCCGGGCTATGGCTGGGAGCGCAACGCCGGCTATGGGACACCCGAGCACCGGGCGGCGATCGAACGGCTGGGACCGAACCGCCACCATCGCTTGGGCTTTGCCCCGTTTCGGACGCAAAGACTTGATGTGAATTCTGCCGATTTTGGCGCAAGTGATTGATTCTTGACGCAGAGTCGGCGCCGGGCGAAGCTGCGCCGCGATGCCGTCCGACGCCGTCCCTCCCCCGCTTCCGCTGGATCAGGTCCTGGTCGGCGACTGTGTCGAGCTGCTCCGGCAGATCCCGGACGGCTCGGTCGACCTGATCTTCGCCGACCCACCCTATAACCTTCAGCTGCGCCAGGAGCTGCTGCGTCCGGACCAGAGCCGCGTCGACGGCGTCGATGCCGACTGGGACAAGGTCGGCAACTTCGCCGACTACGACCGGTTCACGATGCGCTGGCTCGGCGAATGCCGGCGGGTTCTGCGCGATGACGGCGCGATCTGGGTAATCGGCAGCTACCACAACATCTTTCGGCTCGGCGCGGCGCTCCAGGACCAGGGCTTCTGGATCCTGAACGACGTGATCTGGCGTAAGGCCAACCCGATGCCCAACTTCCG
This sequence comes from uncultured Comamonadaceae bacterium, assembly GCA_964511405.1. Taxonomy (GTDB): domain Bacteria; phylum Pseudomonadota; class Alphaproteobacteria; order Elsterales; family Elsteraceae; genus CAZEFK01. The sequence goes on along the minus strand of CAZEFK010000150.1, from coordinate 10,512 downwards.
CGGCCGGCGCCTGACCAACGCCCATGAGACCTTGATCTGGGCCGCGCGCCAGGAGTCCGGCCGGCCGACGTTCAACTACGCCGCCTGCAAGGCGCTCAACGACGATCTGCAGATGCGCAGTGACTGGTTGATTCCGCTGTGCACCGGCCAGGAACGGCTGAAGCTCGACGGCCGCAAGCTGCACCCCACCCAGAAGCCCGAGGCGCTGCTGCATCGGGTGCTGATCGCTTCAAGCCGGCCCGGGCAGATCGTCCTGGACCCGTTCTTCGGCACCGGCACCACCGGCGCCGTGGCACGCCGGCTCGGCCGCCGGTTCATCGGGCTCGAGCGTGATCCCGACTATGCGGCCGCGGCGCGCGCCCGCATCGCGGCGGTCGCGCCCGTGGATACCGACAGCCTGGAGATCACCCCCGATCGGCGTGACGCCGAGCGCGTGCCGTTCGGCAGTCTGATCGAGCGCGGCCTGATCGAGGCGGGCGACGTTCTGTTCGACCAGCGCCGGCGCTACGCGGCCCGGGTCCGCGCCGACGGCAGCCTGATCACCGAGCGCGTGCGCGGCTCGATCCATCAGGTCGCCGCTGCCGTCCAGAACCTGCCGGCCTGCAACGGCTGGGCGTTCTGGTATGTCGAGCGCAAGGGCCGGCCGGTATCGATCGACAGCCTGCGCGACGCGGCCCGCCGCGACATCGGTTAGGTCAGCGCTTTTTTCTCGACGGCGGCAGGCCGCTGCGAGACCCTGATCCTCGGGAGCGGCCTTAGACCGCGAAGGGGAGGAAGCGCATGAGACATCATATGAGCGTATTGCTCGGGAGCGCCCTGTCCGTGGCGCTGATGATGCCGGCAGCGGCCCAAGCGCCGGTCGGCGACTTGGCCGCCTCGGGCTTGGTCGGCACGCTCGAGGGCCCCGAGCTTGTCCTCGACCCGGCGAAGATCCCGGCGAAATTCCACGAGTCGCCCGACCTCGCCAAGCTAGTGGCGGCGGGCAAGTTGCCGCCGGTGGACCAGCGGGTGCCCCAGGAGCCGATGGTGATCAAGCCGCTCCACGAGATCGGCAAATATGGCGGCGCGTGGCACCGTGCTTTCATCGGCACCGGCGATGCCGAGAACGGCAACCGCATGAATTCCTCGGACAAGCCGCTCCTGTGGGACTACAGCGGCACCAAGCCGATGCCCAGCATGGCCCGCAGCTGGGACGTCAGCGACGACGGCAAGACCATCACCCTGCATTTGCGCCGGGGCATGAAATGGTCAGACGGCGCGCCCTTTACCGCCGACGATTTCGTGTTCTGGTACGAGGACCTGTACAGCAACCGCGAGATCAATCCCAATCCGATGGCCGAAATGATCGCGGGCGGCAAGCCGGGGCGGGTCGAGAAGATCGACGAGACCACGGTTGCGTTCAAGTTCGAGGCCGCCAACTACCTGTTCGTCGATCTGCTGGCCGGCGACACCGGCATCGGCGCCGGCCAAAGCCGAGGCCAGTCGCAGACCGGCAACTTTTTCGGGCCCGACGCCCCGGCCCATTACCTGAAGCAGTTCCTGCCCAAGTACTCGTCGGCCGAGGCCCTGAACAAGCGCGCCACGGCCGAGGGCTTCAAGGGCTGGCTCGACATGCTGCAGGTCAAGAAGGACTGGGAACTCAACCCCGAGCTGCCGACCATCGGGCCCTGGCGCATGGTCAAGCCGATCAATACCCCGACCTTCGTGCTGGAGCGCAATCCCTATTATTGGGCGGTCGACACCGAGGGTAATCAGCTGCCCTACATCGATCGCATCGAGATGAACCTGGCCGAAGACACCGAGATCGTGAACCTGCGCGCGGTCGCCGGTGAATATGACATGCAGGAACGGCACATCGATCTGGGCAAGCTGCCGGTCATCATCGAGAACCAGGAGAAGGGCCACTACAAGGTCCATCTGGACCTGTCGTTCAACGGCTCCGACACGCTGCTCCACTTCAACATGAGCTTCAACAAGGATCCCGAGATCCAGAAATGGATCAACACGGCCGACTTCCGGCGAGCGCTGTCGCTGGGCATCGACCGCGACCAGATGAACGACACCTTCTGGCTCGGCCTCGGCACGCCCGGATCGGCGGCTCCGAACGAGTCCCTGGGCCAGAGCCCGGGCCCCGAGTGGCGCAAGAAATGGTCGACCTACGACCCGGACAAGGCCAACGCCATGCTCGACGCGATCGGCCTGACCAAGAAGGACAGCGAGGGCTTCCGCCTGCGCACCGACAACGGCCAGCGCCTGCGCATCGAGCTGCAGGTCACCAAGTCGTTCGTTCCCTATCCACAGCAGGCCGAGATGATCGTCCAGCAATGGCGGAAGATCGGCATTCAGGGCGACATCAAGGAAATGGAACGGTTCCTGGCGACCCAGCGCTCGCGCAACAACGAGCACCAGATCATGCTGTGGTCGAATGGCGGTTCGGAGAACCTGTACCTGTTTCCACGCTATACGCTGCCGGTCGACCCCAGCGATGCCGTGCTGTCGCCCGAATGGGCCAAGTGGTTCGTGTCCAACGGCACGCTCGGATCCAAGCCGAACGATCCGCTGATTCTCAAGGCCTTCGAGCTGTTCCGCTCAGCCGCTGGCCAGAAGGAGGACGAGCGCAACAAGACGACCCAGGAGATCTGGAAGCTGGCGATCGACCAGCAGTGGAGCATCGGCATCGTCGGCCAGTCGCCGGCGTTCATGGGGGTGCGGCTGGTCAGCGATCGTCTGGGCAACATCCCGGACCGGACCTGCATCGCCCAGCACTGCCGGACACCGGCGACCGGTCATCCGGAGACGTGGTACTTCAAAGACTGACCAGGGCTCGGGCAGATAGCTGCGCATGGCCGGTTCAAACGGCCATGCGCGGACTTTTGGATCAATCCACCGTCAGCCTCTCAGGCCGCGGCGGTGGACCCGACGCCGGTCAGTGCCAAGTCGCGCGCGCGATGGCAGCTGACCCAGCGGCCTGAGTCGACCGCTTCCAGCGCCGGCACCTCGGTCCGGCACCGGTCGACGGCGTAGCGGCAGCGCGGGTGGAAGGCGCAGCCGGGCGGCGGATTCGCCGGATCCGGGACCTCGCCTTTCAGGATCAGCCGCTGCGAGCGCCGGCGCGGGTCGGGCGCCGGCACCGCCGACAGCAGCGCCTCGGTGTAGGGATGCAAGGGCCGGGCATAGAGGGCCGCCGTCGGCCCGACCTCGGCGATGCGGCCGACATACATCACCGCCACGCGATGGCTCATATGCTTGACCACGCTCAGATCGTGGGCGACGAACAGATAGCTGAGCCCCAGGCGGTCCTGCAGATCGAGCAGCAGGTTCACGATCTGGGCCTGGACCGAGACGTCCAGCGCCGAGACCGGTTCGTCGGCGACGATCAGGTCAGGGTTGAGCGCCAGGGCCCGGGCGATGCCGATCCGCTGCCGTTGACCGCCGCTGAAAGCATGGGGAAAGCGGTTGAGGAAGGCGGCCGGCAGCTGCACCAGGTCCAAGAGGTCCCTGACCCGGGCCCGCCGCGCCGCCGGGTCGACGCCGTTGACCAGCAGCGGCTCACCGATGATGTCGCCGATCATCATGCGCGGATTGAGCGACGAGAACGGGTCCTGGAAGATCATCTGCATGTGCCGCCGCAGCGGCCGGAGCTCGCGCTTGCTGAGGCGCGCGACGTCGATGGCGCCGCCGCCCGCGGCCCGGAACCGGATCTCGCCCGCGGTCGGCTTCAGCGCCCGCAGAATGCAGCGCGACACGGTAGTCTTGCCGCAGCCGCTCTCGCCGACCAGCGACAGGGTCTCGCCTGGCTCGATCCGGAAGCTGACGCCGTCGACCGCCTTGACCGCGCCCACCGGCGTACGCAGCAGGCCTTTGCGGATGGGATAATGCTTCTTGAGGTCGACGACCTCGAGCACCGCGTCGGTCACGGCACCTCCTCCCAGCGGAAGCAGCTGACGCCGCTGGCCGGGCCGCTCGCGACCGGCTCCGGGACGCTGCGATCGCAAGTGCCGGCAACGAAGCGATCGCAGCGCGGGTGAAACGGGCAGCCGGCCGGCCGCTGATAGGGATGCGGAATCGAGCCCACCAGCGTCGCGAGGCGAGCACGCGGCTCGGCCATGATGCTCGGGATCGAGCGCAGCAGCGCTTGCGTGTAGGGGTGGCGGGGCGCCCGGAAGATCTCGTCGACCGGGCCGTACTCCACGACCCGGCCCAGATACATTACGGCCACCTGGTCGCACATCTCGGCGATCACGCCCATGTCGTGGGTGATCAGGATGACGGCCAGCCCCTTCTCCTTCTGCAACCGACGCAAGAGGTCCAGGATCTGGGCCTGGGTGGTGACGTCGAGCGCGGTGGTCGGCTCGTCGGCGATCAGCACCCGCGGGTCGCAGGCCAGCGCCATGGCGATCATCACGCGCTGGCGCAGCCCGCCCGACAGTTGGAACGGATACTCGTCGACCCGGCGCTCCGGCCGCGGGATGCCGACCAGCCGCAACAGCTCGATGGTCCGGGTCCGGGCCGCCGCCTTGGGCATCGGCTGGTGGCGGCGGATCGCCTCCATGATCTGGTTGCCGACCGTGTAGAAGGCGCTGAGCGACGTCATCGGCTCCTGGAACACCAGCGCGATGTCGCGGCCGCGGATGTCGCGCATGGCGCGCGAGCCAGGCTCGAGGCGGGCCAGGTCGACGACCTGGCCATCGGCGCGGCGCAGCAGCATCTGGCCGCCGACCACCCGGCCCGGCCGCTCGACGATCTGCAGGATCGAGCGGGCGGTCATGGACTTGCCACAGCCGCTCTCGCCCACCACGCCCAGGGTGCGGCCGGGGAACAGGTCGAAGCTGGCGCCGTCGACGGCGCGGACCACGCCCTCGTCGCCGCCGAAATAGGTCTTGAGGTCGCGCACCGACAGGATCGGTGCGCCGGCGCCTCCAGGGAATGCTTCAGCCATAGGGGTCCGCCGCGTCGCGCAGGCCGTCGCCCAGGAAGTTGAAGGCCAGGATCACGATGATCACCGGGACCGCCGCGGCGAGTAGCCAGGGCGCCACGGCCAGCGTCTGGATGTTCTGGGCGTCCTGCAGCAGGATCCCCCAGCTGATCGCCGGTGGGCGCAGGCCCAGGCCCAGGAAGCTCAGCGACGTCTCGCTGATGATCATGGCCGGCAGCGCCAGGCTGACCGCCGCGATGATGTGGCTCGTGAACGACGGCAGCATGTGACGGAAGATGATCCGCATCTGGCTGGCGCCGGCCAGCTCGGCGGCGACCACGAAATCCTCCTCGCGCAGCGACAGGAAGCGGCCGCGCACCACCCGCGCCAGGTCGGTCCACCCGATCAGCGAGATGATGATCGTGATCGCGAAATAGACCTCGACCACCGACCAGGAGCTGGGCACGGCGGCGGCGATGCCCATCCACAGCGGGATCGTCGGCACCGAGCGCACGACCTCGATCAGCCGCTGGATCACGGTGTCGACGGCGCCACCATAGAGGCCGGAGACGCCGCCCAGCAGCACGCCCAGGAACAGGCTCATGACGACGCCGACCAGGCCGACCGACAGTGAGATCTGGGTCGCCACCATCATCCGTGACCACAGGTCCCGCCCCAAGAGGTCGGTGCCCAGCAGGAACAGTCCGTCCTCGACCCGGCCGTCGGCGATGCCCAGCAGGTGCCGGTCGGCCGGAATCAGGCCGAACAGGCGGTAGGGATAACCGTGGGCGAACAGGGTCAGGTGCAGCTTGCGGGCGGGATCGGGAACATAGACCAGCTTGAAGGTCTTCAGGTCCCGCTTGCCGGTCATGCCGGTGACGTAGGGCCGGAACGCGCCGTCGTCGAACAGATGGATGGCGCGCGGCGGGATGTAGCTGCGCTTGGCGTCGGTGGCCTGGGGATCGGCATAGGCCACGACTTGGGCGAAGGCGGCGACCAGGTAGAACAGCGCCACCACTACGCCCGAGACCACGGCCAGCTTGTGGCGCCGGAACCGCCACCAGGTCAGCTGGAGTTGCGTGGCGACGGCGAGCCGCTCCTCGGCCGAGCGCCCGTCCTGCGGCTCCACAGGGGCCGAGCGGCCGAACCAGCGCAGCCGCGCGATCAGGCCGGTCATCGCTCGACCTGGAAGCGGATGCGCGGGTCGATCCACATCAGGACCAGGTCCGAGATGAAGGTGCCGACCACGGTCATCGCGCCCAGCAGCAACACGATGGCGCCGGCCAGGAACATGTCTTGGGCCAGCAGCGCGCGCAGCAACAGCGGCCCGACCGTGGGCAGGCTCAGCACCAGCGACACCACGATGCTGCCCGACACCAGATAGGGGAACAGGTAGGCAAGCGTGCTGGCGAACGGGTTCATGGCGGCGCGGACGGGGTATTTCAGGATCACGCGCAGCTCGGTCAGGCCCTTGGCGCGCGCCGTCACCACATAGGGCCGGCGCAGCTCGTCCAAGAGGTTGGCGCGCATGATCCGGATCAGCTGGGCGGTGCCGGCCAGAGCCAGCACCGTGGCCGGGATCGGCAGATGCACCGCCAGGTCGCGGAGCTTAGCCAGGCTCCAGGGCGCGTCCTGCATGTCGGGCGAGAACAGCCCGCCGACCTTGGCGCCGAACAGCTCGTACGAAAAGTACAAGAGGATCAGCGCCAGCAAGAAGTTGGGCACGGCCAGGCCGACAAATCCGACGAAGGTGAATACATAGTCGCCGATCGAGTATTTGTTGACCGCCGAGTAGATTCCAATCGGCAGCGCGGCGCCCCAGGTCAGCAGCAAGGCCGCGAAGGACACGACCATGGTCAGCCACAGCCGGTCGCCGATCACCTCGGTGACCGGCCGCTTCCATTCCATGGACACGCCGAAATCGCCGACCGCGGCGCGCTCGATCCACTTGGCATATTGGACGTAGGACGGCTGGTCCAGGCCGTAGAGCGCGCGGAGCTGCGCCGCTTGCTCCATCGACACGGTGCCGCCACTGGCGGTCAGCTGCGCGATATAGGTGTCGATATAGTCGCCGGGCGGCAGCTGGATGATGACGAAGGACAGGACCGAGATCGCCCACAGGGTCACCAGGGCCAGCGCCAGCCGGCGGACGATGTAGGTCAGCATTGCGGCACGACCGGCCGCGGCCGCCCCTGGCGATAGGTGTTGTCCAGCCCCGGCGGCGTCGGCACCGTGCAGCCGGCATAGCCGCCGGCGTCGTCCTGATAGAGCTGGCGGTGATGCTCCAGCGACGTCCAGTCCAGGCCGAGCTGGTGGTAGTGGAACTGGACCGCGCGCCGGCGCCGGCCCGACCGGTTGGGCGCGGTGTAGTGGTGCAGCAGGCTGTGGAAGATCAGGACGTCGCCCGGGTCCATCGGCAGCGCGGTGCGCTCGGCCAGCCGCAGGCAGTCCGGCCGAATGGTGCAGACATTGATGTCGGCCGCGGGAACGTGCGGCACCGGGCCGCCCAGATGCGAGCGAGGGATCACCTCCATGCAGCCATTGTCGCGATCGGCCGGGTCGAGGGCGATCCAGGCGCCGACGATCAAGGCCGGATCGCTGACCCGGAAATAGGCGGCATCCTGGTGCCAGGGCTTCTCGGAGCCGATGCCGGGCGGCTTGATCAGCGCCATGTCCTGGAACAGCACGCGGCCACGGCCCAGGATCTGGTCCAGGATGCCGTGCAGCCGCGCCGACATGGCCAGGCGCATCAACGCCGGCGCGGCGTCGACGAACTCGCCATATTTGCGGATGTGGTCCAGCCGGGCCTCAGGCGGCACCGCCGACGGATCGACCGCGGGCTCCAGATTGACGCTGACGCCGGCGGCATCTGATGCGGCAAGGCCGGACAGGGCCTCGAGACCGCGCGCGACAAGCGCCGGGGCGATCAGGCCGCGGACCAGCAAGAACCCGTCGCGGCGATAGGCGGCGATCGCGTCCAGGTCCATCAACGGCTCGTCCGTCGCCACCCGACGTCCTCCCTCATATGCTTGTCAGACAGGCTCCCGCAGGGGAACGCCGCCGTCAACAGCCCGGATCACGCCGCCGCCAGAACCCGGGCGAACATCTCGGTGTCGACATTGCCGCCGGTCATCACGATCGCCGCCTCGCGGCCAGCAAGGCGATCGCGCTCCTGGAGCAGCCCGGCCAGGGCTGCGGCGCCCGCGCCTTCGGCGACATTGTGGGTGTCGTGGAACAGGGCGCGCATGGCGGCTTCGATCGCGTCGTCGTCGACCTCGACGATGCGGTCGACGCCGTCGCGGATCAAGGCCAGCGCCGCCTCGTTGGGCACCCGCACCGCCAGTCCGTCGGCGATCCGGGTCTCGGCGGGGGCGGCCACCAGGTGGCCGGCCGCCAGCGAGCGGGCATAGGCGGGCGCGCTGCGCGCCGTCACACCCACCACCTCCAGCCGGCGGCCAAGGGCCGCCCGCGCCGCCAGCATGCCGCAGATGCCGGAGCCCATGCCGATCGGCACGTAGACGACCGCGAGATCGGGCGCCGCTTCCAGCAGCTCGACGGCGTAGGTGCCGACGCCGGCGATCAGCAGCGGATCGAAGGACGGCATGAAGTGCAGCTTGCGCTGGACCGCCAGGTCACGGGCGTAGGACAGGCTCTCGGAAAAATCCTCGCCATGCTCGATCAGCTCGGCGCCCCAGGCGCGCATGGCGGCGTTCTTCTCGACGCTGTTGCCGTGCGGCACCACGATGGTCGCGGTCACCCCATAGCGGCGGGCTGCGAATGCCACCGACTGGCCGTGATTGCCGCGTGTCGCCGCGACGATGCCCGTGACGTCGGGATGATCACGGCGCACCCGGTCCAGATAGACCAGGCCGCCGCGGACCTTGAACGCGCCGGTCGGGGCATGGTTCTCGTGCTTGACCCACACCGGGCAGCCGGCGCGCGCCGACAGCAGCGGCCACTGCATGGCGGGGGTCGCCGGCACCGCCCCCCGGACGATCGGCAGCGCGCGTTCCAGGGCATCCATCCCGACACTGTCCACTAGCGACCCTCCTCCACCAGGATGCGCAGCGCCCGCTCGGCCACGGCCAGCCGGGCCAGGTCCGGCGAGCCGCCGACCTGCAGGTCGTCGACCAAGCGATCGAGCCGGGTCAGCTGCTCGCGATGGCGGTCGAGCCAACTGTCGCGCCCGTTCATCAGATGCAGGGCCAGGCGGGTCTGGTGCCCGGCCAGGTCGTCCAGGAAGCCCGACAGCGCCTGGCGCGACCAGCTGTCCGGGGTCGGCACGCCCCGCGCCAGCCCGACCAGGGTGCCGATGCCGAAGCGCTCACCGGCTTCGAAGAAGCTGTCGCCGGCGGCTTCGACGTCGACCGACGCATCCTGGGCCAGGCGCAGGATGTCCAGGTTGCGCGCGACCAGCCCGATGCGTTCGACCTGCGTGGCCAGATCCTCGGCCGGCGCCCGGGCGGCCAGCCGCGCGACGAGCCGGCGCAGCGAGCTGCCGTAACGGTCGATCTGGGCACCGATGGTCGCGGCCGGATCGCCATGCTGGCCGAACCAGCGGACCGCGGCGGCGGTGGCAGCCGCCACCTTCAGGAACAGGTCGATCTGCGCCGCCGCGGGCAGGGTGCCGGTCGCGACATCGGCGTCCAGTCCCTCCAGCGCCTGCCACAGCGGCGGCAGGTCGAGCAGCGTGCGCACCACCACGAAGCTGCCCACGACGCGGTCGGGCGGCAGCCCCAGTTCGCGCTCCATGTCGCTGACGAAGGTCAGGCCGCAGCGATTGACCACCTGGTTGGTCAGCAGGGTCGCGATGATCGGCCGGCGCAGGCCGTGGCGACGGATTTCCGCCGGATAGCGCTCCTGCAGGACATGCGGGAAGTAGCCGGCAAGGTCATCCTCCAGCGCCGGGTCGTCGAGCAGGGCGCTGCCGGCAAGCTGCCGGTCGAGCGCCATCTTGGCATAGGCCAGCAGGACCGACAGCTCGGGCCGGGTCAGCCCCTGGCCGGCGCTGCGCCGGCTGTCCAGCTGCGCGTCGGTGGGCAGGAACTCGATCGCCCGGTCCAGCCCGATCTCGTGCTCCAGCCGGTCCATCATCCGGCGGATGGGGTCGACCAGCTCGATCCCCTGCCGCTCGGCCATCGACAGCGCCAGGGTCTGCAAGTAGTTGTCGCGCAGCACCTGGTCGCTGACCTCGACCGCCATCGAGGCCAACACCGCGTTGCGCTCCGGCATGCTCAGGCCGCCATGGGCGACCGGGTCGCTCAGCAGGATCTTGATGTTGACCTCGTGGTCCGACATGTCGACCCCGGCCGAATTGTCGATCGCATCGGTGTCGATATGCCCACCCTTCAGCGCATAGGCGACGCGGCCGCGCTGCGTGACGCCGAGATTGGCGCCCTCTCCGACGACCTTGGCGCGCAATTCCTCGCCATTGACGCGAAGCGCATCGTTGGCGCGGTCGCCGACCTCGGCGTTGGTTTCGTTATGCGCTTTGACGAAAGTGCCGATGCCGCCGAAGAACAACAAATCCACCTCCGCAGTGAACAATTTGCGGATCAATTCGGCGGGGGTCAGGTGATCCTCGATGATGTCGAACG
>CAZEFK010000149.1:0-18168 GCA_964511405.1 uncultured Comamonadaceae bacterium | reverse complement strand
GGTCGGGCAGAAGTCGCCGGCGACCTTGGGACCCGCGGGGGGCCCGGCCGGCGCACTCGAGCGCGGCGGCGCGCCTCCGGTGCTGGCCGACCGCGGCTGCGGCTTGGGCGGCGCCGGCAGGCTGGGCGGCGGCTGCGGGGCCGTGGTCTGCGGCGGGCGCCCGCCCGGGCACTCCCCGAAATAGCAGCCGTTCTGCCCGTTCTGCGCCAGCGCCGGGGTGGCGGCCAGGGCCGCGCCGAGCCCGGCGCCCAGCACCGCCGCGCCAATCACCCGCAGCACCGCGCGCCCGTCCGATCCGCCTGCCACCAGCCTTGCTCCATCACATCGAGCGGCCGGTAGGGTAGCGCATCGCAGGCGGCACGGCAGCAATTTTAGCTAAAGTCAACTCGTGCGGGGCTACTTCCCCTTCGGCTTGCGCGCTGCCGCGTCCCGGAGCGCGGCCTCGACCAGGGCGTCGGCGATCCAGCGGGCGATCGCCTCGGCCTGGCGGTGGCTGGATCCCCAGATGTCGCGCAGCACGACATAGCCTTCGATGCCGTAGATCACCGACAGGGCGCGCACCAGCCGCGCGAAGCCGGCCCGTCCCAGGGTCGCCTTCAGCGGCTGGGCGGCGTGGGTCAGGATCGCGACGCGGTGGCCGCGCCGGTAGGGCTCCTCGGTCAGCTTGCCGGCGCGGCCCAGGGCCTCGTCCTCCAGCGATAGCTGCAGGGCGGCGCGGAGCTGCGGCTCGAACTCGCGGAAGCGCGGGAAGGTCTGGTCGAACAGGGCCCGGATGCGCGCGCAGCCGTCCGGCTCCGTCGAGTCGAGCAGGCGCACCGGGCCCAGGCTGTGCTCGACGATCGCCGAGATCAGCTTGCTGCGGCTGGGGAAATAGCGATAGGCGGTGGCCCGCGACACGCCGGCCCGGGCCGCGACGTCGGCCACCGACAGCGTCCGGCCCTCCTGCAGCAGGGCGGCCGCCTGGTCCAGCAGCAGCCGGCGGGTCCGCGCCCGGGGCCCGGCCAGCGGCTCGGGGCCGGCGTCCTGCATGCTGTGGGCTACCATTGCGGGTCTTGATCTTTCCAAGGACGCGTCTAGGATAGCCGAAAGGCCTATGAGACGTCTGTCTTATTTTGAGCCGACCGTCTCATAGCGCAAGCTGAAGGCACCGCCGCGGCAAAGATGGCGGGCTGGGGGAGGGACGGACCGCGATGGCCGACCTGCTGTTCACGAACGTCCGCATCTTCGACGGCAGCGGCGCCGCACCCTATGCCGGCGACGTACTGGTCCGGGACACCCGCATCGCCCGGGTCGGGCGCGGCGCGCGGGCGATCCCGGCGGCGGGCGCCACCGTGATCGACGGCGCTGGCGCCACCCTGATGCCGGGGATGGTCGAGGCCCACACGCACTTCTCGTGGAACGACCAGCCCAGCCTCGGCGCCATCCAGCGCATGCCGGTCGAGGAGCACATCCTGTGGTGCGCCCATGTCGCCGAGCGCTACCTCAGCCGCGGTTTCACCGCCTGCATCGGCGCCGCCACCGCCAAGCCGCGGCTCGACGTGGTCATCCGCAACGCCATCCAGTCGGGCCAGATCCCCGGCCCGCGCTACCTGGCGGCCAGCCAGGAGATCACGGTGCCGGGCGGTCTCGCCGACGAGACCCGGCCGCACCTGCCCTTCCCCGAATTCAGCTTCGGCGCCGTGGTCAGCGGGCCCGAGGAGATGCGCAAGACTGTCCGCCAGTTCCTGAAATACGGCGTCGACACCATCAAGCTCAATCTGTCGGGCGAATACATCGCCGGCATCGCGGCCGAGTTCACGCCGATGACCGATGGCGAGATCGCGGTCGCGGTCTCCGAAGCCAAGCTGCGCGGCAAGCGCGTCGCCGCCCACGCCCGCTCCGCCCTGTCGGTCAAGCAGTGCGTGCGCCACGGCATCGAGATCATCTTCCACGCCAGCTTCGCCGACGAGGAAGCGCTCGACCTGCTGGAAGAGCACCGCGACAAGCACTTCGTGGCGCCCGGCATCGCCTGGCTGATCCACACGTCCTTCCATGCCGGCCGCTGGGGCATCCCGCCCGAGGCGGCCAAGGCCATGGGCTATCACCGCGAGCTGGAGGTCGCGGTCGAGTCGCTCAAGGCCATGCACCGGCGCGGCATCCGCATCCTGCCGGGCGGCGACTACGGCTTCGCCTGGATCCCGCACGGCACCAACGCCAAGGACCTGGAATATTTCGTCAAATATCTGGGCTTCACCCCGACCGAGGCGCTTGTTGCGGCGACCCGCCATGGCGGCGCGATCATGCAGCAGCCGGACGCGCTGGGGCAGGTCAAGGAGGGGTATTTCGCCGACCTCCTGCTGGTCGACGGCGACCCGGTGGCGAACATCGCGGTGCTGCAGGATCCCGCCCGCATCCTGGCGGTCATGAAGGACGGCCGCTTTCACAAGAGCCCGGACATCCGCTCGGCGCGCAGCCTGCGCCCGGTCCCGGCGGCCTGAGCGATGGCCACCGGCACCGTCGAGCGGATCGTTTTCGAGACCGATGCGCCGGTCGGCGGCGGCGGCGACGCGGTGCTGATGATCCACGGCCTGGGCGGCACCTCCAATGTCTGGACACCGCTGCTTCAGGCGCTGCCGCAGTTCTTCAAGATCCGCTTCGACCTGCCGGGGTCCGGCCGCTCCCAGCGCTGCGAGGGGCCGCTCACGATCGCCCGCTTCGTCCAGGCGGCGCGCCGGGTGCTCGAGACCCAGGGGATCGAGCGCGCCCATGTAATGGGCCACTCGCTGGGCACCATCGTGGCCCTGCACTTGGCCGTGACAGTGCCTGCGGCGGTGCGCAGCCTGGCCCTGTTCGGGCCGCTGCTGGCGCCGCCGGACCCGGCGCGCCAGGCCTTGCGCGCCCGCGCCGAGCAGGCGCGCCGCGACGGCATCGCCGGCATGCAGACGATCGCCGACGCCCTGGTCCAGGCGGCGACCGCCGCCGAGACCAAGGCCCGCCGCGCCGCCGCCGTCGCCTTTGTCCGCGAGTCGGTGATGCGCCAGGATCCCGACGGCTACGCCCGCACAGCCGAGGCTTTGGCCGCCGCCGAGCCCGCCGATGCCGCCCGGGTCGGCTGCCCGACGCTGCTGGTCACCGGCGACGAGGACGCGGTGGCGCCGCCCCAGTCGGTGCGCGCCCTGGCCGAGAAGATCCCGAGATCCCAGGTCGAGGTCCTGCGCGGCTGCGGCCACTGGACCCCGGTGGAACAGCCCGAGGCCTGCATCGACCTGGCGCGACGCTTCTACGCCCGACGGTTCTGAGGGAGGGACGGATGACCAGCGTCCTGTTCACCAACGTCCGGATCATCGACGGCACCGGTGCGGCCCCCTATCCCGGCGAGCTGCTGGTTCAGGGCAACCGCATCGCCCGGGTCGGCCGCGACCGGCTGCCGCCGGTCGCCGGGGCGACCGTGATCGACGGCGCCGGCGCCACCCTGATGCCGGGGCTGGTCGAGGCCCACACCCACTTCGCCTGGAACAATGCCGCGACCCTGGACGAGATCCAGTTGATGCCGACCGAGGAGCACATGCTGTGGACGGCCGGGGTCGCCAAGACCTACCTGGACCATGGCTGGACGTCCTGCGTCGGCGCCGCCACCGCCAAGCCGCGCCTTGACGTGGTCGTGCGCAACGCCATCAACGAGGGGCTGATCCCGGGCCCGCGCTACCTGGCCGCCAGCCAGGAGATCACGGTCGCGGGCTCGCTGGGCGACGACATGCTGCCCCACCTGCCCTATCCCGAGTTCAGCTTCGGCGCCGTGGTCAGCGGTCCCGAGGAGATGCGCCGCGTCGTGCGCATGTTCCTGAAATACGGCGTCGACTCGATCAAGCTCAACCTGTCGGGCGACAACCTGGTGCCGAGCGCCCCGGCCAAGACCACCTGGATGAGCGACGAAGAAGTCGCCATGGCCGTGCGCGAGGCCACGCTGCGCGGCAAGCGGGTCGCCGTGCACGCCCGCTCGGCCGAGTCGGTCAAGCAGGCGCTGCGCCATGGCTGCGCGGTCATCTACCACGCCAGCTACACCGACGAGGAAGCCCTGGACATGCTGGAGGCGCAGAAGGACCGGGTGTTCGTCGCCCCCGGCCTGTCGGTGATCGTGCGCCTGCTCCATGACGGCGAGGAATGGGGCTTCCCGCACCGGCGCGCCGTCGAGCTCGGCTACGAGGACGAGCTGGCGGCGGTCGAGCAGAGCCTGCGCGCCATGCATCGGCGTGGCATCCGGGTGCTGCCCGGCGGCGACTACGGCTTCGCCTGGGCGCGCCACGGCGAGAACGCCCGGGATCTCGGCTACCTGGTCAAGTATGCCGGCATGACACCGATGGAGGCGCTGCTGTCGGCCACCAAATATGGCGGCCAGATCATGATGCAGGGCCACGAGCTGGGGCAGCTCCAGGAGGGCTACCTCGCCGACCTGCTGCTGGTCGACGGCGATCCGCTGGCCGACCTCGCGATCCTGGAGGACCGCCGCCGCCTGCTGGCGATCATGAAGGACGGCCGCTTCCACAAGGAGCCGGAGATCCGGTCGGCGCGCACCCGCTGGAGCCTGCCCGCGGCATGAGACGCTCCGTCCTCGCCTGGACCGCCGTCCTGGGTCTGCCGGTGCTGGCCTTCGCCCTGTGGGCGATCGCCGACAATCCCCGGCAGTTCGTCTCGACCCTGCTCAACGGCCTGACCCTGGGCGCGCTCTATTTCCTGGTCGCCAGCGGCTTCACCCTGATCTTCGGGCTGATGCGCAACGTCAACCTGGCGCACGGCTCGCTGTACCTGTTCGGCGCCTATATGGGCTGGCTGGTCGGCGACGCTACCGACAACTGGTTCCTGGCGGTGGCGGCCGGCTTCCTGTCGGCGGCCGTGGTCGGGCTGGTGCTGCAGCTGACGGTGTTCCGCTTCATGCAGGGCCAGGAGCTGCGCCAGACCCTGGTCACCATCGCGCTGTCGATCGTGCTGGCCGACCTGATGCTGTGGTGGTTCGGCGGCGAGATCTATTCCTTCGACCCGCCGCGCGCGATCTACCGCGCGCTGCCGATGCCGGTGGTCCACAAATATCCGACCTATCGGGTGGTGGTGCTCGGCATCGCGATCGCCGTCGGCCTGGCCCTGTGGTGGTTCCTCAACCGCACGCGGGTCGGCCTGATGATCCGCGCCGGCGTCGACGACCGCGGCATGCTGGCGGCGTCGGGCGTCGACGTGCAGCGGGTGTTCGCGATCACCTTCGCGATCGGCGCGGGCCTGGCCGGCTTCGCCGGCGTCATCGGCGGCACCGCGCTCTCGGTCTCGCCCGGCGAGGACACGCGGTACCTGCTGGCCTCGCTGGTGGTCGTGATCGTGGGCGGGCTCGGCAGCATCACCGGGGCCGCCGTGGGCGCGCTGCTGATCGGCTTGGCCGAGCAGGTCGGCCTCGCCTATGCGCCGACCTACGGCGTCGTCTTCACCTTCGTGATCATGGTGCTGGTGCTGGCCTTCCGGCCCTACGGCATCCTGGGCCGGAGGACGGCATGAGCGCCGCCGACTGGCGCCGGGCGATGAACACAGGCGCGCGGCATCCGCGCGTCTCGGGCGCCGCGGGCGCGGTGCAACCGCGCGCTGTCGTCCCCATGCCGCGCGCGGTCGAGCCGCCGCGGGCAGCACCCTGGCAAAGCCCCGTGCGCGTCCGTCATGTCGTCGTGCTGGCGGCGCTGCTGGCCTATCCGTGGCTGGTGAACCCGTTCTTCGCGTTCCAGATCGGCGGCCAGGCCCTGGCGCTGGGCCTGATCGCCCTGTCGCTGACCTTCCTGGGCGGCTCCGGCGGCATGGTCTCGCTGGCCCAGATGAGCGTCGCCGGGGTCGCCGCCTACATGGTCGCGATCTTCGGCGTCGCCGGCGAGGCCCAGGGCGGCGCCAGCAGCCTGGGCTGGCCGTGGTGGCTGGCGCTGCCGATCGCGGTCGCCATCGCCACCCTGTTCGCGACCGGGGTCGGCTGGCTGTCGGTGCGCACCGAGGGCATCTACACGATCATGATCACGCTGGCGATCGGCGTGTCGTTCTATTACCTGGCCCAGCAGAACTACACGATCTTCGGCGGCCACGAAGGATTCAACCAGGTCTACGCCCCGACCGTCGCCGGCATCCGCTTCCGCGACCCGATCCCTTACTATTACCTGGCCCTGGCCTGTGCGCTCGCCGGCTACCTGGTCATCACCTATCTGCTGCGCACGCCCTTCGGCATCGCCCTGCAGGGCGTGCGCGACATGCCGCGCCGGATGCGGGCGCTGGGCTTCGACGTCACCGCCCACCGGGTCGCGGCCTACGCCGTGGCCGGCGTGCTGGCCGCGGTCGGCGGCGTGCTGATGGTCTGGTACAACAACCGCGTGTCGCCGGGCTCGGCCAGCACCGAGATGATGCTGAACATCCTGATCATCGCGGTGCTCGGCGGCATGCGCCATCCGGTCGGCGCTTATCTCGGCGCCATCGTCTTCGTGCTGGTCCAGAACTTCGCCATCGACATCATCGCGCGTGAGCGCTTCAACCTGGTGATCGGCGGCGTATTCCTGGCCATCGTCTTGGTTTCACCGGACGGTCTGCTCGGTCTCTGGGCGATGGCCCGCGGCCGCCTGCGGATCGACAAGCCTAAACTTTAATTGGGCCTAAACTTTAAACCGGGGAGGATCAGATGACGGGACTGAAGGCAGGGCTGCTTGGGACCGCGGCCGCGCTGGCGATGCTGGCCGGCACCGCGCGCGCGGCCGACACGATCACCATCGGCGCGCTCACCAACCTGGAGGGCCCGTTCGCGGTGCCCGGGCTGGACGGCCATCGCGGCGTCGACCTGGCGGTCAAGCTGCACAACGGCATGGCCGGCGGCAAGGCCATCAAGATCCTGAAATATTCGTCCGACGCCACGCCCGATAAGGCGGTCGCCGCCACCCGCAAGGCGGTCGAGCAGGACCATGTCGACATCATGATCGGGCCGCTGTCCGGGGACGAGGGTATTGCGGTCAAGAACTACTCCAAGACCCATCCCGAGATGGTCTTCGTCAACGGCTCGTCGGGCGCCCAGGCGACGACGCTGCAGGACCCGTCGCCCAACTTCTACCGCTTCAACACCGAAGGCGCGCAGTGGATGGTCGGGCTCGGCGACGTGGCGCTGGGCAAGGGCTACAAGAAGATGTGGATGGTGGCCGAGGACTACGGCTTCCCCTATTCCCAGGTCCAGGGCTTCATGGCCAGCTATTGCGCCCATGGCGGCCATGTCGTGAAGAAGGCCTGGGTCCCGCTCGGCACCAAGGATTATTCGTCGATCATCTCGGGCATTCCGGGCGACGTCGACGCCCTGCTGATCGTGCTGGGCGGCGCCGACGCCGTGAACTTCCTGAACCAGGCCGAGCAGGCGGGCATCGACAAGCCGTTCGTCGGTGGCTCGATCACCGGCGACTTCCTGCCGACCGCCGGCCGCGTCCTGTTCTTCGGCGAGGACGTGACCCACCTGCCGCCGCACGAGCGGATCCGGCGCGGCCTGCGCCGCACCTACCAGTCGTCGCTGCTGTTCCGCAACCTCACGGTCCGGGACAACCTGTTCCTTGCCACCCGCGGCGTCGCCGGCGGGCGGTTCCACATGCTGCGTCCCGGCCCGCGCCATCCCTCGCGCCTGGCCACCGAAGCGCTGCTGGACCGGGTCCGGCTCGGCCACCTGGCCGACGAGCCGGTCGCGGCGCTGTCGCACGGCCAGCTGCGCCAGCTCGAAATCGGCATGGCGCTGGCCGGGGCGCCGCGCCTGATCCTGTTCGACGAGCCGGCCGCCGGGCTGTCGCCGGCCGAGCGCCGCGAGCTGGTGGCGCTGCTGAAGGCGTTCCCGCCGCATCTGGGCTTCGTGCTGATCGAGCACGACCTGGACATCGCGCTGCGCGTCGTCGACCAGGTCACGATCCTGCATCACGGCCGCGTGCTGAAGCACGGCGCCCCCGCCGACATCGAGGCCGACGCCGAAGTCCAGGCCATCTACATGGGAGGCGGCCGTGGGCCTGGACATTGAGCGCCTGGACGTCCATTACGGCCGCGCCCATGTGCTGCAGGGCGTGTCGCTCAGCCTCGACCATGGCGTGCTGGCCGTGGTCGGCCGCAACGGCATGGGCAAGACCACCCTGTGCAACGCCCTCACCGGCCTGGTGCCGGCGACCGGGCGCATCCGCTTCGACGGCGCCGGCCTGCTGGACCTGCCGCCCCATGCCATCACCCGGCACGGCATCGGCTATGTGCCGCAAGGGCGGCGGGTCTGGCCGTCGCTGACCGTCGACGAGCATCTGAGGCTGGTTGCGGGCCGCACCCGCGGCCGCTGGACGATCGAGCGCATCTACGACCTGTTCCCGTCGCTGGCCGAGCGCCGCGGCAATGGCGGCGCCCAGCTGTCGGGCGGCGAGCAGCAGATGCTGGCGATCGCCCGGGCGCTGCTGCTGGACCCCAAGCTGCTGGTGATGGACGAACCGACGGAGGGGCTGGCGCCGATCATCGTCGAGCAGATGGTCGGGATGCTGAAGTCCCTGACCGCCGAGGGCGAGATCTCGGTGCTGCTGGTCGAGCAGAACCTGGGCGTCGCGATCGATGTCGCCGACCGCGTCGCAGTCATGGTCAACGGCCGCATCGCCCGGACCCTGTCGGCCGCCGAGCTGGGCGCCGACCGCCGGCTCCAGGAGCAGCTGCTGGGCATCCGCACCGCCGAGGACGAGGCAGCGCCCGAACCCGAGACGCCGGCCGAGGTCCGGGTGTTCACGGTCCGCCGGTCGGAAGCGGATGCGCCGCGCCCCGACGAGCCGCGCCGGGTCCGCGGCTTCACGCACTGGAACGCCGCCGATCCCGGCGCCGCGGTCGGCGATCGGCCGCTCGATGCGCCGCCGCTGCCGGCGGCCCCGGCTCCAGAGCGCCGGCAGGAGGCCCGCGTCGTCGAATTCCCGGTCGCCACCAGCGCCGTCCGTGCCGCCTATGTCGCCGGCACCTTCGACACCAAGGGCCGCGAGCTGCTGTTCCTGCGCGACTGCCTGGAACGGCTGGGCCTGCGCACCGTCACGGTCGACCTATCGACCTCGGGCAAGCCATCGGCGGCCATGGTCCACCCGCGCGAGGTGGCGCGCCACCATCCCCAGGGCGAGGCGGCCGTCTTCACCGGCGACCGCGGCTCGGCGGTGACCGCCATGGCCACCGCCTTCGCCGCCTTCGTCCAGCGCCGGCGCGACCTGGGCGGGCTGATCGCGGCCGGCGGCTCGGGCGGCACGGCCTTGGCCACGGCCGCCATGCGCCAGCTGCCGATCGGCGTGCCCAAGGTCATGGTCTCGACCGTGGCCTCGGGGGACGTGAAGCCCTATGTCGGCCCGTCCGACATCTGCATGATGTATTCGGTGACCGACGTCTCCGGCCTCAACCGGATCTCGGAGACGGTGCTGGCCAACGCCGCCCACGCCCTGGCCGGCATGATCGGCTATGCCCGCCCCGGGCGGATCCACGCCAAGCCGGCGATCGGCCTCAGCATGTTCGGCGTCACCACGCCGTGCGTGCAGGCCGTCACCAAGCGGCTCGAGGACGACTTCGACTGCCTGGTGTTCCACGCCACCGGCACCGGCGGCCAATCGCTGGAGAAGCTCACGGCCTCGGGCCTCCTGGCCGGCGTGATCGACGTGACCACCACCGAGATCGCCGACGAGCTGGTCGGCGGCGTGCTGTCGGCCGGACCCGAGCGGCTGGACGCCATGATCGCCGCCCGCATCCCCTATGTCGGCTCCTGCGGCGCCCTCGACATGGTCAACTTCTGGGCCATGGACACGGTGCCGGCGCCGTTTCGCGGGCGCCGGCTGCACCGGCACAACGCCAATGTCACCCTGATGCGCACCACGGCCGAGGAGTGCGTCAGGATCGGCCGCTTCATCGCCGACAAGCTCAACCGCATGGAGGGGCCGGTGCGGTTCCTGATCCCCGAAGGCGGGGTTTCGGCCCTCGATGCCCCCGGCCAGGATTTCTGGGATCCGGCCGTCGACGCGGCGCTGTTCGACGCGATCGCGTCGGGGTTCCGGCCGGGGAGCAACCGCCGGCTGGTGCGGCTGCCCTACAACCTCAACGACCCGCGCTTCGCCGAGGCCGTGGTCGCCCAGTTCCGCGAGATCGTCCGGGCGCCGGTCGCCCGAGCCCAGTGAACGACTGCCCGAAGGACTGCCTGAAGGACTGCCGATGCCGCGCATCCCCCGCCAAGCGATCCTGGACAAGTTTTCGGAGATGATCCGGCGCCGGCAGCCGATCGTCGGCGGCGGCGCCGGCACCGGCCTGTCGGCCAAGTGCGAGGAGGCCGGCGGCATCGACCTGATCATCATCTACAACTCCGGCCGCTACCGCATGGCCGGGCGCGGCGCGCTGGCCGGCCTGCTCGCCTACGGCAACGCCAACGAGATCGTGCGCGACATGGCGCGCGAAGTCCTGCCGGTGGTGCGCCGCACGCCTGTATTGGCCGGGGTCAACGGCACCG
The DNA here is from genome assembly GCA_964511405.1 of uncultured Comamonadaceae bacterium. Lineage (GTDB taxonomy): Bacteria > Pseudomonadota > Alphaproteobacteria > Elsterales > Elsteraceae > CAZEFK01. Next base: position 7,670 of record CAZEFK010000149.1, on the reverse strand, counting down.
ACCCGTTCCTGAATCAGGCGCTGTTCCTGCGCCAGCTGGCCGAGCTGGGTTTTTCCGGCATCCAGAACTTCCCGACGGTCGGGCTGATCGACGGCGTGTTCCGCCAGAACCTGGAGGAGACCGGCATGGGCTACGGCCTGGAGGTCGACCTCATCCGCGCCGCCCACGATCTGGACCTGCTGACCACGCCCTATGTCTTCAACCCTGACGAGGCCGCCGACATGGCCCGCGCCGGCGCCGACATCGTGGTCTGCCACATGGGCTTGACCACCGGCGGCAGCATCGGCGCCGAAACTGCGCTGACCCTGGCCGACTGCGTCCCGAGGATCAACGCGCTGGCCGAGGCGGCCCGGCGCGTGCGCAGCGACATCATCGTGCTGTGCCATGGCGGGCCGATCGCCATGCCCGAGGACGCGGCCTATATTCTGGACAATTGTCCGGACTGCCACGGCTTCTATGGCGCCTCCAGCATGGAGCGGCTGCCGACCGAGTCAGCGATCGCCGATCAGACGCGCCGGTTCAAAGCGCTGGCAAGAAATGCGGAGCCCGCAGTGCCGGGGGAGGATGGACCATGACCGGGTCGGAGTTCGGGACCGTGATCCTGGCGCTGATCGTCGTCGCGATCGTCGCCGCCATCGTGGTCTGGCTGTTCCACTGGCTGTACCTCAGGTCGAGCAAGGAGCGCGCCTTCGTGCGCACCGGCATGGGCGGGCAGACGGTGGTGCTCAATGGCGGCGCCTTCGTCTTGCCGATCGTCCATGACGTCATCCCGGTCAACATGAATACTTTGCGCCTGGAAGTCGCGCGCGGCCGCGACAAGGCGCTGATCACCCGCAACAAGATGCGCGTCGACGTGATCGCCGAGTTCTATGTGCGGGTGAAGGCGTCGGTCGACGCCATCGCCGCCGCCGCCCAGACCCTGGGCCAGCGCACCATGCAGCCGGAGTCGCTGAAGGAGCTGCTGGAAGGCAAGTTCGTCGACGCCCTGCGCACCGTGGCCGCCGAGATGACCATGGACGAGCTGCACGAGAAGCGCGGCGACTATATCCGCCGGGTCCGCGCCGCGGTCGCCGAGGACCTGCTGCAGAACGGGCTGGAGCTGGAATCGGCGTCGCTGACCCAGCTGGACCAGACCGCCATGGAATATTTCAACCCGTCCAACGCCTTCGACGCCGAGGGCCTGACCCAGCTGACCGAACAGATCGAGCGCCGCAAGAAGCTGCGCAACGACATCGAACAGGACACGATGATCCAGATCCGCAACAAGAACCTGGAAGCGGAGAAGCTGTCGCTGGAGATCGACCGCGAGGCCGAGGCGGCGCGCCTGGCCCAGGAGCGCGAGATCGAGATCGCGCGCGCCGTCCAGCGCGCCGAGCTCGCGCGCCAGCGCGCCGAGCAGAGCCAGGCGGCCGAGCGGGCCGAGATCCTGGCGCGCGAGCAGGTCGACCGCGCCCGCATCGAGTCCGAGAAGTCGGTGGAGCAGGACCGCATCGCCCGCGAGCGGACCATCCAGGCCGCCGAGATCGCGCGCCGCCAGGCCCTGGAGCTGGCCGAGCAGCAGCGCGCCATCGCCGTCGCCGAGCAGTCGCGCGCGCAGTCCGAGGCCCAGGCCGCCGCCGACCGCGCCCGGGCCGACGCGGTGGGTGCGGAGGAGCAGGTGTTCACCGTGCGCGAGGTCGAGATGGCCAACCGGCGCAAGGCCATCGACCTGATCGGCGCCACCCGCGACGCCGAGCAGGATGCCATCCGCCTGAAGACCGCCGCCGAGGCCGAGCGCCTGGCCGCCGCCGACCGCGGCGCCGCCCTGCGCGCCCACGCCGAAGCCGAGGCCGACTCCGAGAAGATCCGGTCCTTGGCCTTCCGCCTGCGCCACGAGGTCGAGGCCGAGGGCGTGCGCCTGATGAACGAGGCCCAGAACGTGCTGACCCTCGAGGCCCGCCAGTCGGCCGCGCGCCTGCGCCTGATCGAGAAGCTCGAGGCGATCATCCGCGAGTCGGCCAAGCCCCTGGAGAACATCGACAGCATCAAGATCCTGCATGTCGACGGCCTGGCCGCCGGTCATGGCGGCAACGGCGCCGACAACGGCGGCGGCTTCTCCGAGCAGGTCGTGAACTCGGCCCTGCGCTACCGCGCCCAGGCGCCGCTGATCGACGAGATGCTGCGCGAGATCGGCCTCGATCCCAGCAATCTCGGCCGCATCGCGTCCAACGCGCTCGGCGCCGTGACCAAGCCGCCGGCCAATGGCGAGCGCGAGCCATGATCAAGACCTATGCCTCCAGCGTCATCGGCGCCCCGGCCGAGGCCGTGTGGGCCCATGTGCGCGACTTCAACGGCCTGCCGAAATGGCATCCGGCCATCGCCCAGTCGCGGATCGAAGGCAACGGCCCGGCCGACCGCGTCGGCTGCGTGCGCAACTTCCAGATGAAGGACGGCGGCACCATCCGCGAGCAGCTGCTGGCGCTGTCGGACTACGAGTTCCAGTGCACCTACTCGATCCTGGAGTCGCCGATGGGGGTCGAGAACTATGTCGCGACCTTGAAGCTGACCCCGGTGACCGACGGCGGCCGCACCTTCATCGAATGGTGGGCCGAGTTCGACGCGCCCGCCGGCCGCGAGCGGGCGCTCGCCGACCACATCGGACAAGGCGTGTTCCAGGCCGGCTTCGACGCGCTGAAGGCCTATTTCGGACATCGGTGAGCGCATGCAGCGCGTCACCCGCTCCGCCGTCATCGACGCCCCGATCGAGCGGGTGTGGGCTGTATTGCGCGACTTCAACAGCCATCACGCCTGGCACCGGGCCGTCGCCGAGTCGCATATCGAAGGCGGGGAGAGTGCCGACCAGGTCGGCTGCGTGCGCAATTTCCGCCTGCGCGACGGCGCCCATATCCGCGAACAGCTGCTGACCCTGTCGGACGAGTCCCACGTCTCGACCTACTGCATCCTGGACGCGACGGTGCCGCTGGAGCGCTATGTCGCGACCGTGACGTGCAAGCGGATCACCGACGGCGACCGCACCTTCTGGCACTGGCAGTCGACCTTCGACACGCCGCCCGGCCAGGAGCAGGCGCTGGCCGACCTGGTCGGCCGCGGCGTCTACGAGGCCGGCTTCGAGGGTCTGCGCCGCTATCTGCGCGAGGGCCGGCATCGCCCCGCCGCGGGCGGCGGCGCCATGCCCGGCCAGGCCGTGATGCTGCGGGCCTTCGGCGGCCCCGACCAATTGCGCATCGAGCCCGTGACCGTGCCGCCGCCCAGGCCCGGCGAGGTCCGGATCCGCCAGGCGGCGGTCGGGATCAACTTCATCGACGTCTATGTCAGGCGCGGCGACATGCCCCTGGTGACCCCGCCGGCGGCCATCGGCATGGAGGCGTCAGGCACCGTGGTCGATATCGGCCCCGACGTCCACGACCTGCTGCCCGGCGACCGCGTCGCCTATGCCAGCGCCCGGCCCGGCGCCTATGCCACGCTGCGCACGATGCCGGCGGCCGAGCTGGTGCGGCTGCCGCCGGCCATCGACCCCGAGACTGCGGCCGCGGTGCTGTTCAAGGGCATGACCGCCGAATATCTGCTGCACCGGACCCACCCGTTGCGCGCCGGCGAGACCGTGCTGGTCCATGCCGCGGCCGGTGGCGTCGGGCTGATCCTGTGCCAGTGGGCCAAGCATCGGGGCGCCCGGGTGCTGGGCACCGTCAGCACCGAGGACAAGGCGCGGCTGGCCCGCGAGCATGGCTGCGACCTGCCGATCGTGGCACCCGACCGCCGCTTCGCCGTCGCGGTCAAGGCCGCCACCGGCGGCCGCGGCGCCGACGTCGTCTTCGACGGCCTGGGCCAGGCCGCCGCCGCCGAGACCTACGAGGCCCTGGCGGTGACCGGCCATTGGGTCAGCTACGGCCAGGCCACCGGCCCGCTGCCGCCACTCGACGCCGGGCGCCAGGCCGCGAAATCGCTGCGGCTGTCGCGCCCGGTACTGTTCCACTACATCCAGGATCCGACCCAGATGCGGGCCATGGCCGGGCAGGTCTTCGCCCTGATCGAGCAGGGCGTGCTGCGCGTACCCATCCGCCACCGCTTCCCGCTGGCCGCGGCCGCCGCCGCCCATGCGGCGCTGGAGCGGCGCGAGACCACCGGGCCCGTGGTGCTGCTGGCGTGAGGCCGGGTCGGCGGGACGCCGACGGGTCGCCAGGGTCTTGGTTTCGAGGCGGCGTTCGGCCCAACGGTCGAGCTGCTCGGCGTCGGCATCACGCACCCATGGCGCGAACGCGGCGATCGTCGGGCCGAAGCCGAGGTCGGGTAGGCGGACACTGATGCCGGCAATCGGGACGGTCCAGCTTGCGGCGACGGCGGGATAATTGAGAATGCCGTTGGCGCGGCGGAACTTTTCGAGGGCTTCGCGGACTGCGATCCCGGGAATTTCGGTGACGAATTTCGGTGACAGTGCATATTTCGAATTTCGGTGACAGTGCATATTTCTTCGGTACGGGTCCGCGCTTGGCCGGCCGCAATGTGCGCCCGCTCGCCACATCGAGCCGCGCCAGCGATGCCGAATCCCGGGAAAAACCGCGTGCGCCAATCGTCCCATGGGTCACCTCAGCCGCTCGCCGGCACATCCGTCAATTCAATGCACTGTCACCGTAACTCTCCCAATTAAATGCACTGTCACCGTATCCGTATCTGCGCAATTAAATGCACTGTCACCGTATCCCATGCCGAGGCCATCCGCTATGCCCTGGCGCGCTGGGACGGCCTCGCGCTGTTCCTCGGCGACGGCCGCATCGAACTCGACTCCAACGCCGTCGAGCGCGCCATCAGGCCGATTACCCTCAATCGCAAGAACGCGCTCTTCGCCGGCAGCGACGACGGTGGCCAGAACTGGGGCGTCATCGCCTCGCTGATCGAGACCGCCAAACTCAACGGCGTCGATCCTCAAGCCTACCTCGTCGACGTCCTCACCAAGCTCGCCAACGGACATCTCGCCAGCCGTATCGACGAACTCATGCCATGGACCTTCGCTCAAGTCCCTAACGCGACAAAGGTGGCCTGAGAACAGCGCTTACGGCGGACTCAGCGGCGACACACTCCGACGCCGCGCCCCGGCCCCTGCCATATTCGCGGGGCGAACAGCCCATGGCGCGCTTGAAGGCGGCGCTGAAGGCGCTGTCGGACTCGTATCCGAGCGAGGCCGCGATCGCCGATACCGGCTGGCCCGGGCGGGCCAGCCGGGCCGCGGCCAGCCGCATGCGCCAGCCGGTCAAGTAGGCCATCGGCGACAGCCCGACGGTCGCCTTGAAGCGCAGGGCGAAGCTGGTCCGCGACAGGCCCACCTGGCGGGCCAGGGCCGCCACCGTCCAGCGGCGCGCCGGGTCCTGGTGCAGGGCCGCGAGCGCCGCCCCCATCTGGCGGTCGGCGAGGGCGGCCAGCCAGCCGGTGGTGGGCCCGTCGGCCAGATGCTGGCGCAGGGCGTGCACCAGCATCAGGTGCGCGAGATGCTGGGCCACCAGGGCCCCGCCCGGCTGCGGCTCGCGCAGTTCCTGTCGCAGCCGGTCGAGCGACCAGCGCAGCGCCGCCTGGTCCGGCCCGCTGCGGATGGGCAGCACCGGCGGCAGCAAGCCCAGCAGCAGGTCGGCCTGGGGTGCTGCCAGGGTGAAATAGCCGCCGACCAGGAAGAATTCGCCGCCGCCGTTGCAGCGGGCGATGCGGCCGTGGCGCACCGGCCCGAACACCGCCTCGGCCTCGGCCGGCGCCAGGCCCAAGTCGCTGGCGAGCCGGAACGGCCGCCCGGTCGGCAGCAGCACGCAGTCCCCCGCCTCCAGCCGCACCGGCGCGGACCCGTCTTCCAGGGCCAGCCAGCAGCCGCCCGCGATCACGGCATTGACCTTGATGCCGGCATGGCGCGGGAACCGGATCGACCAGTCGCCGCCGGCCTCGAAGCCGGCGCACACGCAGCGCTGCGGCTCGATCACCGACAGGACGTCCGACAGCGGATCCATCCGGGCCCAATCCTGAACGATGGCGACGATAATCCGGAGCCTACGGCATGGATCGTCCGCAATCCAGCCGCCTACCCTGCGCCGATCTTGCGCCGGAGACTCCGATGATCGTCATCACCGCCCCCACCAGCCAGATCGGCCGCCAAGTCCTGGCCCAGATCCTCGACAGCGGCGAACGGATCCGCGTGATCGCCCGCGACCCGTCCCGCCTGCCCGCCGCCACGCGCGACCGCGTCGAGGTGATCGCGGGATCGCACAGCCAGCGCGAGGTCGTGACCGCGGCGTTCCAGGGCGCCGACAGCGTCTTCTGGCTGGTGCCGGCCGACCCGCGCGCCGCCAGCGCCGAGGCGGCCTATGTCGAGTTCGCGCGCCCGGGCTGCGACGCCCTGCGGGCCCATGGCGTGCGCCGCGTGGTCGGGATCTCGGCGCTGGGCCGGGGCTGGCCGAAGCCCGCCGGCCATGTGACCGCGACCCTGCACATGGACGACCGGATCGCCGCCACGGGTGTCGGCTACCGGGCGCTGGCCTGCCCGTCCTTCATGGACAACGTCCTGCGCCAGGCCGAGGCGATTCGGACCAAGGGCGTGTATGCCTGGCCGGCGCCCGCCGGCCTCGAGGCGCCGACCTGCGCGACCCGGGACATCGCGGCCGTCGCCGCCCGGCTGCTGCTGGATCCGTCCTGGAGCGGCGTCGACAGCCTCCCGATCCTGGGGCCCGAGGACCTGTCCGGCAGCGACATGGCGGCGATCATGTCGGAGGTGCTGGGCCGGCCCGTCCGCTACCAGGAACTGTCGGCGGACGACCTACGCGCCATGATGACGGCCCGTGGCGCCTCGCCGGGCATGGCGCAGGCCATGGTCGAGATGATGGTCGCCAAGACCGAAGGCCTCGACCGCATGGTCCCGCGGACGCCGCAGTTCAGCAGCCCCACCAGCTTCCGCCAGTGGTGCGAGACGGTGCTGAAGCCTGCGGTCGGCTGAGGATGTGCATGAGCTGGAATCGTCGGGTTTCCCCCTCCACCCAGCCTCCTCCCACAAGGGGAGGATGGCTCTTGTCCTTCTGAATACTCCTCCTCCCCTTGTGGGAGGAGGTCGGGTGGAGGGGTGCCAGCGCGCCGGTTCGACGGCTTTCTTATGACCCCTTGCGCCCGGCCAGGCCGGCGCGGCGCAGGGCGTCGGCCATGGCGCCGCCGCCGCGGTCGGGGGGCGGGGCCGGCGCGCGCGGGCCCTTGTCCGGTTGCGTGGGCGCCGGCTTGCGCGGTGCCCGCGGCTCGGCCTGGTCCAGGCGCATGGTCAGGGCGATGCGCTTGCGCTCGCGGTCGACCTCCAAAACCTTGACCCGGACCACGTCGCCGGGCTTGGCCACGGCGCGCGGGTCCTTCACGAAGCCGCTCGACATCGCCGAGATGTGGACCAGGCCGTCCTGATGGACGCCGATATCGACGAAGGCGCCGAAGGCCGCGACGTTGGTGACCACGCCTTCCAGCACCATGCCGGGCTCGAGGTCGGCCAGGGTCTCGACGCCGTCCAGGAAGGTCGCGGTCTTGAACGCCGGGCGCGGGTCGCGGCCGGGCTTCTCCAGCTCGCGCAGGATGTCGGTCACGGTCGGCACGCCGAACGCGTCGTCGGTGAAACTCTCGGGATCGAGGCCTCGCAGGATCTTGGCGTTGCCGATCAGGTCGGGCAG
>CAZEFK010000148.1:0-18293 GCA_964511405.1 uncultured Comamonadaceae bacterium | reverse complement strand
CGTTGATCTTCACCAGGAAGTTCCGGCCGATGATCATCGGCTCGGTCTCCGGGTGGTTGATGTTGGCCGGGATGATGGCGCGGCCGCGCGCAACCTCGTCGCGCACGAACTCCGGGGTCACGTGATCGGGGATCGCCGCCCCGAAGGACTCGCCGTCGCGTACTGCCTCCAGCGCCGCCTGGCGGCCCAGGTTTTCGCGGATCGCCACATACTCCATCTCGGGCGTGACGATGCCTCGGCGGGCATAGGCAAGCTGGGTCACCGCCGCCCCGCCCCGGGCGCGCAGGGGCCGCAGCACCGGCGCCGGGAACACGTCGAGCGGGCTCGCCTCGCCGCGGCGCAGGCCGTTGTCCTCGGGCCGCACGGTGCGGCCGTCATAGGCCTCGACGTCGCCGCGCGCCGCAATCCACCCCGCCCGCACCGGCCTAAGACCGGCATTGATATCGATCGTCTCGCCAGGATCGGAGTAGGGCCCGGAGCTGTCATAGACCCGGACCGGCGGCTCGCCGGAGCCTGGCTCCAGCGCGATCTCGCGCAAGGCGACGCGGATCTCCGGGTGCAGCGTGCCGGGTATCTGGACCTTACGCGAGGCGGGCAGCGGCCCGGTCGAGACGCGAAATGGCTGGTCGGCGGTGTCCTTGGGCATGGGCTCGTCTCCTGCGGGCGAGGGAGGAAACGGGCCATGGCCGTCGGCCGCGCTCCTCCCTACGCCGGTATGACCCGGATCAGGTTCGGAGGGTCCGCGCGTCGCCCGGCCGGGCCTGGCGCTGTCTCAGCCCCCTAGCGGGGCTCCCCTGGAACGGTGCGACCCTTGATCCGACGTGCCCCCCTTGTCAATGGCGTGCTGGAACCGGACGCGCCGACGCACTACCTTGGAGCGCATGAGCACGCCGTCTCCACGCCCGCCAAATCCCGACGGCGACCCGCTGCTGGACGCCATTCGACGCCTCGAGGCCGGCGTACTGCACGAGATCGCAGAGCTCAAGCGCGACGTGGCCGAGATCAAAGGCGACGTGGCCGAGATCAAGCGCGAGGTGACCGAGCTCAAGCGCGAGGTGGCCGAGGTTCGGCGCGACACCGCCAAGCTGCGGGAGGACATGGCCCGCCTGGACGGGCGCCTGATGGGAATGGACAAGCGGCTGGACGGCGTGCCGACGCTGTGGAGCCTGGGCACGACGATGCTGATGCTGAACAGCGGCATTGTCGCCGTCGCCGCGCTGGCGGTGACCTTGTTCCGGCACTGAACGGTCAGCGCCGCGGCTGCGCCTCGCCCAGGATATTGCCGGCGACGGCCGCAACGATCACGGCACCGCCGCCGACCGCATAAAGCGACGGCACTTCGCCGAACGCCAGCCACACCCACAGCGGCGATAGCGGCGTATCCAGGACGCCGATCAGCGCGGCCTCGGTCGGCGGCACCAGGCGCGAGCCGAACGAGAACAAGGTCAGCCCCAGGGTCATCTGGAACAGGCCGAACAAGGCGAGGCCGCCCAGGCCGGCGAGGCTCACCGCCCCCGGATCGGCGAACGGCCAGCTCAACAGCATGCCCAGCCAGTTCGACAGGCAGGCCATGGGCAGCAGCGGCACCGCCGGCCAGCGGCGGACCGCCACCATCATCAGGGCGACGGCGATCGTCATCACCAGCGTCAGGCCATCCCCCCACCGGCCGCCGGCGTCGGTGGCCCCGCCCACGGTAATCGCCACGCCGACCAGTGCCGCCGCGCACGCGACCAGCGTCCGGCCCGACGGCCGCTCCTTCAGCCACGCCCAGGACAAGGCCGCGGCCACGAAGGGCGTCGCCGCATAGATCACCGCGACATTGGCAACGGTGGTCAGTTTCAGGGCGGGAATGAACGTCAGCATGGCCGAGGTCGAGAGGGCGGTGATCACCCAGCCGCGCCAACCCAGGGCACGAAGCGACGGCAGGGTCTCGCGGCCCAGCCGCCAGACCGTGAACAGGCCGATGAACAGGCCGCCGAAGCAGCCGCGCCAGAACAGAGTCGTCCAGGCATCGACGGGCACCAGCCGGGTAAAGAACCCGGCGGTGCTCCAGGCAATCGCCGACAGGAAGACCAGGACCAGCCCGAGCCGCCGCTGCCGCGCCCCGTCGGCCGCCGCGGCAGCGGCCGCGGTCATCGCCGCGGCGCCAGCCCCAGCTTGGCCCTGGCCTCGGCCGGCGTCAGGACGCGCGCCCCCATGCGCTCGATGATCTCCCGGGCCCGGGTCACCAGCGACCCGTTCGAGGCCGGCACGCCCTTCTCCAGCCAAATGTTGTCCTCCAGCCCGACCCGGACATGGCCGCCCAACAGCACCGCCTGGGCCGCGAACGGCATCTGCTGCCGGCCGATCGCGAAGCCAGCCCAGTCTGCGTCGGCAGGCAGGTGGTTGCGCATGGCCAACATCGCCTCGGTGGTCGCCTCCGCGCCCCAGGGTATGCCCATGCACAGCTGGAACAAGGGCGGCCGATCGATCAGGCCTTCGGCAATGAGCTGCTTGGCCAGCGCGATGTGGCCAAGCTCGAACACCTCGATCTCAGGCTTGACGCCGGCGGCCTGGATCCGCCGCGCCATCTCACGCAGGAGGTCGGCGGTGGCCACGAACAGGCCGTTGCCGAAATTGACCGAGCCGCAGTCGAGCGTGCAGATCTCCGGCCGCAGCTCCTCGACATGGGCCACGCGCTCGGCGGCGTCGGCCATGTCGGTGCCGGCGCCGCCGGTCGCCGGACGGGCCGGGTCGAAGACGAAGTCGCCGCCCATGCCGGCGGTGAGGTTCACGATGATGTCGACGCCGCTATCGCGGATATGGCCGACCGCCTCGCGGTACCAGCGCCGGTCTCGGCCGGCCTTGCCGGTCTCGGGGTCGCGGACATGGATGTGGGCGATGGCGGCGCCCGCCCGCGCCGCTTCGATCACCGCATCGGCGATCTGGCGCGGGGTCACCGGGATCGCCGGATGCTTGCCGACGGTGTCGCCGGCGCCGGTGACGGCGCAGGTGATGATGACGTCCTGGTTCATGGGGCTGCTCCGGCCGGTTGCCATGGGATCCGGGGCTTAGGATAAGAAGAGGATCCGGGCGGCGTTTGACGCCGCCCGACGACGATCGCGCAGCCGCCGACAGGGATGCCGCCCATGCTCGAGCCGCAGATGCTCCCCTTCATCCGCGATACCGAGGCCTGCTTTCCGGCCGACGCCGCCGGCCTGCCGATGCCCGAGCTGCGCCGGCTGTATGATGCGTACGCCGCCCGCTTCACCCCGCCGCGGCCGCCCGGGGTAACGGCCGAGGGCACGGCGCTGGACTTGGCGGACCGGCGCATTCCGCTCCGGCTCTATCGGCCGAGCACGCCTCCGGCCGGCATCATCGTGTACCTGCATGGCGGCGGCTTCACCCTGGGGTCGCTCGACAGCCACGATTTGGTGACCGCCCGCTTGGCCGCCGACACCGGCGCCGCCGTCGTCGCGGTCGACTATCGCCTCGCACCGGAGCATCGGGCCCCGGCGGCCCTGGACGATGCCCTCGCGGTCGCCGAGGCCGTGCGGCACAGCCGGCTGCCGGTGCCGTCCGCACCGGTGCTGCTGGCGGGCGACAGCGCGGGCGGGCTGCTGGCGGCCGGTGCGGCGCTGGCCCTGCGCGACCGCGGCGGGCCGCAGCCGGCGGGGCTGGTTCTGGTCTATCCCGCCCTCTCCGGCGATCCGGCCGAACCGGCGGCACGCGACGAGGCCGAGGCCCCCCTGCTGAGCCTGGTCGAGGTCAAGGCCTGCTTCGGCGCCTATCACGGCGACGGCGCTCCCGGCCCGTACGACCGCCCCCTCGCAGCGCCGCTCCATGGGCTGCCGCCGACCTTCCTGCTGCCGGTCGAGCATGACCCGCTGCGCGACGACGCCGTCCTGTTCGCCCAACGCCTGCGCGACGCCGGCGTGCGTGTCGACCTGCGCCTGGGACGTGGCCTCGTGCACAGCGCCCTGCGCGCGCTAGGTCGCAGTCCGGAGATGGATTCAGCCTTCGCCGACCTGGTCGCATTCGTGCGCCGGCACACGCGCCCATGACCCTGAACTGGGACACCGTGGTCGCACAGGCCTTGGCGTTGCATGGAACCGAACCCGCCAGCCATTACGGCCGCCCGACCGTGAAGGCCAATGGCCATCCGCTGGTCAGCCCTGGCCACGAGCCCGGCAGCTTCGTGCTGCACATCGACGCCGATACCAAGCAGATGCTGATGGCGACCGAGCCCGAGACCTATTGGCAGACGCCGCACTACGACGGCTGGCCGGCGGTGCTCGTGCGCTACGACACCCATGATCCCGGACGCGTGCTGGCGATGCTCGCGCGGTCCCGGGACTGGGCGATCAGCCGCAAGCCGCCGCGGCGGCGCAAGGCCGGCCCGCGACGCGATGTCGCCCTACGCCGCGATTGATGTCGCCTGGTGTCATGTCCCGCGCCGCCCGCTGACCTACCCTTCAAGACTGCGCTGGTCAGAGGAGAGGCATCATGAACGAGCAGGACGGGCAGTTTCGGTTCCCATCGGCCGGCCTCGACCGGCGGACGCTGATCAGGGGCGCCGGCGCGGCCGGCCTGGCGGCGCTGCTGCCGGCCGCGGCGCGCGCCCAGGCGGCCACCCCGAAATCCGGCGGCACCCTAAAGGTCGGCATGTCGGGGGGCGCCACGTCGGACAGCCTGAACCCGATCACCTTCACCGACTGGGTGCCGGTGTCGCTGGGCTACCAAGTGTTCAACGGCCTGGTCGAGATCGACGACCAGAACCAGGCCACCCCGGAGCTGCTGTCGCATTGGGAGGCGAAGCCCGGCGCGACCGAGTGGGTGTTCGACATCCGCCCCGGCGTCACCTTCCACAACGGCAAGACGCTCGACGCCGACGATGTCATCTATTCGCTGAACCTGCATCGCGGCGACACCAAGTCGGCGGCCAAGGCGGTGCTGTCCGACGTCAGCGACATCAAGAAGCTGGGCCCCAACCAGATCCAGATCACGCTGTCCAACGGCAATGCCGACCTGCCTTACATCCTGTCGGACTATCACCTGATGGTGGTGCCGAACGGCTTCACCGACTGGGCCAAGCCCGTCGGCACCGGCGGCTACATGTTCGAGATGATGGAGCCTGGCGTGCGCGCCGTGACCAAGCGCAACCAGCATTACTGGAAGCCGGGCCGCGCCCATGTCGACGCGATCGAGACCCTGGTCATCAACGACACCGCCGCCCGCACCAACGCGCTGGTGTCGGGTCAGGTCGACGTGATCAACCGGCTCGACGCGCGCACCTTCAACCTGTTGAAGCGCAACCCGAAGATCCAGGTGGTGCGGTCGTCGGCCGGCCAGCACGGCGTGTTCCTGATGAACTGCACCATGGATCCGTTCACCAAGCAGGACGTGCGCCTGGCGCTGAAATACGCCATCGACCGCCAGAAGATCATCGACACCGTGCTCAGCGGCTACGGCGTGGTCGGCAACGACCATCCGATCCCCAAGACCAACCCGTTCTACAACGCCGACTTGGCCCAGCACGCCTACGACCCGGACAAGGCCAAGTTCCACCTGAACAAGGCCGGGATGTCCGAGCTCAAGGTGGCGCTCCAGGTGTCCGAGGCCGCCTTCACCGGCGCCACCGACGCTGCAGTGCTGTTCCAGGCCGCCGCGACCAAGGCCGGCATCGCGCTGGAGGCCAAGCGCGAGCCCAATGACGGCTATTGGGACAATGTCTGGATGAAGGCGCCGTTCTGCGCCTCCTATTGGGGCGGCCGGTCGACCGCCGACCAGATGCTGTCGATCGCCTACAAGTCGGACGCCAAGTGGAACGATACGTCCTGGAAGCGCGACGACTTCGACAAGCTGCTGGTCGCCGCCCGGGTCGAGCTGGACACCGCCAAGCGCAAGCAGATGTACGGCGAGATGCAGAAGATGATCAGCGAGGATGGCGGCGCCATCATCCCGATGTTCATCGATTTCCTGGAAGCCGGGGCCACCAAGGTCAAGGGCATGGGCCCGCATCCGCTGTTCGACTTCATGGGCCAGCGCCTGGGCGAGAAGGTCTGGCTGGAGAGCTAGGCCCCGGTGCTGCGCTTCGTTGCCAACCGGCTCGCGCTGGGTCTGATCTCGCTGCTCGCGGTCTCGGTGCTGCTGTTTCTCGGCACCGAGCTGCTGCCCGGCGACGTCGCCAGCGCGCTGCTCGGTCAGCAGGCGACACCCGAGACCCTGGCGGCGCTGCGCCAATCGCTGGGCCTCGACCGGCCGGCGGTACTGCGGTTCGCCGACTGGCTGCTGGGCGCGGTCAGCGGCGACCTCGGCCGCTCGCTGGCCAGCGGCCGGCCGATCGCCGCGGAGCTGATGCCGCGCCTGGCCAACACCCTGTTCCTGGCCGGCTATGCGGCAGTCGTCGCGGTTCCCTTGTCGGTCGGCCTCGGCATCGTCGCGGCCATCCGCGAGGGCGGCCTCCTCGACCGGCTGGCCAACACCCTGTCCCTGGTCGCGATCTCGCTGCCCGAGTTCTTCGTCGGCTATCTGCTGGTGGTGATCCTGGCTGTCCAGCTGGACTGGCTGCCGAGCCTGGCAACGGTCTATCCCGGGATAGGCTTTGCCGGCCGCGTCCAGGCGACCACGCTGCCGGCCCTGGCCCTGGTGCTGGTCACCGTCGCCCACATGATGCGCATGACCCGCGCCTCGATCCTGGCGGTGCTGTCGAGCCCCTATATCGAGATGGCGTTCCTGAAGGGCCTGAGCCGCCGCCGCGTGGTGCTGCGCCACGCCCTGCCCAACGCCGCCGCGCCGATCATCGCGGTGGTGGCGCTCAACCTCGCCTATCTGGTGGTCGGCGTGGTCGTCATCGAGGTCGTGTTCGTCTATCCCGGCATCGGCCAACTGATGGTCGATGCCGTATCCAAGCGCGACCTGCCGACGGTGCAGGCCTGCGGACTGGTCTTCGCCGTCGCGTTCGTCTCGCTCAACACGGCGGCCGACGTGCTGGCGATGATCGCGAACCCGCGCCTGCTGCACCGGCGATGACCCTGTTCGGCCACAAGGCGCCACCGAGCGCGCTCATCGGTCTCGCGATCGTCGCGGCGGTGCTGCTGACCCTGCCCTTCGCGCAATGGCTGGCGCCCGCCGGCGAGGCCGAGCTGATCGGCCAGGTGTGGGACCCGCCCAGCGCCCAGGCCCTTCTGGGCACCGACAATCTCGGCCGCGACATGCTCTCGCGGCTGATCTACGGCGCGCGCACCACGGTCAGCATCGCCCTGGTCACGACGCTCTTGTCCTTCGCCATCGGCATCACGGCCGGGTTCCTGGCCGCCGTGGTCGGCGGCACCGCCGATGTCGTCCTGTCGCGCGTGGTCGACGTCCTGCTGGCGGTGCCGATCCTGATCTTCGCGCTGATGGTGCTGTCGGTGCTCGGCACTTCGGTCCCGGTGCTGATCGGCACCATCGCGCTCCTCGAAGCGACCCGGGTGTTCCGCGTCGCCCGCGCGGTCGCCATGGGCATCGCGGTGCTCGACTTCGTCGACGTCGCGCGGCTGCGCGGCGAGAGCCTGGGCTGGATCCTGGCCCGCGAGATCCTGCCCAACGCGGCGCCACCGCTGGTCGCGGAGTTCGGCTTGCGCTTCTGCTTCACCTTCCTGTTCATCGCGTCGCTCAGCTTCCTCGGGCTGGGCATCCAGCCGCCGCAGGCCGACTGGGGCAGCATGGTCCGCGAGAACGCGCAGGCCATCAATTTCGGCGGCTACGCGGCCCTGTTTCCGGCCGGCGCCATCGCCCTGCTGACGGTCGGCGTGAACCTGGTCGTCGACTGGCTGCTGTCGATCCACGCCCGCCCCGGCGGCGCCCAGGCGGAGCTGTAGCCCATGGTGGCGCTGGATCCCGAGGCCCGCCTGACGACCGCCGGTTCCCTGCTGGCCATCGAGGACCTGCGCGTCGAAACGCGGGATGGCTCGGTGCTGGTCGACGGCGTGGACCTGACCCTCGAGCGCGGCGAAGTCCTGGGTCTGATCGGGGAATCGGGTGCCGGCAAGTCGACCATCGGGCTGGCGGCCCTGGCCTATGCGCGGCCCGGCTGCGCGATCACCGGCGGCCGCATCCTGCTCGACGGGGTCGACCTCAGGACGCTCGACAGCATCGGCCGGCGCCGCATCCGCGGCCAGCGCGTCGCCTACATCGCGCAGAGTGCCGCCGCCGCCTTCAACCCGGCGATGACCCTGATGGAGCAGGTGTGCGAAGGCGCGGTGCTGAACGGCCAAGCCGGGCCGGAGGCGCGACGACGCGCCGTGGAGCTGTTCGCGGCCTTCGAACTGCCGCAGCCCGAGCGCTTCGGCCTGCGCTATCCGCACCAGGTCTCCGGCGGCCAGCTCCAGCGCGCCATGATCGCGATGGCGATGATGTCGGACCCGGACATCCTGGTGCTCGACGAGCCGACCACCGCGCTCGACGTCACGACCCAGATCGAAGTGCTGGCGCTGGTCAAGCGCGTGATCCGCGACCGGCACAAGGCCGCCCTCTACATCACCCACGACCTGGCGGTGGTCGCCCAGCTCGCCGACCGCATTCTGGTCCTGCGCAAGGGGCGGATGGTCGAGACCGGGCCGACCGCCCGGATCCTGAGCGCCCCCGAAACCGACTATGCCCGGGCCCTGGTCGCCGAGCGTCGGGGCGCCGAAGCCGCCGGCAGCACGCCGGGCACAGCGCTGCTCGACTTGGATGGGGTCACGGCGGCGTACGGCCGAGTGGTCGCGGTCAACGCCATCTCGACCAGGCTCGCCCGCGGCGAGACCCTGGCGGTGGTCGGCGAATCGGGATCCGGCAAGAGCACGCTAGCCCGCGCGATTGCCGGGCTGCTACCCCCGGCCAGTGGCCAGGTCCGGCTGGACGGCAAGGCGCTGGCCGCCAGCTACCGAGCCCGCAGCCGGGACGACCTCCGGCGCATCCAGCTGGTTCATCAGTTGCCCGACGTGGCGCTGAACCCGCGGCACCGGATCGCCGACATCATCGGCCGGCCGATCGAGTTCTACTTCGCACGGCCCCGCGCCGAGCGCGACCGGCGGGTCGCCGAGCTGCTGGCCCTGGTCGGCCTGCCCGCCTCGGTCGCCGACCGCCGGCCGCCGCAGCTGTCGGGCGGCCAGAAGCAGCGCGTGTGCATCGCCCGCGCCTTGGCCGCCGAGCCCGACCTCGTGATCTGCGACGAGGTGACCTCGGCGCTCGATCCGCTGGTCGCCGAGGAGATCCTGCTCCTGCTGCGCCGGCTGCAGGACGAGCTGGGGCTCGCCTACCTGTTCATCACCCATGATCTCGGCACGGTGCGCCGCATCGCGCACCGGGTCCTGATCATGCTGCAAGGCGCGGTGGTCGCCGAGGGGCCGACCGCCGCGATCTTCCGGCCGCCCTGGCACCCCTACACCGAGCGCCTGGTCAGCTCGGTGCCCGAGATGCGCACCGACTGGCTGGACGAGCTGCTGGCCCGCCGGAGGCCGGCATGACCGTCGATGTCGTCGAAACCCTGTGGATCCCGCTGGCCGACGGCACGCGCCTCGCCGCTCGCCTGTGGCGGCCGGCCGACGCTGGGCCGGTCCCGGCGATCCTGGAATACATCCCCTATCGGCGACGCGACGGCACCCGTACCCGCGACGAACCGATGCACGGCGCCTTCGCCGCCCAGGGCTATGCCGCGATCCGGGTCGACCTGCGCGGCTCCGGCGACTCCGACGGGTTCCTGGACGACGAATACCTGGCCCAGGAGCAGGACGACGCCCTGGAGGTGATCGCCTGGATCGCCGCCCAGCCCTGGTGCAGCGGCGCCGTCGGCATGATCGGCAAGAGCTGGGGCGGCTTCAACGCGCTCCAGGTGGCCGCGCGCCGACCGCCGGCCCTGAAGGCCATCATCACCGTCTGCTCGACCGACGACCGCTTCGGCGACGACATCCACTACATGGGCGGCTGTCTGCTGAACGACAATCTGTGGTGGGGCGCCATCATGCTGGCCTTCCAGGGCCGCCCGCCCGATCCCGCGGTCGTCGGCCCGGGCTGGCGGGAGCGCTGGCGCGAGCGCCTCGACCGCATGCCGTTCTGGCCGGCGCTCTGGCTCGGCCATCAGCGTCGCGACGCCTATTGGCGGCACGGCTCGGTCTGCGAGGACTGGAGCGCCATCCAGGTCCCGGTGTTCGCGGTCGGCGGCTGGGCCGATTCCTACACCAACGCGATCCCGCGGCTGCTCCAGCACCTGACCGTGCCGCGCCTGGGGCTGATCGGCCCCTGGGGCCACCTTTATCCCCAGGACGGCGTGCCGGGGCCCGCCATCGACTTCCTGGGCGAGGCCACGCGCTGGTGGGACCACTGGCTCAAGGGCATCGAGACCGGGGTGATGGACCAGCCGATGCTGCGCGCCTACATCGAAGACTCGGCGCCGCCGGCGACCACGGTCAAGGCTACGCCCGGTCGCTGGATCGGGGCCCTGCGCTGGCCCGATCCGGAGACCACCGCCCAGGCGCTCCATCTGACCCCGGCGGGGCTGCGCAACCAGCCGCAGACCGCGCGGCTGCAGGTCCGATCGCCGCTGTGGACGGGCCTCGCCTGCGGCGAATGGATGGGCGTGGGCATCGCGGGGGACCGCCCGGGCGACCAGCGGTTGGACGACGGCCATAGCCTGACCTTCGACACGGCGCCGCTGGAGGAAGATCAAACCGTTCTGGGATCGCCCGTGGCCGAGCTGACGGTCGTGTCCGACCGGCCGCTGGCGCAGCTCGGCGTGCGCCTGTGCGACGTGGCGCCGGACGGCACGTCGCGGCGCGTCAGCTATGGCGTGCTCAACCTCGCTCATCGCGACGGCCCGGCAACGCCCAAGCCCCTGATCCCGGGACAGCCCGCCCGGATCAGCCTGACCTTGAATGCCTGCGGTCACCGCTTCCGCCGGGGGCATCGCGTGCGCTTGGCCCTGTCCACGGGCTATTGGCCGACCGTGTGGCCGGCACCCGAGGCCGCGACCCTGACGATCCACGCCGAAGCCTGCCGGCTTCTGCTGCCCATCCGCCCGGATCAACCGGCCGACGCGGAGATCCAGTTCGCCGCGCCCGTGCCCGGACCGCAGGCACCCGCCACCCGGCTGGCCGAATCCCGACTGGCGCGCCACGCCGAGCTGGATTTCATGACCGGCGTCGCGACGTACGTGACCGAGGGCCAGGGTGGACTGTTCGGTGAAGGGGTGGTGCGGCTGGACGAGACCGGCACGGTCCTCGACCACGCGCTGACGCGGCACTTGACCGTCCAGGCCGACGATCCGCTGTCGGCAACCGCGGTCATCGACCAGTCCTACGAGATCTCCGGACCGGGTTGGCACGCCCGCATCGAGACCCGGACGGCGCTGCGCGGCGACGCGACCGACTTCCAGTTGGACGGCGCCATGCGGGTGCTCCTGGACGGCGCGCCGTTCTGGCAGCGCGACTGGCAGGAGCGGATTGCGCGCGACCATCTGTAATGAGGTAACATCGCCGACAGGAGGAGCCCGACATGGTCCACACCGATCCGGGCACGGGGGCCGAACCCGTCGGATTCCTGTTAGTTCCGCAGTTCTCGATGATGGCGTTCTCGTCAGCCGTCGAGCCCCTGCGGGTGGCCAACCGACTCGCGGCACGCCCGCTGTTCTCGTGGCACGCCTATTCCCTGGACGGCGCGCCGGTGCCGGCGTCCAACGGCATCGCGATCCCGGTCGAGGCGGCGGTGAGCGATGTCCGCGCCATCCCGACCCTGATTCTGTGCGCCGGATTCGAGCCCCGACGCTATGAGGACAAGGCGCTGCTGGCATCGCTGCGGCGGCTGGCCCGCGGCGGCACGCGGCTGGGCGCCCTCGACACCGGCCCGCACATCCTGGCTGCCGCGGGGTTGCTGGACGAGGCGCGGGTAACCATGCATTGGGAGGCCGTGTCGGCGTTCCGCGAGGAATACCCGCATATCGACGTCTCGGACGAGCTGTTCGAAACCGATGGCCGCTGCTTCACCTGCGCCGGCGGCACCGCCGCGATCGACATGATGCTGGATATGATCGGCCGCAAACATGGCGCGGCCCTGGCCGTCGCGGTCTCGGAACAGTTCATCCATCACCGCATCCGGGATCGGCGCGATCATCAGCGCATGGCGCTGGCCAGCCGGCTCGGCGTCGCCAACGCCAAACTGCTGAAGATCGTCGACCTGATGGAGCGCAACATCGAGCGGCCGATCGCCAACGAGGACCTGGCGGCGGCGGGCGACGTCTCGATGCGCCAGCTCGAACGGCTGTTCCGGCAGCATCTGTCGACCACGCCGTCCAGCTACTACCTGGCCCTGCGACTGAAGCGGGCTCGCGAGCTGCTGCGTCAGACCGACCTGAGCGTGGTCGAGATCGCCATGGCGTCCGGCTTCTCGTCGGCGTCCTGCCTATCGCGCTCCTACCGGGCGCATTTCGGCTTGGCGCCCCGGCAAGACCGCCGCGAGCGGCTGTCCGTCCCGGCACCGGACAGCCGGTCCGGTGCGGCCGAAGGCGCCGTCGGGATCAGCGCCGCAGGCTGATCCCCTGCCCCGCGCCCTCCGGGCGCGGCAGATCGGCGTGCGCCGCGGCCAGCGCCGCCACGGCTTGGGCCGTCAAAGGCGGGAACGGTGCCGATCGCGGCTCCGGCCCGCCCTGGTCGACGCAGAGCAGCAGTTGCTCGGATGTCGCCAGAACGTCGCTGCCGCGCCGCATCTCCAGGAACACCACCATCTTCTTCGCGTCGTGGTCCAGCAGCTGGGCCGTGATCGACAGCGCCTCACCCAGCTTGGCCTCGCGCAGGAAGCGGGTCATGGCGGCCAGCGTGTAGATGGTATGGCGCGAGCGCGCCCGCTCGGCAGCGTCGAGCCCGATCCGGTCCATCAGGCTGTCGGTCGCCCGGCTGAAGGCGACGCCATAGTAGGCATCGTTCATGTGGCCGTTGTAGTCGACCCACTCGGACAGGACTTGGCAGTCGAGCAGCGGCAGCGTCATCGGATCAGATCCGCCCCTCCAGCCCCTCGGCCTCGGGCCAATAGCGGCGCACCAGGCCCAGCAGGTCAACCAGGAAGCGGTCGCGCCGCCCCTCGAGCGCCGCGATCGAGCGGCCGGCCGCCTGGTGCTCGCAGCCGGCCACGACCCGGTCGATCAGGTCCTCGGTCAGCTCCGGGGCGACCAGCTTGGTCCAGGGCAGCTTCAGCGCCGGGCCGAACTGGTGGAGCATGTGGCGCATGCCGGCCTCGCCGCCGGCAAGGTGGAAGGTCAGAAAGGTGCCCATCAGCGACCAGCGCAGGCCGCAGCCATAGACCACCGCCGCGTCGATCTCCTCGGTCGTAGCGTGGCCGTCATTCACCAGCCAAAGCGCCTCGCGCCACAATGCCTCCATCAGCCGATCGGCGATGAAGCCCTCGACCTCGCTGCGGACCTGGAGCGGGCGCATGCCGAGGCCGGCATAGAACGCCATGGCACGCTCGACCGCGGCCGGTGTCGTCTGGCGACCGCCGACCACCTCGACCAGCGGCAGCAGATAGACCGGGTTGAAGGGATGGCCGACCACCAGCCGCTCCGGATGGCGGCAAGCGGCCTGCAGCCGCGACGGCAGCAGGCCTGACGTCGATGTCGCGATCACCGCCTCGGGCCGCGCCGCGCCATCGATCTGGGCCAGCAATCCGACCTTCAGCTCTTCGCGCTCGGGAGCGCTTTCCTGGATGAAGGCGGCACCGGCGACACAGTCGGCCAGGCGCTCGACAAACCGCAGGCGCGCGCGCGAGGCGCCCGCGGCCAAGCCAATCCGCTCCAGGGCCGGCCACGCCCGATCCACCGCCCCACGCAACCGGCTCTCAGCCCCCGGCGCCGGGTCCCACGCGACGACATCATACCCTTGCGCCAGCGCCCGCGCGGTCCAGCCGGCACCGATGACGCCAGTGCCGACAATCGCCATGGTCCCGTCCGCCATCGAACCCTCCATGCCCTTGCCGGGGCAGTAGAGGCGATCGGACGGCGCCGGGTTTGACCGCGGGCGACGCGATATTGGCAGAGGACGCCGGTGTCAGCCCGTTGGTCCGTTCACCCCAGATAGGCTTGCAGACGCTCGATGTACCAGTTGCAGAACTTGTCGCACTGATACTCGATCGGGGTGTAGGGGCCGGGCTCGTAGGCGGGGTTGCGGGCGCCGGCCTGGGCGCGGGCGACGAAGGCGGCATCCTGCTCGTTGGTGGCGCGCCAGACCCGGGTCAGGTTGTCGAGGTCGTAATCGACGCCCTCCACCGCGTCCTTGTGGACCAGCCAGCGCGTGCGCACCAGGGTGCGGTCGGCATCGAGCGGCAGGACCGTGAAGGTCACCGCATGGTCGGCCAGGAAATGGAACCAGCCGTTGGGCTGGGTATGTAGATGCAGGCCGCCGGCGCGCGCCGACGGGAAGGCGCCGATCGGCTTGGCCGACGCCGCCTTGGCGTCCATCGTAAAGGACTCGCCGGCGCCGTCGAAAGGCAGCCGCTCGGTGCGAAAGGCGGTCGGGCGGCCGTCCAACAGCTCGACGGCGCGCCAGGGCAGACCCTGGCTTTCCCAGATGTCGACGAACTCCTGGAGCGTGCGCTCGTAGCGCTCGAACTGAGGCCGCTCGGCCGGGCCGACATCCTCGGCCGAATAGCCGAAAAAGTGGAACAGCGAGCACAACAGCTCGGGATGCCCACCGCAATGGTAGCATTCCCGGTTGTTTTCCATGGTCAGCTTCCAGTTGCCCGGCTCGACCAGGTCGATGGTCGCCGCGACCTTGCAGTCGCGCAGGTTATGGGCCGTCAGATAGGGCTCGACCAGCCGCTGCATCTCGTCGAAGTCGGCCGGCGGCTGGTCGGCAAGGCAGATAAACAGCAGGCCCGACAGGCTCCGCAGGGCTACCGGCTTCAGGCCGTAGCAGCTGGGATCGAAGCCGGGTCCCGTGGTTTCGGCATGCAGCAGCGCACCCGTCAGCCCGTAGGTCCAGTGGTGGTAGGGGCAGACCAGGTTGCCGACCACACCCTTGTCTTCGGTCAGGAGCCGCGCGCCGCGATGACGGCAGACATTGTGGAAGGCACGCACGCCGCCATCATCGTCGCGGACCACGATCACCGAGTAGCGGCCGACATCGACGGTGACGTAGTCGCCGGCCTCCGGCACGTCCGCCTCGACGCCGACGAAGATCCAATGCCGGGCGAAGATCGCGTCCATGTCGAGCGCGAAGATCGCAGGGTCGGTATAGAACGGCGCATCCAGGCTGAAGCCCGGGCGTCGGCGGGCGATCAGCGTCCGGATGTCGGAACCTGCGGCCTTGACTTGATCCAACGGCATTGAAAAACCCTCCGTCCTCTGTCCCGATGATCCGATGCCGGACAAGCGGAATTCAACGCGCATTCGAGTCATCGCTGAGGTGATCTGGCCTCAACGCAAGGCCCCATGCCCCGCCGCGGACTGAACGCCTCGTCGCTTGGCGCTTTGGTGGCGTTCGAGGCGGCCGCTCGCCGCGCCAACTTCCGACTGGCCGCCCATGAGCTGGGCGTGACCCCCGGCGCCGTCAGCCGCCAGATCAAAGCCCTCGAAGAGGACCTGGGCGTGCGCCTGTTCCAACGCCTGCAGCGCGGCGTTCGGCTCACGCCCGAAGGGACCGAGCTGCAGGGCGTCCTCGGGTCGGCCTTCGGCAGCATCAGCGACACGCTCGCGCGGCTGCGCGGTCGGGCCGGGGCGGGGTCGGTGACCCTCGCCACCACGCATGCCATAACCTATTTCTGGCTGATGCCGCGGCTCGGCGCCTTCTGGCGCCGCCATCCCGAGCTGACGCTCAACCAGATCGTCTCGGACGACCCGGCGGAGAGCCGGTTGTCGACCGTCGACCTGGCGATCCGCTATTGCGACGGCCCGGAGGCTGACGAGGACGGCGTGCGGCTGTTCGGCGACGTGGTCTATCCCGTGTGCAGCCCCGAGCTGCTGGCCCGGGTCGGGCCGGTACCGGACCTGGCGACGCTCGTCGGCTTGCCGCTGATCGACTTCAGCGGCATCCGCCAGAGCTGGATCCCGTGGAGCGAATGGCTGCGGCTGAACCGCTGGCGCGGGGCCATGCCGGACTTTCGGCGGGTGAACAGCCCCATCATCGCCGTCCAGGCTGCCCTCGACGGCCAGGGCGTGGTGCTGGGCTGGGACCGGCTGATCGCGCCGCTGATCCGCGAGGGCAGCTTGGTCCGGGTGACGACCCTGTCGATCCCCGCCCCCAGCGCGTATTACGCGCTATGGCCGGCGCAGCGCGCGCTTCGCCCCGAGGCACACAGCCTTCTCGAATGGCTGCTTACCCATGGCGAGCAACCGGATAGTCAAACAAAACGACAATAATCATTTTGACCCATCCGGGCCGAGTTTCACCCCGCCAGGGTGCCGTGAAACTCGGCCGCGACAGCCACGATCGCCTCCGGCGCATCGTCCTGCACCAAGTGCCCGGCGGCGGGTACGGCATGGAACCGGCTGCCCGCGATGCGGCCAGCCAGCGCTTGTCCCTGGGCGATCGGGATCCACCGATCCTCTTCGCCCCACAGGATCTGCACCGGGCACCGGACCGCCTGGTAGCGGTCCTCGACCTCGTCACTGAAGCGCTGGTCCATTTGGGCGATCTGGCGATAGAAGGCAGCCTGGCCGACCGGCCCCTCCCAGGGTTCGCGATAGACCGCCAGCGCGTCGGCCGGCAGCGGCCGATGGGCGGCGTTGCCAAGGTAGGCATCCAGCACCGCCGCGTGGATATAGGCCGGCAGGCCGGCGAACGCGGCTTCATGGTGGCGGACATGCTGGACGAACGGCGATCCCCACGGCGCCACCGCCACCACATCGATGAGAACCAGGGACCGATACTCGCAGCCGTCCAGCAAGTGGGCGCGCAAGGCGGTGGCGCCGCCGAAGTCGTGCGCCACGACATCGGGCCGATCGAGCTGCCACATCCGCAGCAGCGCTGCGAACAGGCGGTTCTGGATGCCCAGGGAAACGTCACCAGGCCCCCGATCGGACTGGCCGTAGCCCAGCAGGTCGAATTGAAAGACGCGCCGGGTCAGCGCCAGCAGGGGCGCAATGCGGCGCCAAACGGCCGACGAGAACGGGGTGCCATGCAGCAAGACCAGCGGCCGCCCGACCCCCATCACCGTCCAATGGACCGGCCGGCCCTCGAACTCGAAGATCATGGCAACGCCTCGATATTGGCCGAGTCATCTTTGAGGGTGACACCGGACCGGCCGAGCTGGCGCATGGCGGCCAGCAACCGCGCGATCGCCGCCGCCGCCACCTCATGGTCCAGGCCTCCCGCGCGGATGTTGGACAGGCAATTGCGTTCGGCGTCGGTGGTCCCGGGCTGCGGCCCCCAGGTGAGGTACGCGCCCAGGCTGTCGGGCGCCGACAGGCCCGGACGCTCGCCGATCAGCACGACGACGGCACGCGCGCCAAGCGCCAGCGCAACGGCATCGCCGGCCGCGACACGCCCCTGGCGAACGATCGTCACAGGCGCGAGCCGCCAGCCGGCCAGCCTCGGCAGCAGCGCCGCCAGCACCGGCTGTGCATGCGCAGCAACCGCCCGCGCTGACAGGCCGTCGGCGAGCACGATGGCGAGGTCGTAGTCGCCGGCATGGCGGCCGAGCGCGGGACAGGCGGCATCGCCAAGCCGGCGCCCAAGGTCCGGACGCATCAGATAGGTCCGGCGGTCGCTCGCGGCGCTGTCGACCACGACCGTCTCGGACAGCGGCCGGATCACCGCCGCCAGGCCCTCGACGTCGAGCCCATCGTGCACGGCGTCGCGGGCCTGCGCATGCGCCAGCCGGAACTCGAGCAGCGGCCGCGTGGCCAGCGACGCCCCACTGCGGGGCAGGCCGATGCGCGCCGTGGTCAGGCTCTGCAGGAAGGCCCAGGGATCGGCGTCAGGCGGCGACGGATCGGTCGCCATCACGCGGCCGGCAGCAGCTTGGCGAAGGCCGCCGGCAGCGCGGGAGGCCTGACCCGGCCGCTACGGTCGGCCAGGCCCTGCGCCGCCAGCCAAGCCTCGAACTCCGGCGCCGGCCGCCGCCCCAGCAGCTCGCGCATGGCCAGGGCGTCGTGAAACGATGTGCTCTGGTAGCCGAGCATGATGTCGTCGGCGCCGGGCACCCCCATCACGAAGTTCACGCCGGCGGCGGTCAGCAAGGCGAGCAGCGCGTCCATGTCGTCCTGGTCGGCTTCGGCGTGGTTGGTGTAGCAGACATCGCAGCCCATGGGCACGCCGAGCAGCTTGCCGCAGAAGTGGTCTTCCAGGCCGGCGCGGATGATCTGCTTG
>CAZEFK010000147.1:0-18405 GCA_964511405.1 uncultured Comamonadaceae bacterium | reverse complement strand
GTTGGCGTATTCGCGCCACGAATGCGCGGCGTAGGTCGACTGCAGCGACGAGTCCCACGACGACGGGATCGCGCTCGGCGCGCTCTGGCCGTTGTAGGTGTAGCCCTTGGCGGCACCCTGGGCGGTCCACTGCTCCAGGCCGGTCGTGTACTGCCCGGCATTGACCGCAGCAGCGGCGTCGGGATGCGCCTGCAGGTAGGCGACGTCGGCCAGCCAGGCCGGGAACTGGCCCTGGCCCCAGCCGCTCCAGGTCCGGCCCTGGAACTGCCCGGCATTGATGAACTGCTGCAGGGCGTATTGGTTGACCGCCGCGCCGGGATCGGTGCTGGCGACGTTGGCCGCGCTCTCGGCCTGGGCCAGGGTCTGGCCGTTATAGGCCAGCCCCGCCGCCGCGCCCTCGGCCAGCCAGTTCTGCAGGCCGTTGGCGTACTTGCCGGACAGCACCTCGGCCGCTGCGCCTGGGTTCTGGGCCAGATAGGCCAGGTCGACGGCATTGCCGGCCGGCGGCGTCGCGATGCCGGCGAAGGCGCGGCCCGCCGCGGCGCCCGCGGCCAGGTAGTCGGCGAGGGCTGCCGTGGCCGCCGCCGACGGGGTGGCCGTCAGATAGCCGGTCAGCGCGCCCGCCAGGGTCTGGCCGCCATAGCTCTGCCCGGCCGCGCCGCCTTCATGCAGCCACTGGTCCAGGCCGCTCTTGTAGGTGCCCGCCGCGACCTCGGCGGCGGCCGCCGGGTTCTGCTGCAGATAGGCCAGGTCGGTCAGCTGGTCCGCGGTCAGGCCGGCCAGCTGCTGGGCGGCCGACACCTTGGCGGCTGCCGCCGGGTTGGCGGCCAGGTAGGCGGCCGAGGCCTGGGCCAGGGTCAGGCCGTTATAGCTCAGCCCCTGGGCGGCGCCCGCCTGCAGCCACTGGTCCAGGCCGCTCTTGTACGTCCCGGCGGCAACCGCCGCGGCGGCGGCCGGATGCTGCGCCAGATAGAGCTGGTCGGCGGTTTGAACCGGTGCGGCGGCCGGGTTGGTGCCGGCAAAGCCGCGGCCCAGGCCGGCGCCCTCGGCCGTGTATTCGTGCAGCGCCGAATCCCAGGCGCCCGCTGCCACCGACGGATTGGCGGCCAGGTAGGCGGGCGTGGCCGTCTGCTCGGTGTAGCCGTTGTAAACCAGGCCCTGATCGGCGCCCTCGTGCAGCCACTGGTCGAAACCGCTCTTGTAGGTCCCTGATGCGACCGCGGCCGCGGCTCCGGCGTTCTGCGCCAGGTACAGCTGGTCCGGCGTCTGCACCGATGCGGTCGTCGCGCTGGTGCCGGCGAAGGCGCGGCCCTGCCCGGCGCCGACCGACAGGAAATCGTCCAGCGCGCGGCCGTACTCGCCGGCGGCCACCGCCGCGGCGGCGGCAGGATTGGCGGCCAGGTAGGCGGTCTCGGCCTGGGCCAGAGTGAAGCCGTTATAGGTCAGCCCGGCCTTGGCCCCCTCATGCAGCCACTGGTCGAAGCCGCTCTTGTAGGTGCCGTTCGCCACCTCGGCCGCGGCGGCGGCGTTGCGGCCCAGATAGGCCTGCTCCGCCGTCTGCACCGGGCTCACGACGCTGTTGGTGCCGGCAAAGCCCAGGCCCTGGGCGGCACCCTGGGCCAGATATTGCGCCGTGATGCTGGCGAAGGCGCCCGAGGCCGCCGACGGGTTGGCCGCCAGATAGGCGGATTCCGCCTGCTGCTGCGTGAAGCCGTTATAGGTCAGCCCGGCCGCCGCCCCCGCATGCAGCCACTGGTCGAAGCCGCTCTTGTAGGTGCCTGAGGCGACCTCGGCGGCAGCCCCGGCGTTCTGCGCCAAGTACAGCTGGTCGGGGGTCTGGACGGGCAGCGCCGTGGCGCTGACGCCGGCGAAGGAGCGGCCGTCGGCCTTGCCCACCGCCAGGAAATCGTCCAGCGCCGTGTCGTAGCCGCCTTGGGCGATCGCCGCGCCGGCGCCGGGATATTGCGCCAGGTACGCGGCCTCCGCGGCCTGCAGGCTGTAGCCATTGTAGGTGAGGCCCGCGGCCGCGCCTTCGTGCAGCCACTGGTCGAAGCCGCTCTTGTAGGTGCCCTGGGCGACCTCGGCGGCGGCACCAGCGTTCTGCGCCAGGTAATCCTGGTCGGCGGTGTGCACCGAGCCGGCCGGCGCCTTGGCGCCGGCGAAGACGCGGCCCGACGCGGCGCCGGCATAGAGGAAGGCGTCGGTCGCGCTGTCCCAGCTGCCCGATGCGACCTGGGCGGCGGCGTCGGGATTGGCCGCCAGGTAGGCGGCTTCGGCGCTCTGCTTGGTGAAGCCGTTATAGGTCAGCCCCTGCGCCACGCCCTGGTTCAGCCACTGGTCGAAGCCGTTGGCGTAGGTGCCGGCCGCCACCGCGGCCGCCGCTGCCGGGTTCTGCGCCAGATAGAGCTGGTCGGCGGTCTGGATCGGCGTCGTGCCCGCGTTGGCGCCGGCGAAGCTCAGGCCCTGGGCGGCACCCTCGGCCGTGAACTGGTGCAAGGCGCTGTCCCAGCCCTCGGCCGTTACCGCCGCGGCAGCGCCGGGGTTGGCGGCCAGATAGGCCGACTGCGCGGCCTGCAGCGTGTAGCCGTTATAGGTCAGGCCCGCGGCGGCGCCTTCGTGCAGCCACTGATCGAAGCCGCTCTTGTAGCTCCCCTTGGCGACCTCGGGCGCCGCGGCGGCGTTCTGCGCCAGATAGACCTGGTCGGCGGTCTGGACCGGGGTCGCCGCTTCATTGGTGCCGGCGAAACCCAGGCCCTGGGCGGCGCCGACCGCCGCATACTGGCTGAGGGCGGTATCCCACTGCCCGGCCTGCACGGCCGCGGCGGCAGCCGGATTGGCCGCCAGGTAGGCGGCGGCTGCGCTCTGCGCGGTGAAGCCATTATAGGTCTGGCCTTGCGCGGCGCCGACATGCAGCCACTGGTCGAACCCGCTCTTCCAGACGCCTGATGCGACCTGGGCGGCGGCGTCGGGGTTCTGGGCCAGGTAGATCTGGTCGGCCGTCCGCACCGGGGCCTCGGCGGCGGTGCTGCCGGCGAAGCGCAGGCCCTGGGCCGCGCCGACCGCCGCGAACTGGTGCAGGGCGCTGTCCCACTGGCCGGCCGCGACCTGGGCCGCGACGTCGGGATGGGCGGCCAGATAGGCCGTCTCGGCGGCCTGCTCGGTGTAGCCGTCATAGATCAGGCCCTGGCCGGCCCCGACATGCAGCCATTGATCAAAACCGCTTTTCCAGGTGCCGTCGGTGACGCCGGCCGCGACGTCGGGATGCTGGGCCAGATAGAGCTGCTCGGCGGTCTGCACCGGCGTCGCCGCGGGATTGGTGCCGGCGAAGCTCAGGTCCTGCGCCTGGCCCACGGCCAGGTACTGCTCGGTCGCGCTGTCCCACGTTCCGGAGGCCAGCGCCGTCGGGTTGGCCGCGACATAGGCCGCCTCGGCGGCCTGCTGCGTGTAGCCGTTGTAGGTCAGGCCGGCCGCGGCGCCCTCATGGAGCCACTGGTCGAAGCCGCTCTTGTAGGTGCCTGAGGCGACCGCGGCCGATGCAGCGGCATTCTGGGCCAGGTACTGCTCGTCGGCGGTCTGGAACGGCGTCGCGCCGGCATTGGTCCCCGCGAAGCTGCGGTCCCAGGCCTTGCCGACGCCCAGGAAGTCGCTGAGCGCGCCGTCGAACTGGCCGGCGGCGACCGCCGCCGACGCGGTCGGATAGGCGGCCAGGTATGCCGCCTGCGCCGCCTGCAGCGTCCTGCCGTTGTAGGTCAGCCCCTGGGCGGCGCCCTGATGCAGCCACTGGTCGAAGCCGCTCAGATAGGCCCCTGACGCGACCGCCGCGGCAGCCGTGGGATTCTGGGCCAGGTACAGCTGGTCCGGGGTCTGGAACGGCGTGACGCCAGCAAAGAGCCCGGCGAAGGACCGGCCCAGGGTCTGGCCGACCGCCAGGAAATCGTCGAGCGCGCGGTCGAACTGGCCGGCGGCGACGGCCGCCGCGGCATTGGGGTTGGCGGCGAGATAGGCGGATTCCGCCTGGCCCAGGGTATAGCCGTTGTAGGTCAGGCCCTGGGCTGCGCCCTCATGCAGCCACTGATCGAAGCCGCTCTTGTAGGTGCCGGATGCGACCTCGGCTGCTGCGGCCGGGTTCTGGGCGAGGTACAGCGCCTCGGGCGTCTGGTAGGCGGCGTCGGCGTTGGTGGTGCCGGCGAAGCGGCGGGTGCCGACCTGGCCCACGGCCAGGAAGTCGTCCAGCGCCGTCGCGTACTGGCCGTCGGCCACGGCCGTCGCGGCGCTGGTATACTGCGCCAGATAGGCCGTCTCGGCGCCCTGCAGCGTATAGCCGTTGTAGGTCAGGCCGGCCTTGGCGCCCTCGTGCAGCCACTGGTCGAAGCCGGTCTTGTAGGTGCCGGCGGCCACCTGGGCCGCGGCAGCCGGGTTTTGGGCCAGGTAGACTTGGTCGGGGGTGGCATTGGCGAAATCGGCGGCGGTCAGCGGCGCCGACCGGCCGGTGAGGGTCAGGGTCTCGCCGTTGATCGTGACCGTGGTGGTGGTGCCGGAGGTCACTTGGCTCGCCACCGCCGCCGCGATCGCGGCCGGGCCGCCGACATCCAGCTTGTCGGCAGCCGAGAAGCCGTCGATCTCGACCGTGCCGGTCCCTGCCTCGATCCGGTAGGTGGTGCCGCCGGTGCTGGCGCCGGTGACGGTGGCGGCGCCGCCGGCCAGGTCGACAGTCTCGGCGCCGCTGCCGCCGATCGCGATCTGGGCGCTGCCGCCTGATATCGTCACCTGGTTGCCGCTGCCGGCCAAGTCGACGACATGGCTGCCAGCGGTCACCGACACCGCCGCGCCGGTGCCCGACGCCGTCACCGTATCGGCGCCACCCGTCAGATCGACGGCGTCGCCGCTGCCCGCCACCGTGATCGCGTTGGCGCCGCCCGAGCCTGTCACGGTCGCGGCGGCGCTGCCGCCGACCGACACCGCATTGCTGCCGGCCTGCAGCGCCACCGCATCGGTGCCACCGCCGCCGATGGTCAATTGGTCGCCGGCGCCCGAGAGGGTCACGGCATAGGTGCCGTCGGCCAGCGACAGCCGGTCGGCGCCGGTGCCTGTGTCGGTGATGCTGCCGGTGCTGCCGGACAGGCTGATGCTGGCGGCGCCACTGCCCGACAGGGCGATCTGGTGCGCGCCCGAAGCGGCGGTCACGCTGTCGCTGCCGCTGCCGGCGATCGCGACCACGTCGGATTCGTTGGCCAGGGTCAGGCTGTCGTTGCCGGATCCCCCCAGGCTCGCCGACAGCGTGCCGCCGCTGACCGTGACCGCGTCGTAGCCGTTGCCGCTGTCGCCCAGCACCAGGTTGGCCGCGCCGGCGACGATGCTATCGCCGGCGGTGCCCGACAGGTTCAAGGCCGCATCGCCGCCTGATACCGTCACCGCCTTGCCGCCGGCGCTGTCGGTCACCGTCGCGGTCGAGCCGGCGATGCTGACCGCGTCGGCGCCCGATCCGGTCAGGCGGACATCGTAGGTGCCGCCATTGAGCGTGAGCTGGTCGGCCGCGGTGCCGCTGTCGGCGACGTGGCCGGTGCTGCCGGTCAGGCCGACCGTGGCGGCGGTGGTGCCGATGAGCGCAATCGTGTGGTCGCCGTTGCTGGCCGCGATGGTATCGGCGCCGGTGCCGCTGGCCGTGATCGTGCTGGCGCCGCCGTCCACCGACACCGCGTCCTGGCCGCTGCCGGCCAAGCTCAGGGTGGCGCTGCTGTTGCCGCCGATCGCGATGCTGTTGGCGCCGCTGCCCTGGTCGGCCAGGCTGACATTGCCGCCCGTGACGGTCACGGTATCGGCGGCGCTGCCGGCCAGCGTCACGACGTGGTCGCCCGATCCGAGGCTGATGGCGGCGCGGCCGGTGCCGCTTGCGACGATCGTGTCGACGTCGCTGCCGGCAGTGACGCTGTCGGCGCCCGAGCCCGTCAGCGCAACATTGTCGGTGCCGCCGTCGATCAGGATGCTGTCATTGGCGGTGCTGCTGTCGGCCAGGGTCGCGCCTGCTCCGGTCAGGGTGACGGTGCTGGCGCCCGATCCGGACAAGGTCAGCGCCTCGCTGCCGCCGGTGACGGCGATCGCCGCGCTGCCGCTGCCGCTGGCCGTGAGGGTGGTGGCGCCGTCGCCGATCGACACGCTGTCCTGGCCCGCGCCGGCCAGGGTCAGGGTCGCAGTGCTCTGGCCGTCGACGGTGATGCTGTTGCTGCCGCTGCCCTGGTCGGTCAGGGTCGCCGTGCTGCCCGACAGCGTGACCGTGTTGGCGGCGCTGCCCGTCAGCGTCACGGCATGGTCGCCCGAGGTCGTGGCGATGCTATTGGTGCCGGTGCCGCCGGCGACGATGGTGTCGCTGTCGGCGCCTGCGGTGACCGCGACATGGCCCGAGCCGGCCAGGGTGGCGCTGTAGTCGCCATGGGCGAAGGCCAGGCTGTCGCTGCCCGACCCGGAGTCGACGACCGTGCCCGAGGCATTGGTTTCGGTCAGGCTGTCGGCGCCGGCGCCGCCGAGCGTGACGTCGGTGCCGCTCGAATCGATGGCGATGCTGTTGGCGCCGGCACCCTGGTCGACGACCCGGGCGCCGACGCCGCTCAGCGACAGAGCATTGCTGCTGGTGCCGTCCAGCGTCACCACATGCCAGCCGCCATTGGCCGCGATCTGGTTGCTGCCGCTGCCGGCCGCCAGGATCGTGTCGCCGTCGTTGCTGGCGGTGACCGTGTCGCTGCCCGATCCCGCCAAGGTCGCCGTGTAGCCGCCTGAATCGAGCGCAATCCTGTTGGCGCCGCTGCCGGTGTCGACGATTGCGGCGCTGCCGTTGGTGAGATCGAGCGTGGTGGCAGCCGCGCCCGTGAGGGTGACGGCGTGGTCGCCGCCCTGGGTCTGGATGGTATTGGTGCCGGAGCTCGCGACGATGCTGTCGCTCCAGGCGCTCGACGTCACGGTGGTGGCGCCGCTGCCGGCCAGGCTGACGTCGTAGTAGCCGCCGTTCAGATCAAGCGCCGTCAAGCCGCTGCCGGTGCCGGTCACCGTGGCGTTGCTGTCCGACAGCTGCAGGCTGCTGGCGCCGCTGCCGGCGAGGCTCACGACATGGTCGCCCGAGGTCGTGGTGATCTGGGCGCTGCCGGGGCCGGCGGCCACGATGGTGTCGCTGTCGGAGCCGGCGGTGACGCTGTCGGCACCCGCCCCCGCCAGGGTCACGGCATAGCTGCCCGAATCGAGGCCGATCGCGTTGCTGCCGGTGCCGCTGTCGGCCACCGTCGCGCTGGCGCCGGTCAGGCTGACGGATGCGTTGCCGCTGCCGGTCAGCGCGATCTGGTGGTCGCCGCCCGACGCCGTGATGCTGTCGGCGCCGCTGCCCGACGCGGTCACCGTGTCGGCGTCGCTCGATGCCGCGACGCTGTCATTGCCGGTCCCGGACAGGCCGACGCTGAAGCTGCCGCCGGTCAGCAGGAAGATGTCGGCGGCGCTGCCGGCGTCGGCGACCGCGGCGGCGCCGTTGCTCAGGCTCAGCGTCGTGCCGAGCGCGCGGTAGGCGGCCGCGGCGTCCGGCGGCGTCGCCTGGCCGTTGCCGATCGACAGGATGACCGCGTCGGTGCCGAAATAGGGCGAATTGGGATCGTTCGACTCGGCCCCCGCGTTCGACGGGCCGCCGCTGTTCGTGGAATTGGCCGCCAGCTGCGCCAGCAACGCGTTGTTGTTGTACGACCCGCTTACGGTGATCGTGGTCATGGCGCCTCGCAGTCCGCCGTTGTGGCGGGCCTCGGATCACGGACAGAAAAAGCCGGCGTTTCCTTGCACAGGCGCGCAAGGATCGGGCGCGGCGTCTTGCCGATTTACGGCAGGGCGGCGGCAGTCAGCCCGGTTATATTGGTCGAATGCCGATGGCCCGGCAGCGCCAGCGCTGCCACCCACCCACCGATGGCGGGCGCCAGGCGGGCGAAGGGCGCAAAATACGCTCTACGATAACGGAGAAATACATCATCCACCCCTACCCCGGGTATTTTCCCGGTTGGCGAGTCCGATCGCGGCAACGGACGGCCTTTACCGTCCTTGAGGTTTGTTTAGGTCGAGGCCGTGATGGTTGTCAACGTAGTTAATACTTATTAACGAGGCAAAGATTTGGTAATTAGATACCACAATCCACGCGGTCCAAGCACAACCGAAGCGCGCAGACCATCTCAGAACATCTTGATTTGCTTAAAATTCGACTCGAGATGCAGGGATGGCGGCCTTCCGTGCCGACCGCGGCACGTCATCCATCTTGTCTAGCCGGCGGGCAGCAGCACGGCGACGGTGGTGCCCTGGCCGGGCGCGCTAGTGATGGCGAGGGTCCCGTCATGGGCCTCGACCAGGGACTTGGCGATGGCCAGGCCCAGCCCCAGGCCCGGATGGGCGCCGGACTGGCTGGCCTGCTCGAACGGCAGCAGGATGCGCTCGAGGTCTTCGGCGGCGATGCCGACGCCGGTATCCGCGACCTCGACGGCAATGGCGGTGTCGCGCCGGCCGGCGCGCAGCCGCACGGTGCCGCCCGACGCGGTGAAGCGGATCGCGTTGGACCCCAGATTGGCCAGCACCCGTTCGATCGCCACCCGGTCGAGGGGCAGCGGCGGCAGGCCGGGCTCGACGGCGACGTCGATCGCAACCCCCGCCGGGTCCGCGGTCGGTCCCAGCATCCGGGCGACGTCCCGCACCACGTCGTCCAGCGCCGTCGGCCGGCGGTCGAGCGTCAGCTTGCCCGCCTCGATCCGGCTGAACTCCATGATCTGGTCGACCAGGGCCAGGATGTAGCGGCCGCTTTGATGGATCAGCCGGGCATAGTCCCGGCCGGTGTCGGCGTCGGGCGCGACGGTCCCGTCCGTCAGCAGGGCAGAGAAGCCCAGGATGGCGGTCAACGGCGTCCGCAGGTCATGGGTGATGCGGCTCAGCGACAGCGACTTCGCACGGTTGGCCGCTTCGGCCAGCTTCTTCAGCTCGGCCATCTCCTCGGTCAGCTCGACGACCGAGCGGCCCTGGTCCTCCAGGACATAATAGGCCATCTCGATCTGCGCCAGCCGCCGCTCCAGCGACTCGGCCTGGGCGCGCAAGGCCGCATTCTCGGCCGTCAGGCCGGCGATGTCCGCCGGCAGCAGGTCGTCACGGTCAGCGCGGTCCATCGTCCCCCCGGACCCGAGTGTCCGCGCCCGGCGGCGCCGGCGCAAGCCTTGGTTGCACCCGGGAGCGCCGCCTAAGCGGGCCGGTCGGAGGCCGGGGTCGCCGGCCGGCGGGTCGGCAGCGTGGCCCGCATGGGCTTGCCGCCCCTGAAGAACTTCAGCGCGTCGGCATGCGGCAGGTCGTCGGACGCCGGGAACACGGCAGGCCCGGCCAGCGAGCCGTCCTTGTTGCTGTTGTCCAGCTTGCCGTCGGAGTCGCGGATCATCACGACCCCGCCCGCCAGCGAGACGCGATAGCCCCCGCGGTCGCCCAGATCGTAGTTCCAGCCCCGCAGGCGGTCGCGCGCGAACAGGGTCAGGCCGATATCGGCCGCCTTGCGCATCAGCGGACCGAACCCCAGGGCCTGGAACTCCGCCGGGCCCATGGCCCGCGCGACATCGGCCGCCGCGGCTGCCGCGTCGTCGCCGCTGCGCCCGGCCTGCGTCAGCGCCCCGTCGAAATCGTCCTTGGCCAGCAGCAGGGTCCGCGCCGCCTGGGCCTGCTGCCAACTGGCGTCGTCGGCATAGCCGGGCAGGCGCGCCAAGGTCTGGTTGACGATGCCGCCGACGATCCAGTCGGCCTGGGCCGCCGATTCGGCCGCGGCAATGACCGGGTTGAGCGCGACCCGTACCAGGCGGCCGCTGTCCGGCCCGGAGCCGATGATCGCCAGCGGGCCGCGACCCGGCCGATCGACCACCAGATGCAGCCGCTCGCCCGGTCCCGACGGTCCGTTCACGGCCTCGACGATGCGATCCAGCGTCAGGGCGAAGCGCAGCACCCCCTCGGCGGGCAGACCGGCGATCAGGCGCTTGTCGACGGCCGCCAACTCGGCCACCGCGCTGTGGGCACCGGCCGCATGCGCAGCCGGGGCGGCGGCGAGGCCGGCGGCCAGCACCGCAGTCGCCCACGGCCGGGCGCCAGCCCGACGTCGGGAGGCGGCTGGCCTGCTGCGTGCTGCTGCCGCGATCGCGAATCTGGGCATGGGCTCGGTTCCGGCGGCCGGCGGCAAAGGGGCACCGGCCCGATGCCGTAATGATCGGCGCGCCGCCGCCGCCGATCAATGGTCCCGTCCCGCGACCAAGTGTGCAGGGCCGATCTCGCCGCCCGGGCGACCCGCAGCGCCGGGTCGCCGGCGCGAATCCGGCGGGTCGATGGTGGGCCCGGAGGGATTTGAACCCCCGACAACACCGTTATGAGCGGCGCGTTCTGACCACTGAACTACGGGCCCGACCGGCCCGAACGCTTTCAGAGTCCGCAGGCGTCCGTCAAGCCGTGGGTGGGCCCGGTCGCGCCCGAAGCTGCTGGAGCTCCTGTTCGGCGGCCTCGATCAGGCCAGGGATCTCATCCCGAACGATCGGATGGAGCCGGCCGACGTCGATTGCGAAATATTGATGCGCGACAAGGTCGCGCAAACCGGCAAAGCCGCGCCAATCAACCGTCGGATGTCTCTGCCGGATCTCAGCAGGAAGCGCCTTGACGGCCTCGCCGAGTTCCGCCAGTGCGTTCTTAATTGCCCGATATCCCAGGCGGTCGGCGTGCGGCAAGGCTTCGAATGCCTTGGCCTCCAGGTCCGCGACGAAGTCCCGAAGGTCGCGGGCCGCGTCCAGGATGTCGAGAAGACGCTCCTCGCTGGTCCTCGGCATCTAGAAGACGCGGACCATTTCACGATCCGCGGCCGCGGCAATCCGGGGCCGCATCGCCGACCGCTCGCCGATGTCCACGGCCCGGCCCAGCGCCTGTTCGATTTCGGCCTTCAGATGGACCAGTGCGAACAGGGATTCCCCCCGCCCCGGGTCGAACTCGACCGCCAGATCGACGTCGCTCGCCGGGCCGGCGTCGCCTCGAGCGACCGAGCCGAACACCCAAAGCGCTCGGACCCCTTCGGCGCGCAGCGCCCCCTCGATGCCGCGCAGGCGGTGCTGCACATCCGACAGCTCGGGCGGCCGCTGCCCGGCTTCGGTCAAGAATCTCTGAACCAGACCGCCGAGCAGAGTCTGAAGGCTCTCTCCGCGGTCGGCCGCAATGGCCTTCAGGCGGCTCCGCACGGCCCGCGGGACCCGCACCGACAAGACGGCTTCATCGCTCATGGGCGCCTCCGACCCGCAGAGATAAGCACGCACGCACGGTCAGCCAAGCATGACCCAATATCCGGGCCGGCTGCCCCCGCCGTCCGTGTATCGTCGGCACATATCTTGAGGGAGGACGCAGGCATGTCGAGCTTGAGCGGAAAGGTAGCCTGGATCACCGGCGCCGGCAGCGGCATCGGGCAGGCCGGGGCCGAGCATTTGGCGCGGGCCGGCGCGCGCGTGGTGCTGTCCGGCCGGCGGGCCGAGCTGGTGGAGGCCGTGGCCGCGGCGATCCGCGGCGAGGGCGGCGACGCCCGCGCCGTGCCCCTGGACGTGGTCGACGACCAGGCCGTGATGCGTGCAGCGGCGGCGGCGATCGGACCGGTCGACATCCTGGTCAACAGCGCCGGCTCGAACATCCCCAAGCGCAGCTGGCCGGAGCTGACCCCGGCCGCCTATCGCGAGGTCGTCGACGTCAACCTGCACGGCACCGTCAACTGCATCCTGGCGGTGCTGCCTGCCATGCGCGCGCGGGGCGGCGGCCTGATCATCAACATCACGTCCTGGGCCGGGCGCTACGAGTCGCGGATCTCGGGCTCGGCCTACACCGCCGCCAAGCATGCCGCCGTGGCCCTCACCCATTCGCTCAACCGCGAGGAATGCATCCACGGCATCCGCGCCACCACCATCGAGCCCGGCGAGGTCGCGACGCCGATCCTGGACAAGCGGCCGGAGCCGCCGCCGCCCGAGGTGCGCGCCCGCATGCTGCAGGCCGACGACCTCGGCCGCGTGATCCGGTTCGTGGCCGAGCAGCCGCCGCACATGTGCCTGAACGAGATCCTGGTGTCGCCGACCTGGAACCGCGGCTACACCGGCGGCTGACGGCGGTCGAAGCGGGCCCGGTAGGCCGCGGGCGACAGCCCGGTCGCCCGCCGCAGCTGCTGCCGCAGCGCCGCCGCAGCGCCGAACCCGGCCTGGCGGGCGACCGCCTCCACCGGCAGCGTCGTCTCCTCCAGCAGTTCGCGGGCCACGGCCAGCCGCTCGGCCTGCACCCAGCCGGCGGGCGGCAGGCCGGTCGCGTCCCGGATGTGGCGATGCACGCCGCGCAGGCTGAGGCCCGCCTCGGCCGCCATCCGCTCGACCGGCCAGGGCTCGGCCAGCCGGCTGCGGATCCGGTCGAGGAGCGGCATCAGGCGAGTGCCCGGCCGCCGCGGCACCGGCCGCGCCACCAGCTGCGCCTGGCCGCCCTCGCGCTGCGCCGCGATCACCAGGCGGCGCGCCACCGAATTAGCGGCGCCGGCGCCGA
Organism: uncultured Comamonadaceae bacterium; assembly: GCA_964511405.1. Classification (GTDB taxonomy): domain Bacteria; phylum Pseudomonadota; class Alphaproteobacteria; order Elsterales; family Elsteraceae; genus CAZEFK01. The sequence continues at coordinate 5,832 of CAZEFK010000147.1, read as the reverse complement.
AGTCGCGCCGCACCAGATGGAGGCACAAGTCGAGGCCCGCGGCGCTGCCGGCCGAGGTCAGCAGCGAGCCCTCGTCGACATAGAGCACGTCGCGCCGGACGGCGATGTCGGGGAACGCCTGGGCCAGGCGGTCGACATGGCGCCAGTGGGTGGTGGCGCTGCGCCCGGCCAACAGGCCGGTCAAGCCCAGCACGAAGGCGCCGGCGCAGATCGACACCAGCCGGGCGCCGCGGCCGTGGGCCTGGCGCAGGGCGTCCAGCAGCGGCGCCGGCGCCCGCGGCGCGGGCTCGCGCCAGCCCGGGATCACCACCGTATCGGCCTCGGCCAGCAGCTCCAGCCCGCCGTCGGCCTGGACCTGCAGGCCGGCGATGCCGCGCAGCGGCCCCGGCTCCGCGGCCGCGACGGCACAGCGGTACCAGCGCCCGGCGAGCTCGGGCCGCGACAAGGCGAAGACTTCGACCGCGCAGCCGAATTCGAACGGGCACAGGCCGTCATAGGCCAGGATCACGACCAGCGGGGCGGCACGGCTTGGCATGATCGGCACGATATTGGCCGGTCCGGCGGCTTACAAGCCGACCGCTGCCGGCGACAATGGGGACCGTTTCGGACCGACGGGAAGGCCCCCCATGAGACTGATCGGAATGCTGGATTCGCCCTATGTCCGGCGCGTCGCCGTGTCCATGACGGCGATGGCGCTGCCCTACCGGCACGAGCCGGTGTCGGTGTTCCGCCACTATGACGCGTTCGCGGCGATCAACCCGGTGGTGAAGGCGCCGACGCTGATCACCGACGACGGCGTGGCGCTGATGGATTCGACGCTGATCCTGGACTTCGTCGAGGCGCTGGCGCCGCCGGAGCGGCGCCTGACCCCGCCCGCCGCCGACCGGCCGCAGGCGCTGCGCATCGTCGGCCTGGCGCTGACCGCGTGCGAGAAGACCGTGCAGATCGTCTACGAGCGCACCCAGCGGCCGGAGGACAAGCGGCATCAGCCTTGGCTCGACCGGCTCCGCAGCCAGCTCCAGGCCGCCTACGCCCTGTTGGAAGCCGAAATCGGGACGAGCGACTGGCTGTTCGGCCCGCGCCCGCTGCAGCCCGACATCACGGCGGCGGTCGCTTGGCGCTTCACGCGGGAGCTGACCCCCGACGCCGTCGACCCCGACGGCCATCCGCGCCTGGCCGCCCTGTCGCACCGGGCCGAAGCCTTGCCGGCGTTCCTGGCCGCGCCCTTCGCATAGGGTCAGAAATCGGGCGGATGCAGCGGCCGGACCCGCGCCGCCGGCGGCGGCGCCGTGGTCGGCGCCGTCTGGTCGGCGACCTGCCAGCCGAACGCCAGCAGCGGCAGGACCGCCCGCAGGAAGCCGACGCCGCGCTCGACCACATCAGGCGTGGCCATCTCGGCGTCGGCCAGCGGCAGCCGCGTGGTGAGATTGCGCCAGGTCAGGTACTCGGCGATCGGCGCGCCCTTGGCCGCCTCGAACCCACGCGGCAGGCGGGCCAGCCGCTCGTCGGAGCGGAGCGGCAGGCCGGCGTCGGCCAGCCGTTGGGCGAGGGCCAGGAATGCGTCGGCCTCGCGCAGCATCGCCCGGCGAAACCCGGCCAGCAGGTCGGGCTCGGGATGCCAGAAGCCGGCCGCCAGCATGCAGGCGCCGGGCTCGACATGGACGTAGAGCAGACCGGGATCCCACTTGGCGCCCGACCGGGTCAGCACGGCGCCGGCATGGGTCTTGTAAGGCCGCTTGTCCTTGGCGAAGCGGACGTCGCGGTGGATGCGGAAAACCGCGCCCTTGGGGTCGCCGCGCAGCGGCAGGCCGGCCTCGGCGATGGCTTGGGTCAGTGCCGCCACCAGATCCTTCAATGGACCCAGCACCTCGGCCTCGTAGACCGCCTTGCGCGGCTTGAACCAGGCCGGGTCGTTGTTGTCCCGCAGCTCCGCCAGGAAGCTGAAGGCCGCTGGTCCGAAACCCTTGAACATCGGCGGTTCCTCCTGTCGCGCGCGAGCGCCGCAGCATAGCCAAAGCGGTTGCGCGCGCCGAGCCTTCCGGGCAGAACGGCGCGATCATGACCGCCGCAACCGACCGCCTAACACCCTTGTCCGCTGCCGCGGCCCGGGCGCTCGCCGCCGACATCGTCCGCCGCGAGGCCGAGGCCATCGCCCGGATCCCGGCCGACAACCCCTATGACCGCGCCACCGACCTGATCCATGCGCACTGCGCGGAACGGGGCGGCAAGCTGGTGATCGCCGGCGTCGGCAAGGCCGGCGAGGTCGGGCGCAAGCTCGCCACCACCTTCTGCTCGACCGGCACGCCCGCGGTGTTCCTGCATCCGCTGGAGGCCGCCCATGGCGATTTGGGCCTGCTGCAGCGCCACGATGTGCTGCTGGCGCTATCGAACTCGGGCCAGACCCGCGAGATCCTGGAGCTGATCCCGCTGGCCCGCCGGATCATCCCGGATCTCCCGCTGATCGGCATCACCGGCCAGCCGCAGTCGCCGCTGGCCAAGCTGGCCGACCCGGTGCTGCTGACCGGCCTGCCGGCCGAGGTCTGCCCGTTCGGGATGGCGCCGACCACCTCGACCACGGTCATGACGGTGATCGGCGATGTGCTGATCTGCCTGCAGATGCACAAGGTCGGCTTCGACCGGCAGGCCTACGCCCACCGCCATCACGGCGGCTATCTGGGCTCGCTGCTGCGCGACGGCGCCTGAGCCAGGAGCGCGACGGCGGCATCCGTCGCGGCGTCGACCGTCAGCCCGTCCATCAGGTGGGTGAGCTGGCCGGGGTCGCGCTCCAGGATGTGGAAATGCTCGGGGTACACGATCGGCGTGCGCACCGCCGCCGTCCGCGCCCCCCACGGCCCGTAGATGCGGTCGTCGCTGGGGCCGAACAGCCCCAAGGTCGGCACGCCGGTGGCCGCGGCCAGGTGCATGAGGCCGCTGTCGTTGCCGATGAACAGGCGGCAGCGCGCGATCGCCGCCCCCACGGCGGTCAGGTCGCCGAGATCGATCGCGTCGATCGCATCAGGCACCCGCTCCAGGAACGGCTGCGCCGCCGCGCGCTCGTGGGGGGCCGCGAACACCGCGACGGCGGCCCCGGCGAGCGCGCCGCCCGGACCGGTCAGGCGTCCGACCACCGCGGCCAGGCGGTCATGCGGCCATTGCTTGCCGATCCAGTTCGCCGTCGGGCCGACCGCCAGCACCGGCCGATCGGGGATCACCGCCGCCGCCCTGATGCGGTCGGCCGCCGACACCCAGAGCGCCGGGGGCGGCGGCGGCTCCAGGCCGAACAGCCGCGCCAGCTGGCGCACCTTGTGCTCGGGCCCGAGATGCCGGCCGCCCCGCCAGACATGGCGCCGGCCGGCGCGCACGGCATAGGCGAAGGCCGAACCGCGCAGGTCGACCACGCGGTCCCAGGCCTGACCGACCGTGCTGCGCCACAGGTCCCACCAGTGCCGCCCGCGTCGGCGCCGCTCCATGACCAGGACGCGGTCGAGCCCCGGCACATGGGCGAACAGCGATGCCGGCGCCCGGCCGCAGGCGACGGTGACCGACGGCCGATCCGCCTGCGCCAGCAGATGGTGCAACAGGCCGGTGGACAGCACTGCGTCGCCGACGCGCGTGCTGGTGATGAACAGCAGCTTCACGATGCGCGGGGTTTAGCCGCGAACCGCGCCCCATGCCAGCCCCATGATCGCCGTCGGCGGCGGATCACCCCCGCCCGTAGACGTCGTCGAAGCGGACGATGTCGTCTTCGCCCAGGTAGCTGCCGGACTGCACCTCGATCAGGTGCAGCGGCACCTTGCCCGGATTCTCGAGCCGGTGACGGGCGCCGATCGGGATGTAGATCGACTGGTTCTCGTAGAGCATCAGCTCTTCGTCGTCGCGGGTGACCCTGGCCGTGCCGTGGACGACGACCCAGTGCTCGGCGCGGTGGTGGTGCATCTGGGCCGACAGCTTCTGGCCGGGCTTGACCACGATGCGCTTGACCTGGAAGCGGTCGCCGGCGTCGATCGACTGGTACCAGCCCCAGGGCCGGTAGACGGTGGTGTGCACCGTTGCCTCCGGCCGCTTGGCGCGGTTCAGCCGTTCGACCAAGCGCTTGACGTCCTGGGCGCGGTCGCGGTGCGCCGCCAGCACGACGTCGTCGGTCGCAACGATCACCACGTCCTCCAGCCCGACCGCGGCGACCAGCCGGTCCTCCGAGCGGATGTAGCTGTTGTGGACATCCTCGGCCATGACGTCGCCCAGCATCACGTTGCCGGCCGGGTCCTTGACGCCGATGTCCCACAGCGCCGACCACGAGCCGATGTCGCTCCAGCCGAAATCGGCCGGCACCACCGAGGCGAGCTGCGTGCGCTCCATGACCGCGACGTCGATGGCCTGCGACGGGCAGGCCTCGAACGGGGCGCGGCCCAGGCGCAGGAAATCCAGGTCGGCGGCGGCGCCGTCCAGGGCCGCGCGGCAGGCGGCCACGATCTCGGGCACCCAGCGCTCGAGCTCGGCCAGCATGACGTCGGCGCGGAACAGGAACATGCCGCTGTTCCAGGCATGGCCGCCCTCGGCCAGGTAGCGCTCGGCCGTGGCGCGGTCGGGCTTCTCGACGAAGCGCTCGACGGGATGGACGCCGTCGGCGCCGGCGCGCGCCTGATAGCGGATATAGCCATAGCCGGTCTCGGGCCCGGTCGGCGCGATGCCGAACACGACCAGCCGCCCGGCCATGGCCGCCGCGGCGCCGCGGTCGACGGCCGCCAGGAACTGGGCCTGGTCGCGGATGACATGGTCCGACGACGCCACCAGGACCAGGCTGCCGGGGTCGTCGCGCGCGATCAGCAGCGTCGCCACGGCGACCGCGGCGGCGGTGTTGCGCCCGGTCGGCTCCAGCACGATCTGGCGCGGCGCCAGGCCCGCCGCCCGCAGCTGCTCGGCGACGATGAAGCGGTGGTCGTCGTTGCACACCAGCAGCGGTGCGGCGAAGCGCGGCGCGCCGGCGGTGCGCTGGACGGTGTCGACCAGCATGCTCTGGGCACCCGCCAGCGCCAGCAGCTGCTTGGGATAATGGGTGCGCGACATCGGCCACAGGCGCGTGCCCGACCCGCCCGACAGCACCACCGGGGTGATCGCGCGGGTCGCCGGCACGGTGCCGGCCGCGCCGGAGCGGTCCTCGGAGATCTTCATTCCACCACCACGCTTTTGGCCAGATTGCGCGGCTGGTCGACATCGGTGCCCTTGCGTACGGCGACCTGATAGGCGAGCAGCTGCACCGGAAGAGTATAAAGCAACGGCGCCACGAAAGGCTGTACCGTCGGCAGCTCGATCAGATGGTGGGCGATCGGCCGCAGCAGCTTGGCGCCGGCCTGGTCGGTGACCACGATCGGCCGGCCGCGGCGCGCCGCCACCTCCTGAACATTGGACGCGGTCTTCTCGAACCACGGGCCGCTGGGCGCCAGGATGATGACCGGCACCTCCTCGTCGATCAGCGCGATCGGACCGTGCTTCATCTCGCCGGCGGCATAGCCCTCGGCGTGGATGTAGGAAATCTCCTTCAGCTTCAGCGCGCCTTCGAGCGCGAGCGGATAGCTGGTGCCGCGGCCGAGATAGAGCACGTCCTTCGATTTGGCGATATCGCGCGCCAGCGTTTCGATCTGCGGTTCGGTCGCGAGCGCCGCCGTCATGAGGCGCGGGATTTCAATGAGCCCGTGCACGAGCTTGGCCTCATCGGCATCGGATATCTCGCCGCGCGCCTTGCCGGCCGCGACCTCGAGCGCCGCCAGTACCATCAGCTGGCAGGTGAAGGCCTTTGTGGACGCCACGCCGATCTCGGGACCGGCGAGCGTCGGC
>CAZEFK010000146.1:0-18461 GCA_964511405.1 uncultured Comamonadaceae bacterium | reverse complement strand
GTTCGCGCTGGCCCGCGCCCTGGGCGAGGCCTGGCCCGGCGACGTGCCGCGCGCCACGCTGCTGGCGCGGGCGTTCGGCGCCCGCCACGCCGACGAGTCGCACCGGGCGCGGCTGCGCGTCGAGATCGGCCGGCTCCGGCGCCTGCTGGGGCCGCTGGCCGATGTGCAGGCCACGGCCCGCGGCTTTGCCCTGGCGCCGCAGCCCGGACGCCGGATCGTGGTGCTGGCGCGCCCGGTCGAGGAGCCGCATACCGCCGTGCTGGCCCTGCTGGCCGATGGCGAGTCCTGGTCGAGCTCCGCCCTGGCACTGGCGCTGGATGCCAGCCAGCGCACGGTGCAGCGGGCGCTGGACGCCCTGGCCGCGGCGGGCAAGGCCCAGGCCGTGGGCCGCGGCCGGGCGCGGCGCTGGCTGATGCCGCCGATCCCGGGTTTCACGACAACCTTGTTGCTCCCGGCGCCGGTCACCGGCGACTAGGCTGCCAGGGATCAGCCGACAGGAGGTTTCCATGACCCGATCCCCCGCCGAGATCCTGGCCGAATATGGCCCCTTCGAGGGCGTCGAGCGCGTCAATGGCGTCACCTTCGACGGCCGCCAGGTGTGGCTCGCCGCCGGCGACGGCTTGAGCGCCGTGGACCCGGCGAGCGGCCAGGTGCAGCGCACCCTGCCCGTGGCCGCCCATGCCGGCACCGCCTTCGACGGCCGCCACCTGTTCCAGATCGCCGAGGACCGCATCCACAAGATCGACCCCGACAACGGCAAGGTGCTGGCGACCATCCCGGCGCCCAGCGGCGGCGGCGATTCCGGCATGGCCTGGGCCGAGGGGACGCTGTGGGTGGGCGACTATCGCGGGCGCAAGATCCGCCAGGTCGATCCCGAGACCGGGACGGTGCTCCGCACCATCGAGTGCAGCCGCTTCGTCACCGGCGTGACCTGGGTCGACGGCGAGCTGTGGCACGCGACCTGGGAGGAGGAGCGGAGCGACCTGCGCCGCGTCGACCCCGAGAGCGGCCGCGTGCTGGACCAGCTCGAGCTGCCGTCCGGCATCGTGGTCTCGGGGCTGGAGTCCGATGGCGGCGACCGCTTCTTCTGCGGCGGCGGCAGCAGCGGCAAGGTCCGCGCCGTGCGCCGGCCGAAGCAGCGGACTGGTCGGCCGCCGTCTTGAGCGCTCGACAGCCCCACCTCACGCCGGCCCGTGAGCATCACGGATCGTCGCCGACACGCGCCAAGGCGCGCTGGTAGGCCGGGCGACTGGTGAGCCGCCCGCGGAAGGCCGCGATGTTCGGGTATGCCTCCAGCCTGCGCCCGACCCGCCGCTCACCGTAGACGAGCGGGTAGTCGAGCATGATGTCGGCAGCCGTGAACCCCGCGCCGGCGAGGTAGGGCCGCGACGACAACTCGGCGTCGAGGTAGCGCAGCATCTCGTCGTTCCGTGCGGCGAAGACGCGCCGGAGTGGCGAGTCGTCGGCGCCGGAGATCCGCTCGGCGATCCACTCGGCAGTCAGGTTGGCCATCGCCGTCCCTTCCGCGATGTGCAGCCACTGGAGATAGCGGGCGTGCTCGACGCTGCCCGGCGTCGGCACCAGCCGGCCGGCCCCGTACCGCGCCAGCAGCCACTCGACGATCGCCCCGGACTCGACAAGCGTGAGATCGCCGTCGGTGACGACCGGAGCATGGGCGAACGGGTGCAGCGCCCGGTAGTCGGCCTGCGCCAGCAGGTCGGGCCCGCGCCGATAACGCTTCAGCTCGTAGGGCTCGTCCAGCTCCTCCAGGAGCCAGACGATGCGCTGCGAGCGCGAGTTCTCCAGATGGTGGATGGTGATCATGGCCTCCCCCCGGCGCGCCGGCCGCCTCGCCGCGAAGCCCGTGCCGGCAGCGCCTGATTACCCCTGCAGCGTGTCGCCGTCATCGCGCTTATAGGCCGGACCCGAGCGCCGGCGGCAGGCCGAAGGCGGGGAACAGCCGCGGGCCGGCGGGCGGCATGAAGATGGCAAGGCCGGCGACGCGCTCCTGGTCCAGCGTCAGCACCTGCAGCGAGTGCGCGGCCCAAGGGGCGTCGGCGGTCGTCCGGGCATAGACGGCGAAGGCGGGCTGGCGGTTGGCGGCCGTGGGCATCAGGCGCAGCTGGCCGCAATGGGTCCAGGCGAAGCCGAAGAACCAGCGCAAGCGGTCGCGGCCTCGGTACCATTCCTGCCAGGGCGGCATGATGCAGGCCGCGTCCTCGGCCAGCAGCGCCACCAAGCCGTCCAGGTCCTGGCCGTCCCAGGCCCGCACATAGCGGCCGAGCAGCGCCTGCTGCGCCAGGTCCGGCGGCGGCCGGCCCACGGGCGGCTGCCGGTCCAGGGTCTCGCGCGCCCGCTGCAGGGCGCTGTTGACCGATGCGACCGTGCCGCCCAGCAGCTCGGCCGACTCCGCCGCCGACCAGCCCAGCACCTCGCGCAGGAGCAGGACGGCGCGCTGGCGCGGCGGCAGTTGCTGGATCACCGCCACGAACGCCAGCTGCACGGCCTCGCGGGCGGCATAGCGGGCTTCCGGCCCCGGCGCCGCGTCGGCGATGCCGTCGAGCTCGGCATCGGGATAGGGCTCCAGCCAGGCGAGCTCGGTGGCCGGGATGTCCGGCGGCGGCACGCTCGTATCCGGTCCGCGCTGGGGCGGCAGCAGGCGCGCCGGCTTGCCGGCCAGGGCGTCCAGGCAGGCATTGGTGGCGATCCGGTACAGCCAGGCGCGCAGCGCGCCCGGCCCCCGGTCGTCGAAGCGGCCGAAGCCGCGCCAGGCGCGCAGGAAGGTCTCCTGCACCAGGTCCTCGGCGTCGTGCACCGAGCCCAGCATGCGGTAGCAATGCAGCTTCAGCTCGCGCCGGAAGGGCTCGGCCAGCCGCTCGAACGCGCCGGTCATCCGGGCACCGCCTCCAGCCCGGTCCCGGACACCACGAACGCCCGTCCCTTGGCGCGATCCGGGTCCGCCGCCAGCTCCAGCACGCCCGAGGCGACATCGCCGGCACTCGGCGCCGCCGCCATGCCGCCGACGAAATCGGCCTCGGAGAGGCCGAGATAGCGGGCATAGCCGGCCGTTGCATGCCGGCCCAGGTCGGTGTCGGGCATGATCCGCGGCGCCAGGGCCGAAAAGCGCAGGCCCAGCCCCAGACGATCCGACTCCTTTTGGGCGTAGTTGGAAATGAACAGCTGGGTGCGCTTGGCGCCGGCATAGCCGCCCGAGATCGGCGAGCCGCCGATGGCGGCGCCGCTGGCCACCAGGATCACGGTGGTGCCGGCCGGCAGCGGCCGCGTCAGCGCCGCCTTGACGACGTTGAAGGCGATGCGGACGTCGACCTCCCAGTTGGCGGCGAACGCCGGCCAGCTCAGCTCGTGCAGCGGGGCCGCGGGCGGGAAGACGCCGGCGGTCACGACCAGGATGTCGGGCTCGACCACGTCGAAGAGGTGGCCGGGCGCGGCCTCGTCGGTGGCGTCCAGCGGCAGGATCTCGGCGCCGGGGACATCCTCGGCGAGGCGCCGCAACGGCCCGTCCTGCCGCGCCGCGGCCAGCACGCGCGCGCCCTCACGCGCGGCGACCTCGACGATCCGCCGTCCGACGCCGCGGCTGCCGCCGATCACGGCCATGGTCTTGCCTGTCAGGGAACCCATCTTGCTCTCCAGGGTGCGAGTGGTCTCTCCCTGTAGAACCGGCACGGCGGCCGAAACTCATCGGTGCGCGTCGTTCGAAAGCCGTGTTGGCCCTCAGCGCGCCGATTGCCCTACGAGCGCGTTGGCCGCATCGTCTTCAGACAAAGGCTTGAAGTAATAATATCCCTGCACGAAATCACTCCCCACTTCGCGCAGGGCGCCGACTTCGGCAGTGGTTTCGGCGCCTTCGGCAACCACATCCAGCCCCATCGTTCGCGCCAACATCACCACCACTTCGACAATTCGGCGCTTATCTTCATCGCCATCCATATTGGTGACGAAAGAACGATCGATCTTCAAGGTATCGATGGGCAGACGACGCAAATGGCTCAGCGAGGAATAGCCGGTTCCGAAATCGTCCAGGCTGAGCTGAACACCGAGCGCCTTCAGCTCGTGGAATATCTTGAGCGAACGTTCCGGATCGGCCATGACCGCGCTCTCGGTCAACTCCAACTTCAAGGTCCCGGGCGCAACTTCGGTTTCCTTCAGGACGTGGGCAACTTGTTCGATCAGCTTGTTGTCGCCGAGTTGGATGGCCGAGAGATTGACGCTCATCGTCAAGCGGGCGCAGCCCGGCTGCTTTTGCCATCGCTTCAGACATGTGCAGGCTTGCAACAGCACCCAAGCGCCAATGTCACCGATCAGCCCGGCTTCTTCGGCGACCGGAATGAACTCCACCGGCGACACCATGCCGAAATCCGGATGCTTCCAGCGCACCAAGGCTTCGAAGCCCCGGATCAGCCGGTCCGCGGGCGTGACGATCGGCTGGTAGTTGACAGTCAGCTGGTGTTCCTGCACCGCCACCCGCAGCGCCGCCTCCATGCGCAGCCGGCGCAGCGCTTTCTCCTGCATGATCTGGTCAAACATCACCCAGCGGGCGCGCCCGTGTTGCTTGGCCTGATACATGGCAATATCGGCATCGCGCAGAATGTCATGGACGTCCGCGTATCCGCTGGCGCTGAGCGCGATGCCGATGCTGGCCGTGATGAACACCTGCTGGTTCCCGATCTCGAACGGGGCCGACAGCGCGGCAAGTATGCGCTCCGCGACCCGGATCGGTCCCTGGGGGTTCATGATGTCGTCGAGCAGGATGGTGAATTCGTCACCGCCGAGGCGGGCGACGATATCGTCCTCGCCGCCAGCTTCGGCACGACCGCCCCTGACGAGATCGGTCTTGCGCAGACAGGTCCCCAACCGCTCGGCGGTGGCGACAATCAGCTCGTCACCGGCTTGGTGACCAAGCCCGTCATTGATCGCCTTGAAGCGGTCGAGATCAATGAACAGGACAGCAAATTGATAATCCGACTCGCGCTCGTTGCGCTGCATGAAGTAATTTAGGCGATCGAGAAACAGTTTGCGATTACCGAGACGCGTCAACGGATCATGCAGCGCATCATGCGTCAACCGGGCCTCGGCCCGGCGGCGCTCGACGACGCGACCGAGCTGCGTACCGATCTGCGTCATCAGGCGCAGCAACGCCTGATCCGGCGATTGCACTTCCGGACTGAAGAATTCCAGCACGCCGACGACTTCGCTGCCGATCATGATCGGGAAGGCAAACAGGGACCGGAGTCCCGCACGCTCCATCTCGGGAAGCCGGGGATAGGCGACCCCCTCATCGGGCGCGCCGACATTGATCCAACACGGCGCGCCCGTGGCGAAGGCCTGTCCGGGTAATCCAGTATCGGCCCAAAATGGCACTGTGGCCGTCAGGTCGCGCAGCGCGCTATACAGTCCACCGCTCTCGTCATGCCAGACGTCCGTCGAAACAAGGGTATTCTTCTTGTTCTCGTCGACGAGAAGAAAATGGCCGAGCGGCCAATGGGCAAAACGACACACGGCAGCAAGCGCATGATCCATTGCCGTCTCAATCTCGACCGCTTGGTTCGCGGCGACGGCGATGCTCTCCAGCAGCGAAATTTCCTGCTGCCGCTGATACAGATCGCGCAATCCCTTTTCGGCGATGGCTTCGGCATCTTTGCGCGCGGCAACCTCCCGCATCAGCCGGCGCTTCAGCCGGGCAATCTCCTGGTCAGCCGCAGCCGCCGGCCCGACTAGGCTCGGTTCATTTGTCGAAGCGGACATGAAAAACACACTTCTCGGCGCCATCATGCATGCAGACGGGATGCTCGATCTCGGCGGTTTCGTGGAAATGATCCGCGGCGCCGACCATGAAACCTTCGGCGAGCGCACATAACATGCGAGCGGATTTATACCGCACCAGAAATCGCCCCTGCTCGTCGGTGCCGAAGTCGAATACCGGGGTTACCGCGCCCGGATACAGTTTTTGCACTTCGGGGTGAATAATGCTGTTGAGCGTGAGGATAAAGCTCTTGGCATCCTGATGCACGTTGAAAAAATCGGGATAGCGCTCGGCGAGCAACGGCATGGCTTGGCGCCCGAACCAGCGCAAAATGTCTGACGGCGACTGCTTTAGCGCCGATGACGCGGCCTTGACCAGCGCCACGACTTCTTCATCGGCATAGCTACCGAGCGACGTGTAGGAGCCATCCAGACCTGCATCATCAAGCAAGCGATCCCACGTGTCATCCCCATATTCCCGGCAGACCGCCTCTTGGAGCAAGTTGAACACAATCCCTTTCATGGCTCCCCCCTTCGATAAAAACGGTCAAGTGAACATTGCCAAACGCCCGGATACTGTCCCTGCCGGCGGCCAGGACAGTCCCGATCGGCTTGGCGGTCGCGGTCTCGGATGCCGCTGCGTCAACCCAGGTCACGACCGGTGTCTCCAAGGGGAGCACGGCCAGCGAGCGCCATCGGCACTACTGCATGGCCGCATGGGAGGTATGATCTGCCGACCACGCCTCGTCAAGGCACGCATTGTGCAATGCAGCATGCAGTTCGATCGCGCCCTGGCGTCGGGGCGCAACCTTCCGGCCCGCGTCCGTCTGCGCCATAGTCGGACCCAAGCCATGATGCGGGAGGACGCCGATGCCGTTCGTCAACATCCAGATCCTCAAGGGTCGCACGACCGAGCAGCGCGACGAGATCGCCCGGCGCGTGACCGACGCCATCACCGACGTCACCCGGCTGCCGCCCGACGCTGTCTGGGTGGTGTTCGAGGAGGTCGAGACCGAGGACTGGTACGCGGGCGGCCGCTCGGTCAAGGCGCAGCGCGCACAGAAGGGCTAGGCGCCGGGGCGCCGGGAGCCGTCGGCGATGACGGATTTGAGCAAGCCGGCGCGATGACGAAATGGTAACTGGACCCATGGCTTGAATGCCGGGTTCAGATGGTCGCCGCGGCCCGCTTCGACGACCGGGGCGCCGGCCGAAGGAGTGGGGTGCCTGTGATCCAATCCCTGGGGCCGCTGGCGGCACTGCTGCTCAGCGCCGGCCTGCTGCTCACCGGCAACGGCCTGTTCGGGACGCTGGTGGCCGTGCACATGTCGACGGTCGGCGTGCCCATCGAGATCTCGGCCCTGGTGCTGTCGGGCTATTATCTCGGGCTGGTCGGCGGCTCGCTGTTCGGGCCGCAGCTGATCGAGCGGGTCGGCCACATCCGCGCCTTCGCGGCCTTCGCCGCCTGCGCCGCCGCGATCATGCTGGTGCACCCGGTGGTGCCGGCCAGCTACGCCTGGCTGCCGCTGCGCATCCTGACCGGCCTGGCCATGGCCGGGCTGTTCGTGACGATCGAGAGCTGGCTCAACGAGCGGGCCGATCCGGCCCATCGCGGCGCCCTGTTCTCGGTCTACATGATCGTCAATTTCGCGGCCAGCTTCGCCGGCCAGCTGATGCTGAACCTGGCGCCGCCTGTTGCCTTCACGCTGTTCAACCTGACCGCGATCCTGACGTGCCTGGCGGTGGTGCCGATCAGCGCGGTCAAGATCCAGGCCCCGCCGCAGCTGCCGCGCGCGCGGCCGCGCATCCTGGAGCTGTATCGGATCTCGCCGGTGGGCATCATCGGCACCGTGCTGATCGGGCTGATGAACGGCGCCTTCACGTCGCTCGGCCCCATCTACGCCAGCGAGACCGGACTGGACGTGGCCGGCGTCTCGGCCTTCATGGCGTCGACCGTGATCGGCGGCCTGCTGTTCCAGTGGCCGATCGGCTGGCTGTCGGACCATCGCGACCGGCGCCGCGTCCTGGCGCTGGTGGCCGGCGGCGCCATCGCCATGGCCGCGGTTCTGATCCTGCTGGGCGGGCAGTTGGCGCTGTGGCAGCTGTGCCTGGCGGCCGGTATCTATGGCGGCTTCGTCTACACGCTCTATCCGGTGTGCGTGGCCCATGCCCAGGACTTCGCCGGCCCCGGCCAGCGCGTGGCGGTGTCGGGCGGCCTGCTGCTGGCATTCGGGGTCGGCGCCATGGCCGGGCCGGTCGCGGCCTCGCCGCTGATGGCCTGGACCGGGCCGCGCGGGCTGTTCCTCTATACCGCCGGCGTGGCGGTGGTGCTGTGCAGCTTCGCGGTCTACCGCATGACCCGGCGCGCCGGGCCCGAGGTCAAGACGCCGTTCGTGGCGCGCACGACCACCTCGCCGGGGATCAACGCGATGGACCCGCACCACGCGGCCAAGCCGGCGGCGGATCCGGTCAAGGCCGCGTAGGCGGCCTTAACGTGGCTTGACCGAGGGCGCGGGCGGTCCCGGCGGCGGGCCGTAATACCCCACCAGGCCGACGCGGTCGTCGGGCTGCGGCGTGTCGTAGCAGTCGGGCTTGGCCAGCGACTTGTAGCAATAGACCGCCGGGATGGCCGCCACCTTCTTCTCCTGGGCGCAGGCGGCCAGGGCCACGGCCAGCCCGCAGGCGATCCAGAGTGCACGCATTTTACGTCCCTCGCAGGTCCTAAGCGTCGACCTTAGCGGAAATCCCACCCTGGCGTCGACGCATCAGGCCCTCGACGTCGCGCGCCACATCGTCCCAGCTCCGTCGGCGCTGCAGCGCCAGGCAAGCCTCGTGCCGATGCCGCCACAGGGCATCGTCGGACAGCAGCGCCACCGCCGCCGCCTCGAAGCCGGCATCGTCGGCCGCGACGGTGCCGGTGGCGCCGTCGACCACGCGCTCGGGCAGGGCGCCGATCGCCTGCACCACCGCCGGCACGCCCATCGCCTGGGCCTCGGCGACGGCCAGGCAGAAGGTCTCCTCGGGGTCGCCGCGATAGAGCATCACCCGCGCCGCCGCCAGCGCCAGCGCCACCTGGTCCTTGGGCACCGGCGGCCGCACGGCGACGCCTGATACGGCGCGCGCCCGCGCCAGCACCGCCTCGATCGCCGCCGCATGCTTGCCGGCGCCGCCATAGACCGCCGCACCGGCCAGCACCTGCAGCTCGGCCGCCGGCACCCGAGCGCGGATCCCCCGCCAGCGCGCCAGCAGCCAATCCAGGCCGCGCAGCGGGTTGGACAGGAACAGGGCCCGCGGCGGCGGCGGGGCGACGGCCGGCGGCGCGGTGCGGATCGCATCGGCCACCGCCAGCGGCACCACGACACGCCGGCCCGGGATCCAGCGCGGCACGGTGCCGGCATGGTAGCGGCTGGTCACCATCAGCGCCGGCCGGCGCCGGACCAGCGGCCAGACATAGCGCGGCTTGGCGATGTAGCGGGCCGGGTTGTGCAGCCAGAACGCGGCACTGCCGGCCCGGGGCACCTGCCCGATCAGCCGGTGGCCGCGGTTGGCGATGTACAGGTCGGCGGCGTCGGGCAGATCGGCGAGCGACCGCCAGCGCACGCCCTTATGGTCCAGCGGGCCAGCGCAGCGGTTGCAGACGGTGACCCGATGGCCGCGCGCCGCCAGCGCCTCGGCCAGGCACACCACAGCGGTCTCGGCGCCGCCCAGGGGCCCGGCCTCCAGGCTCCCGCCGTCGAAGACCAGGCCGTCGTCGGCGATGACGATCGTGGCCACGACGCGCTAGGAGCGCCCGTCCCCGGTCAGCCGCTCGCGGGCCTTCAAGTGGCTGAGCAGCGGGTACAGCCCGGCGCACAGGGCCAGCAGCACGCCATAGCCGCCTTCGCGCCAGCCGCCCTGGCGGACATAGCTGTCGAAGGCGCGGGTGAGCAGGCGCCGGCAATTGGCCGGCAGGCTGCCGATGCGGCCGCTGTCGACCAGGTCGCGGGCGCGCTGGGTGGTGTAGCGGTCCAGGCGCTGGATCACGTCGGAGATATCGCGGTCGACATAATGGTCGAGCCGGGCGGCGAGCCGCGGCCCCTCGCGGCCAGTCCAGGTCAGGCGCGGATGCACCCGCTGGTTGCCCCAGATCTTCGCGCCCTTCCGGAACAGCCCGCCATAGGCGGCCTTGCCGAAGCTGCCGCTCCAGCCATGGCGCACGCGCGTGGCGCCGATCCAATTGTCGACCGGGATCAAATGCCAGTCGAAGGCCGAGGTCGCGACCACCTGGCGGATCTCGGCGGCGAGCTCGGGGCCGACATGCTCGTCGGCGTCGACCTCCAGGATCCACGGGCCGCGGCAGGCGGCGATGCCGCCGTTGCGGCGCTCGCCCTCGATCGGCCAGGCGCCGGCCAGGATCCGGTCGGTATAGCGCCGGGCCACGGCCTCGGAACCGTCGGTGCAGCGGTCCAGCACCACCACGATCTCGTCGGCGAAGGCCAGCTTCTCCAGGCAGGCGGCCAAGCGCGCCGCTTCGTCATGGGCGACGACCAGCGCGCTCACCGCCGTCACGACGCGCCCCGCTCGATCTGGATGTCGGCGTCGGCGATCGCCAGCAGCGCGGTCAACCGCTCATAGGGCTGGGTCACCCGCGCCAGGGTTTGCCTGGCCGCCGACATGGTGGCACGAGCGCCGGTGCGGTCGCCGGCCTGGACCTGGGCGACCGCGATCAGGGTCAGCGCGCTGACGCGCTGGAACATCGGGAGGGGATCGGTGCCGCCCCGGTCATAGGCCACCGCTGCCTCGCGGCTGGCCTTGTGGGCGCGGTCCTTCTGGCCGAGCGCCGCCTCGGCGCGCGCGACCTCGGCGGTGGCGACCGAGAGGCTGATCGGGTCCGAAACGGCCTTCAGGGCCTGCAGCGCCGCGTCCAGACTGTCGCTCGCCGAGGCCTGGTCGCCGATCCGGTATTGCACCGCCGCGATCAGGCTGAGCGCCGTCACCCGGTCGCGCGGCTGCGCGGCCGCCTGCGCCGCCTTCAGGCCCTGCAGGCACACCAGGGCGGCGGCGTCGCGGGCGCCGATCTCAGCCAGCGCCATGCCCAGATAGGGAAACAGGGTGGCCTTGGCGTCGGCGTCGGCCAGCTTGCCGATCTCGTCGACCGCGCGCTGGGCGAGGGCCTGGGCCGTGGCCGCATCGCCGATGTCGGCGTGGGTCTGGGCCAGGATCGCCAAGATGGCCCCCAGCGACAAGCCCGCCGGCGGCGGCGTGCGGAACGGCTCGTCGGCCGCCTGCAGGGCGTCGCCGCTCATGGTCTTGGCGGCCTCGCCATCGCCCAGGCGGGCATAGACGCGGGCCGTGCGCGCCAGGGCGTTGGCCCGCCACCAGGCGTCCAGGTTCGAGCTGCGGACGGTCTGCAGCAGCTGGACGGCCTCGCGCAGGGCGCCGGCGACGCCCTCGGGCACGGCGCGGGCGGCCGGCCGCTGCTGGGCCAAGGCGGGAGCGGCGGCCAGGCCCAGCGCCAGCAGGGCGGCGGCGAAGCGGCGCCGGAACGGGGTGCGGATCATGCCGGACGAGGTCATGGGGCGGCTGCCGACGGCTTGTCAAGCCGCGGCCGCTGGGCCACATGGACGCTAGAGAGCAATTCGGACGATACGACCATGGCTGTCCTTGCGCCGACCCCGACCCGCGGCCTGCTGCGGATCGACGGCCCCGACCAGCGTACCTTCCTACAGGGCCTGATCTCCAACGACGTTACCAGGGTGACGGCGGAGCGCGCCCTCTATGGCAGTCTGCTGACCGCCCAGGGCCGATATCTCCACGATTTCATCCTGGCCGAGCTGGCGGGCGCGCTCCTGCTCGATGCCGAGGCCGGGCGGCTGGACGACCTGAAGCGCCGCCTGTCGCTCTACAAGCTGCGGTCCAAGGTGACGATCGCGCCGGCACCGGACCTGGCGGTCGCGGTGGCCTGGGGCTCCGGCGCCGCCGCGGCGCTGGGGCTGCCGGAGGAGGCCGGCGCCGCCCGCCCCTTCGCCGGCGGCCTGGCCGTCGTCGACCCGCGCCTGCCCGGCCTGGGCGTCCGCCTGATCCTGCCGGCCGCGAGCCTGGCCGAAGGCCTGGCCGCCACCGGCCTGCCCGCCGGCGACCTGGCCGACTACGACCTGCTGCGCCTGGCCCTGGGCGTGCCCGACGGCAGCCGCGACCTGCCCGTGGAGAAGGCGATCCTGCTCGAGAACGGCTTCGACGAGCTGAACGGCATCGACTGGAAGAAGGGCTGCTATATCGGCCAGGAGCTGACCGCCCGCACCAAGTATCGCGGGCTGGTCAAGAAGCGCCTGCTGCCGGTCGAGGTCGAGGGCGAGCTGCCGGCGCCGGGCACGCCGATCCTGCACGGCGCCGAGGAGGTCGGCGAGATCCGCAGCGGCCGCGGCAACCGCGCGCTGGCGCTGCTGCGCCTGGAGGCGGCCGACCGCGAGCTGGTGGCCGGTGCTGCCCGCCTCACGGCGCAGCGGCCGGAGTGGCTGAAAGCCTAAGGCTTCAGCACGGCCTCGGCCGTCGGACGCTCCAGCTGGAACATGTCGCGGGTGCGCGTGTACCACGGCCCGCCGAAGCGACCGACGGCATCGATCGCCGCCTGGTCGATGCGGAAGCCGGCGCCGACCAGCGCGTCGCGGATCTGGATGTGGACGATCTCGCCGACGATCATCCGCCGCCCCGGGCCGAGGTCGATGGTCTGGACGTGCCGGCATTCCAGGTTGACCGGCGATTCCGCGATCCGCGGCGCCGCGACCCGGACCGACGGCGCCGGGGTCAGGCCCGACAGCGCGAACTCGTCGGCCTCGGGCGGCAGGTCGGCCGAGCACAGGTTCATCGCCTCGACGATCCCGGCGGTCACGACATTGATCACATAGTCGCCGGTCGCATGGATGTTGAGGTCGGTGTCCTTGCGCCCGCCGGCCCGGTTGTTGATGCCCAGCACGACAGTCGGCGGATCGTCGCCGAAGATGTTGAAGAAGCTGAACGGCGCGGCGTTGAACCGGCCGTCCGCCGACCGCGTCGACACGAAGGCGATCGGCCGGGGCACGATGACCGCGGTCAGCAGCTTGTAACGGTCCGAGGCGGCCATCGCCGCCATCTCCAGTTCCATGGCGGGGATCCTCAGTCCGAGCTCAGCTTGCCGGTGCGGGTGGCGAGCGGTGCCGTGCCGGCGATCTTGCCGATGCTCTGGCCGGGGCGCGCCAGCTTCAGCAGCGGCCGGGCGAACAGCACGCCCGTGGTCTGGCTGACGATCGGGGTGCGGCCGGCGCGCGGGTCCTCGGCCAACGGATCGACCAGCTCGGCCACGACCTCGCCCGCCGCGATCTCGGCGCCGACCGGCCGGGCCCAGGCCAGGATGCCGGCGCCCGGGCTTTTCAGGACGTCGACGGCGTCAAGCGGGGTGGCATCGCAGCGCGGCGCCGGCAGCGCCGCCGTCCCGGCGACGACGCCGCGATGGACCAGGAATGCCATCAGCCCTTCGGCGTCGGCCGCCGCCATCGCGTCGGACACGTCGTGCTGGCCGCGCCATTCCAGGGTCGCGCTGAGGCAGCCCACGGGAATCGGGAAGCGGCCCTCGAAGCGACGGCGCAGCTTCAGCCAGGGCGCGCTGAACGCCTCGTCGAACGGATTGCCGCCGCTCTCCTCGGCCAGCAGAGTGGCGTAGCTGCCCATCGCCGCCGACAGATCCCGGGCGTCGGGCCAGGAGCCGGTCGAGAGATAGAGGTGAGGCAGCGCGTCGCTGTCGGAGTGGTTGTCGAGCACGAGGTCGGCATCGACCGCCAGGCGGGACAGCGCCAGGCGCAGGCTGTCGACCTCGGTCGTGGGCGTGATCTCGGCCAGCAGCGCCGCCCAGTGCCGGCGCAGCACGGCAACGTTGGCATCCGGATCCGGCCCCAGGTCGGGCTCGGCCTGCCGCGCCAGCGCATCCGACACGTCCGGGACGTCACGGTTGAAGTTGCCGCGGCCGGCGAGATCGAAGCGGCCGATATGGACGCCCGCCACCACCTGCCCGAGCCCGATCGGATTGGCGACCGGCACGACCACGACTTCGCCGATGATGCGCCCGGCCCGCTCGGCGTCGTCGAGCAGCGCGCGCAGATGGTGGAGCACGAAGCAGCCCGGCGTCTCGCCGGCATGCAGCGCCCCCTGCAGGTAGGCCTTGGGCCGGGCCCCGGGCCGGCCGTAGCGGTGGACCTGGAGGCGGCGGAAGGTGCCGGGCGAAGCCGCGATCAGCGGCAGATGCTCGAGAGTGGCCATGGCTCAAATCACAGGCTGTTCAGCGACCAGTCATAGTCATAGCCGGTGATCCGGTCGAACCCCGACAGCATCTGCTGGCGTGCGGGATTTGCATAGCGGCGCAGATGGCTGATGACCCCGGCCTGGCTGCCGCCGAAATCGGCTTGGTACCAATCGTACAGCGACGAGGCGTAGAGCCATTTGCCGGAGCGGATCCAGGCCGAGCGCGGATGGTTGACGAAGGCGCGCGCGCCGGCGTCGAGCAGGCGTTCGGCCGTGGCGCCGGTCAGCGCCTCGGGCGGCAGGTCGGGACCGCCGGCCGCCGCCGCGCACAACACGTAGTGCACCCGCTGGTCCTGCCAGATCGGCCGCAGGATGTGGTTCTCGATGTCGTCGAAGCTGAGCTTCTCGCCCGCCACCGCGATCGACTTGGCCTGCATCGGCCCGGCCGCGAACAATCCGGTCGAGATGGCGCGGAATTCCTTCGGCCGGTACTGCAGCACCAGGGCGACGACCTGGGCATTGTAGAGATTGACCCAGTAGGCGAACTGCTCGGCGGCGTTGAGTTGGGCCGGGTCGACCTCGGGCAGCTGCGACAGGTAGCCGACCAGGTCGTTGCGGTCGCGGGGCGCCACCGTCGCATAGGCGACCCGAGCGATGCCGTCGGCGCCGACCGAGCGGTACTTGCGCAGGAACCGATCCCACACCCCATGGTCGATGCCGATGCGCGAGCCCGGATCGCGCCCGGCAAAGCGCTGCAGCGGCGCCGCCGCCGCGGCCAATCCGGCCAGGCACTCGCGGCGCGTCCAGCCGCCGGATCGAACCACGGCTACCCCTGTCCGGCCGCGCGGCGCAGCCGGTCGTTGATCGCCAGCCCCAGGCCGCGATCGGGGACGGTCATGGCATTGATGCCGCTGAATTGCGGGTCGTCGAGCTCATAGAGATAGGCGAACAGGTTCGCCGCCGCCTCCTGCAGGTTGCCCGACGGGCTGAGATTGAGCGACTTGGCGAAGCCCTTCGGCGCCGTCGGGCCGAAGGCCAGCAGTGCCTCCATCGGCTTCGGGCGGTCGCCGTCCAGGCGGATCGGCAGCTTGGGCGCGTAGTGCAGCGGCTGCTGGCCGGGACTGGCGCGGCGGTCGCCGACGAAGCCGAGCGTCCCGATCGAAGCCTCGATGACCTCGGGCGTGATGCCGCCCGGACGCAGAATGGCGGGCGGCTCGGCGGTGAGGTCGAGCACGGTCGATTCGACGCCGATTCGGCAGGGACCGCCGTCCAGGATCAGGTCGACCCGGCCTTCCAGCGACGCTGCGGCATGCTCGGCGGCGGTCGGGCTCAGCTCGTTCGAGCGGTTGGCGCTGGGCGCCACCACCGGACCGTCGAACGCCATCAGCAGCTGCAGCGCCACCGGATGGTCGGGCACCCGGACCGCCACGCTGTTGAGGCCGGCGGTCGCCAGCCGGGAAATCCGCGCATCCGGGCGGCGCGGCAGCACCAGCGTCAAGGGCGCCGGCCACAGGCGCTTGGCCAGGTAGCGGGCGCGCACGTCGAACACCGCGACCCGCTCGGCCGCGGCCAGGTCGGCGACATGGACGATCAACGGGTTGAAGCTGGGCCGGCCCTTGACGTCGAACACCGCGGCGACGGCCCGGTCGTTGCCGGCGTCGGCGCCGACGCCATAGACCGTCTCGGTCGGGAACACCACCAGCCCGCCCGCGCGCAGGCGGTCGGCCGCTCCCCGGATTACGGCCTGGTCGACGGGCAGAATTGGCATGAGTCATGGTCGCCGACATCAAGCGGCGCGTCAACCGCAGGCGCTTGCGGGACGCGTCGAGTTTGACCACAATATCTAGCGGGTCGGCTTGACCCGCGGGGGGATCGCCATGGCCACCGTGTTCACCATCGCGCAGCGCAAGGGCGGAGCTGGCAAGACAACCCTGGCGCTGCATCTGGCGGTCGCCTGGGCCGGCGCCGGCCGCCGCGTCGCCGTGGTCGATGTCGATCCCCAGGGCAGCCTCAGGCGCTGGGCCGAGGAGCGGGCCGCGCAGGGCATCGACGGCGGCCCCGACGTGGTGGCGCTGACCGGCTGGCGCGCCACAGGCGAGGTCGAGCGGCTGGCCCGCAGCCACGACCTGGTGGTGATCGACAGCCCGCCCCATGCCGACACCGACGCCCGCACGGCGATCCGCGCCGCCTCCCGCGTCGTGGTGCCGATGCAGCCGAGCCGGATGGACCTGTGGTCGACCCAGGCGATCCTGGACGTGGCGCGCGACGAGCGGCGGCCGGCGATCCTGGTGCTGAACCGGGTGCCGGCGCGCAGCCGGCTGGCCGACCAGGTCAGCGCCGAGGCGGCGGCCCTGGGCGTGCCCCTGGCCCAGACCCGCATCGGCAACCGGGTGGCGCTGGCCAACGCCCTGATCACCGGCCACGGCGTCACCGAGCTCGACCGCCCGGGCGTCGCCGGCGACGAGATCCGCGCCCTGGCCGAGGAGCTGATGTCCGGGGCATGAGCCTGCTCGCCGCCGTCGTTCTGCCCGTCTTCGGGCTGGTGCTGCTTGGCTATGGGGTGGCGCGGTCGCCGGTTCTGGACGCCGGCGGCGTGCGCGGCCTCGCCAATTTCGTCGGCTGGATCGGCATCCCCGCCCTGCTGTTCCGGACCATGGCGGTCGACGCCGCCGGCCAGGGCTTCGAGGCCGGCATCCTCGTCACCTATTTCGGCTCCTGCGCGGCCGTGGCGGTGCTGGCCATGATCGCGGCCGCGGCCCTGTTCCGCCTGCGCCTCGACGGCCTGGCGATCTTCGGCATGGGCGCCACCTACGGCAATACGGTGCTGCTGGGCGTGCCGCTGGTGCAGGCGGCGTTCGGCGGCGCCGGGATGGCCGTCCTGCTGCGCATCATCGCGCTCCATTCGGCGCTGCTGATCCCGACCACCTCGCTGCTGGTGGAGATCGGGCGCGGCGGTGCCGGGGTGTGGCGGCGGCTGCCGACCGTGTTCGCCGGCGCCGTGCTGCGCAATCCGATCATCCTGGCGCTGCTGGCGGGCTTCGCCTGGCGGCTGACCGGCCAGCCGCTGCCGGGGCCGATCGACCGCGTGACCGCGATGCTGTCCGGCGCCGCCAGTACGCTGGCCCTGTTCGCCCTGGGCGCCAGCCTGGCCGGCTTCCGGCTGACCGGGAACGTCCGGCAGGCGGCCGCCGTCGCGACGTTCAAGCTGGCCGTCCACCCGGCCGCGACCTGGCTGGTCGCCAGCCGCCTGCTGCACCTGTCGCCCTTGGCCGTGACCATCGCCACGCTGTCGGCGGCGCTGCCCACCGGCGCCAACGTCTTCATCCTGGCGCGCCAGTACCAGTGCGAGCAGGAGGCGTCGGCCAGCGCGATCGTGATCTCGACCGCCCTGTCGGCGCTGACCTTGTCGGTCCTGATCCCGTGGCTGCGCGCAGCCGGGTAGGTGGGCCCAGACTTGGGTTGCGTCCCAAGCCGACTTCCTGTGGATTATCCGAATTTCCGACGGCGCTGTGACAGGCGCCGCGAAGCCAAGTTGCAGACATGCATTTGCCTGGCCTTTCGGGTAACGTCACTCTCGGGGAGCCACCAACGGCTATCGCTGCGGGGAAGCAGAACAATGCTCATACAACAAAGGTTGCGCGCCAGCGTATCCGCCTTGACGATCCTGGCGATGCTGGCGGCCGGGTGCACCACCCAGGCGCAGCGCATCGGCGCCGACGACGGCAGCGACGCCTGCCACAGCTACCGCGTGCAGCTCGACTCCACCGGCAACTATTTCGGCGAGGACATCGCCAAGGGCGCGGTCATCGGCGCGCTGGGCGGCGCCTTGGCCGGCGTGCTGCTGTCGGGCGGCCAGAATGTCGGGCGGGCGGCCGCCATCGGCGCGGCCAGCGGCGCCGTGCTGGGCGCTGCCGGCGGCTACTGGTCGGCGCTGCGCCAGCAGCAGCAGGACCAGGCCAAGCTCTACCAGACCGTCCTGGGCGACCTGACCCGCGAGAACGAGCAGATCGACAAGACCCAGCTGGCGTTCAACCAGCTGGTCGACTGCCGCCGCAACCTGGCCAACCAGGTGCGCGCCGACCTGGCCGGCGGCCGCATCACCCGCGCCGACGCCGAGGCCCGCATGGCCGTCATCAAGCGCCAGCATGACCAGGATCTGGTCATCGCCCGCAAGATCAACGGCCAGATCGGCGAGCGCAGCACCAACTTCCAGTTCGCCACCGAGCAGCTGACGCCGCAACCCTATGTCGCCCTGAGCCCGGCGCCGGTGCGCGCCACCGCCGACATGACCGCGCCGACGATCGGCCAGATCGCGCCAGGCCGGGTCTATCGGGCGGCCCGGGTCAACGACAGCTGGATCAAGGTCTTCACCGACGACGGCCGCGAGGGTTACGCCGACGCCACGAGCATCGCGCCCCAAATGGATCCCCGGGCGCAGCAGGCGCTGGCCGCGG
>CAZEFK010000145.1:0-18612 GCA_964511405.1 uncultured Comamonadaceae bacterium | reverse complement strand
GCAAGTCGGCGGCCTGGACTGCAACCCCGCTTCGGCCGAGATGACCTACGGCCTGGAGCGCCTGGCCATGTACATCCAGGGCGTCGACAGCATCTTCGACCTGGATTTCAACGGCGCCAAGGGGCCGGGCCGGATCACCTATGGCGACGTGTTCCTGACCAACGAACGCCAGTTCTCAGCCTTCAACTTCGAGCATGCCGACGTCGAGCGGCTGTTGCAGCACTTCAAGGACGCCGAGGCCGAGTGCCAGGCGCTGCTGGCGGTCAGGCTGCCGTTGCCGGCCTATGACCACTGCCTCAAGGCCAGCCACCTGTTCAACCTGCTGGACGCCCGCGGCGTGATCAGCGTGACCGAGCGCGCGGCCTATATCGCCCGTGTCCGCGCCTTGGCCAAGGGCTGCTGCGAGGCCTGGCTCGAGACGGGGGCCCGCTGATGCCCGAGCTCTTCGTCGAGATCCTGTCCGAGGACATGCCGGCCCGCATGCAGGCGCGCGCGGCCGAGGACTTCCGCGGCTTGGTGCTGGCGCGCCTGGACCAGGCCGGATTGGCGCACGGGACCGCCGAGGTCCATGTCACGCCGCGGCGGCTGGCGCTGGCGGTGGCCGACATTGCCGAGCGCACCCCCGATCGCCGCGAGGAGCGCCGCGGCCCCCGCGTCGGCGCCCCGGCGCCGGCCGTGGACGGCTTCCTGCGCGCGGCCGGCCTGGCGTCGCTGGACCAGGCCGAGCGGCGGATGACCGACAAGGGCGAGATGTGGTTCGCCGTGACCGAGGTTCCGGGCCAGGCCGCCGCCGAGCTGCTGCCGCGCCTGGTCGTCGAGGCGATGCTGGCGCTGAGCTGGCCCAAGTCCATGCGCTGGCGCGACACCCGGCTGGCCTGGGTGCGCCCGATCCGGTCCCTCGTCGGGTTGTTCGGCGGCGCCGTGCTCACGGGCGGCCTGGACCTGGGCATCAATGCCGAGGGCGGATCACAGCCCGGCTTTGCCGCGGGCGGCGAGGGGCCGTCGATCCTGTCCTTCGGCGACCGCACCGCCGGCCATCGGTTCCTGGCGCCCGAGCCGTTCACCGTCACGTCCTTCGCCGACTACCGGGCCAAGCTGGCGCGGGCGAAGGTGATGCTGGACGCCGGCCAGCGCCGCGCCTTGATCCTGGAGCGTGCCCAGCACCTGGCGGCCGAGCGCGGCCTGACGCTGGTCGACGACCCCGGGCTGGCCGACGAAGTGGCCGGCCTGGTCGAATGGCCGGTACCGCTGCTGGGCAGCATCGACGCTCGCTTCATGGATCTGCCGGCAGAGGTGCTGACCGCGTCCATGCGCGCGCACCAGAAGTATTTCGTGCTGCGCGACGCGGCCGGCCGCATGGCGCCGCACTTCGTGATCGTCGCCAATATCGAGGCCGCGGACGGCGGCCGGGCGATCGTATCAGGCAACGAGCGCGTGCTGCGCGCCCGCCTGTCCGACGCCCAGTTCTTCTGGGACAAGGACCGCCAGCAGCCGCTGGACCACTTCGCGTCGCAGCTGGCCCAGCGTGTCTTCCATGCGCGCCTGGGCAGCATGGCCGAGCGCGTCGACCGCATCGCGGCCCTGGCGCGCCACCTGGCGCCGCTGGTCGGGGCCGAGCCGACGCAGGCCGATCGGGCGGCCCGGCTGGCCAAGGCCGACCTATCGACCGGCATGGTCGGCGAGTTTCCCGAACTGCAGGGCCTGATGGGGCGCTACTATGCCCTGGCCCAGGGCGAGCCGGCGGCCATCGCCGACGCCGTCGCCGAGCATTATGCGCCGCAGGGCCCGAGCGACCGCTGCCCCAGCCAGCCCGTGTCGGTGGCCGTGGCGCTGGCCGACAAACTGGACCTGCTGGCCGGCTTCTTCGCGATCGACGAGCGCCCGACCGGCTCGCGCGACCCCTTCGGCCTGCGCCGCGCCGCGCTCGGCATCCTGCGCCTGGTCACCGAGAACCGCCTGCGCCTGGGCCTGACCGGCCTGTTCGACCGGGCGCTCCAGGGCTACGGCCGCAGCGATCGCGCGCTCAGCCTGGCGCTGCTGGACTTCCTGGCCGATCGGCTGAAGGTCTATCTGCGCGAGCGCGGCGTGCGGCACGACCTGATCCAGGCGGTGTTCGCGATCGGCGACCAGCGCGAGGACGATGTCATCCGGCTGGCGGCCCGGGTCGACGCGCTGTCCGCGTTCCTCGGCACCGACACCGGCGCCGACCTGCTGGCGGCCTATCGCCGCGCGGTCAACATCCTGCGCATCGAGGAGAAGCGCGACGGCCGCAGCTTCGACGGCCGGCCCGAGCGCGACCGCCTGGTCGAGGCGCCCGAGATCGAGCTTTACGACCAGCTCGGCCGGGTGCGGGATGCCGCCGATCGGGCGTTGAACATCGAGCGCTTCGAGGACGCGATGGCGGCCTTCGGCGCGCTGCGCGGCCCGGTCGATCGGTTTTTCAACGAAGTTACGGTCAATGCCGCGGCCACCGAGCTGCGGGACAATCGTTTGAGACTGCTGAACGAGATCCGCGCCACGTTCGGCCGCGTGGCTGACTTCGGCGCCATCGAGGGCTGACTCCAAAATTTTGAGCGAAGGAGCCGGGCATGCAACAGGCGGCGGTCACCACGAAGTGGGTCTATGGCTTCGGCGACGGCGCGGCCGAGGGCAGCGCCGATCTGCGCAACCTGCTCGGCGGCAAGGGCGCCAACCTGGCCGAGATGTCGAACCTGGGCCTGCCGGTGCCCCCGGGCTTCACCATCACGACCGAGGTCTGCACCTGGTACTACGCCCATGAGCGGCAATATCCGTCCAGCCTGACCGCCGACGTGGCGGCGGCGCTGGGCCGGGTCGAGGCGATCGTCGGCGCCAAGTTCGGCGATCCGGCCAACCCGCTGCTGGTATCGGTGCGGTCGGGCGCCCGGGCGTCGATGCCGGGCATGATGGACACGGTGCTCAATCTCGGCCTCAACGACCGGACGGTCGAGGGGCTGGCCGCGCTCTCGGGCGACCCGCGCTTCGCCTATGACAGCTACCGGCGCTTCATCCAGATGTACTCGAACGTGGTGCTCGACCTCGACCACCACCTGTTCGAAGAGATCCTGACCGAGGCCAAGGACGAGCGCGGCTTCAGCCTGGATACCGAGATGGACGCCGATGCGTGGCGCGCCGTGGTCGAGCGCTACCAGGCGCTGGTCGGGCGCGAGCTGGGCCGGCCGTTTCCGCAGGACCCGAACGAGCAGCTGTGGGGCGCCATCGGCGCGGTGTTCGGCAGCTGGATGAACCAGCGCGCCATCGTCTACCGCCGCCTGCACGAGATCCCCGAAAGCTGGGGCACCGCGGTCAACGTCCAGGCCATGGTGTTCGGCAACATGGGCGACGACTGCGCGACCGGCGTCGCCTTCACCCGCAATCCCTCGACCGGCGAGAACGCCTTCTATGGCGAGTTCCTGGTCAACGCCCAGGGCGAGGACGTGGTCGCCGGCATCCGCACGCCGCAGCAGCTGACCATCGCCGGGCGCGAGGCCCAGTCCTCGAAGCTGCCCTCGATGGAGGAGGCGATGCCCGCCACCTTCGCCGAGCTGCAGGCCGTGCGCGAGCGTCTGGAGCGTCACTACCGCGACGTCCAGGATATCGAGTTCACGGTCCAGAAGGGCAAGCTGTTCATGCTGCAGACGCGGTCGGGCAAGCGCACCGCCGCGGCCGCGCTCAAGATCGCCGTCGACATGGTCGCCGAGGGCCTGATCGACCGCGCCGAGGCGGTGCGCCGGATCGATCCGCGCAGCCTGGACCAGATCCTGCACCCGACGCTCGACCCCAAGGCGCCGCGCACGCTGCTGGCGCGCGGCCTGCCGGCGTCGCCGGGGGCGGCCAGCGGCATCGTCGTGTTCTCCGCCGACGACGCCGAGGATCGCGCCGCCAAGGGCGAACAGGTGATCCTGGTCCGGGTCGAGACCAGCCCCGAGGACATCCACGGCATGCATGCCGCCGAGGGCATCCTGACCACCCGCGGCGGCATGACCAGCCACGCCGCGGTCGTCGCCCGGGGCATGGGCCGCGCCTGCGTCGCCGGCGCCGGCGACATCCGGGTCGACACCCGCGGCGGCACGCTGTCAGTCCGTGGCCAGACCATCAAGACCGGCGAGGTCATCACCATCGACGGCTCGACCGGCGAAGTGTTCGCCGGTGCGGTGCCGACCGTGCAGCCCGAGCTGTCGGGCGACTTCGCCACGCTCATGGGCTGGGCCGACGAGATCCGCCGCCTCAAGGTCCGCGCCAACGCCGAGACGCCGCTCGACGCGCGCACCGCGCGGAAGTTCGGGGCCGAGGGCATCGGCCTGTGCCGCACCGAGCACATGTTCTTCGATGCCGAGCGCATCGTCGCCATGCGCCAGATGATCATGGCCGACGACGAGGCCGGCCGGCGCGCGGC
This sequence comes from uncultured Comamonadaceae bacterium, assembly GCA_964511405.1. GTDB lineage: Bacteria > Pseudomonadota > Alphaproteobacteria > Elsterales > Elsteraceae > CAZEFK01. The sequence goes on along the minus strand of CAZEFK010000145.1, from coordinate 14,198 downwards.
ACTGGCCAAGCTGCAGCCGATGCAGCGCGGCGATTTCGCCGAGCTGTTCCGGATCATGGCCGGGCTGCCGGTCACCATCCGCCTGCTCGATCCGCCGCTGCACGAGTTCCTGCCCCACTCCGAGGCCGAACTGGCCGAGGTCGCGGCGGCGTCGGGCAAGGACATCGGCCATGTTCGGGCGCGCGCCCAGGCACTGCACGAATCGAACCCGATGCTGGGGCATCGCGGCTGCCGGCTGGGCGTGACCTACCCCGAGATCTATGAAATGCAGGTCCGCGCCGTCTTCGAGGCGGTCGTCGAGGTGGCGCGCGCGGGCGGCGAGCCGGTCAAGCCCGAGATCATGATCCCGCTGATCGCGACCCGGAAGGAGTTCGACCTGCTGAAGGCCCTGGTCGACAAGGTCGCGGGCGAGGTCGCGGGCGCCGGGCCGAAGCTCGACTACCTGGTCGGCACCATGATCGAGCTGCCGCGCGCCGCGCTGGCCGCGGGCTCGATCGCGGAGGCCGCGGAGTTCTTCAGCTTCGGCACCAATGACCTGACCCAGACCACCTTCGGCTTGAGCCGCGACGACGCCGGTGCCTTCCTGCAGGCTTATGTGCGCAAGGGCCTGCTGGAGGAGGATCCGTTCGTCAGCCTGGACCAGGAGGGCGTGGGCGAGCTGGTGCGCATCGCCGCCGAGCGCGGGCGCGCCACGCGGCCCGAGCTCAAGCTCGGCATCTGCGGCGAGCATGGCGGCGATCCCTCGTCCGTCCGGTTCTGCCACGGGGTCGGGCTCGACTATGTCAGCTGTTCGCCGTTCCGGGTGCCGATTGCCCGCCTTGCCGCGGCCCAGGCCGCGCTCGAGCGGGGATTTGCGACCGAGAACCGCTGACGCCGGCACCTGCGTCGGGAGCATTCTCCAGTGTCCGAGGCGACCGACGCCCTGCCCGCGCCCCAGCCGCAGCGCCGCCGGCGCGCCTGGCTGGGGCCGGGCCTGATGAGCGGTGCCTCGGACGACGATCCCAGCGGCATCGCCACCTATTCCCAGGCCGGCGCCGGCTTCGGCTATGGGCTGCTGTGGGTGATGGTGCTGTGCTATCCGATGATGGCGGCGACCCAAGAGATCAGCGCCCGCATCGGCCGCGTCACCGGCACGGGCCTGGCCGGCAATCTGCGCCGGCACTATCCCGGCTGGCTGCTGCAGTCGATCGTCGTCCTGGTGTTCGGTGCCAACTGCATCAATCTGGGCGCCGACCTCGGCGCCATGGGCGACGTGGTCAGCCTGGTCGTCGGCGGCCCGCGCTTCCTGTACATGCTGCTGTTCGGGATGGCCTGCGTCATCGTCCCGGCGCTCCTGTCCTATGACCAATACGCCCGGGTCGTGAAATGGAGTGCCGTGTTCCTGCTGGCCTATTTCGCGACGGCGGTGACGGTGGACGTGCCCTGGGGCACCGTGGTCCGCCAGACGCTGATGCCCAGCCTGCGCTGGGATTCGGGCTTCGCGATGATGATCGTGGCGGTGCTCGGGACCAGCATCAGTCCCTACATGTTCTTCTGGCAGGCATCGCTCGAGGGCGAGGATGCCCGGCGCTCGCAAGCCCGGGCGATGCGGGCGGAGGCCGCGATGGGCGACTTGCTGCGCCTGAAGCTGGACACCTATCTGGGCATCGGCTTGGCTGCCCTGATCGCGCTGGCGGTGATCGTAACCACCGCGGCCACGCTCAACCGCCAGGGCGTGACCGACATCCAGACCTCCGCCCAGGCAGCGGCGGCGCTGCGCCCGGTCGCCGGCAGCCTGGCCCAGGCGCTGTTCTCGGCCGCCATCGTCGGCAGTGGCCTGATGGCGGTGCCGATGCTCGCGGGCTCGGCGGCCTATGCCGTGGCCGAGTCGCGGCGCTGGCCGCGCGGGCTCGACCGCCGGCCGCAGCAGGCGCCGGCCTTCTATAGCCTGATCATCGGCGCCACCGCCGTCGGCATGCTGCTGAACCTGGCGCCGATCGATCCGATCAAGGCGCTGATCCTGAGCAGCGTGATCAACGGCATCGTGGCGGTGCCGGTGCTGGTCATGATGATGCTGCTGGCCGGCCGCAGCGATGTCATGGGCCCGCTGACCGTGTCGCGGGGCCTGGCGCTGGTCGGCTGGTTGACCACCATCGTCATGGCCGTGACGGCGGTTGCCACCATCGTGTCGGCGTTGGCTTGACCGTGGCCCGTACGATCGGCTTCGCCCCGGTCCGCAAGGTGGTCACCGTCCGCGCCGGCCAGGCGCGCGCCTTCGACGTCTTCGCCAAGAGTGCCTGGTGGCCCGCGACCCATTCCATCCTGGCCGCCGGCTCGTCGCAGCAGACCGTGGTCATCGAGCCGCGCGCGGGCGGGCGCTGGTACGAGCGCGGCACGGACGGCCGCGAATGCGACTGGGGCGTGGTGCTGGCCTGGGAGCCGCCCGCGCGGATGCTGCTGGGCTGGCGGATCAACGGCCGCTTCGAACCCGACCCCAGCGTCACCAGCGAGGTCGAGGTGCGGTTCATCCCCGAGGGGCCGAACCAGACCCGGGTCGAGCTCGAACACCGTCACATCGACCGGTTCGGGGACACGGCCGACGCGCTGCACAAGGCCGTCGACTCGGACCAGGGCTGGGGCGGCCTGCTGGCCCGCTATGCCGCGGCAGCCTCCGAGCCGGCGTAAGTGCCTGATTGGCTCAATCGATCGGGTCGCCGCCCTGCGCGGCGATCCGGCGTAGCGTCTCCAGCGCGGCGCGGAGCACCGCGGGCGGCGGCGCGGCCAGGGCCAAGCGGACGGCGGCCGGGGCCTGGCCGGCCCCGACGGCGAAGGCGCTGGCCGGGGTCACGGCAATGCCCTGGCGCGCGGCGGATGCCGTGAAGCTGTCGGCCCGCCAGCCCTCGGGCAGCTCCAGCCACAGATGGTAGGCCCGGGGATCGGCACGCACGGTCAAGCCGGCGAGCGCAGCCTGGGCGATCTGCTGGCGCCGGGCGGCGTCGGCGCGCTTGTCGGCGGCCAGACGCCGGGCGGTGCCGTCGGCGATCCAGCCGAGCCCGGCCGCCAGCGCGAAGCCGCCGGGCGCCCAGCCGCCGGAGCGCAGGGCGGCGGCGATCCGGTCGGTCCAGTGTGGCGGGGCCGCGACGAAGCCCAGCGTCAGGCCGGGGGCGATCCGCTTGGACAGGCTGTCGACCAGGATCGTGTGGTCGGGGGCCAGCGCCGCCAGCGGCGGCTCGTCGGCCAGGAAACTGTAGATCGCGTCCTCGATGGCGATCATGCCGGTTGCGGTCAGCAGCGCCGCCAGGTCGGCGCGGCGCGCCGCCCCCATGGTCAGGCCGAGAGGGTTGTGCAGGGCGGGCTGCAGATACACGGCCCGCAGCGGCGCCGACCGGTGCGCCGCGGCCAGGGCGTCGGGGCGCACGCCCTCGCCGTCGAGCGCCAGCGGCACCAGCGTCACGCCCAGGCGCGCAGCAATGGCCTTGGCCACCGGGTAGGTCAGGGCCTCGACGCCGATGCGGCTGCCCGCGGGCGCCAGCGCGGCCAGGACGGCGGCAATCGCCTGGCGGCCGCTGCCGGCGAACAGGACATCGTCCGGCCGCGGCATCCAGCCGCCGCGCGCCAGAAAGCCCGCGGCGGCCGTCCGCGCCATCGGGCCGGAAGCCGGGCCGACCGGGCGCAGCGCCGGTTCGAGACCGTGGGCCACCAGCGCGGCGAGCGCCGGCGCCAGGGCGGCCCGGTGCTCCGGCGCCAGCGGTACGATCAGCTCCAGGTCGACCGGTGCCTGCGCCGGCTCGGCCAGCGCCGGTCCTGACACGGACGGCGCGGCCCGCACATAGGTGCCGCGCCCGACCTCGCCGACCACCAGCCCGCGCGCGACGAGATCGGCATAGGCCCGGGCCGCGGTCGAGGCGGCGATGCCGCGGTCATGGGCGAAGCGCCGCTGCGGCGGCAGGCGATCGCCCGGTTTCAGCCGGCCGGCCGCGATGTCGGCGGCGACGGCGTCGGCGATCGCCAGGTAGCTGTCGCGCATCTTGCTCCGAGAGCAATGTTTCGATTGCTCTCGATATTGCCCTGGAAAATGCTCTCCGGCAATTCACGGCATCGGGAGTGCAGCCATGGCGTTCCTCACCCTCGACGGCTTGACCGTCGCCTTCGACGAGGTCGGCGCCGACGGGCCGCCGATCCTGCTTGTGCATGGCCACCCGTTCGATCGCAGCATGTGGCGGCCGCAGCTGGCGGCGTTCGGTCGGGCCGGCCGGCGGGCGATCGCCGCCGACCTGCGCGGCTATGGCGACAGCGCCGTGGTGCCGGGACGGACCACGCTCGACCAGTTCGCCCGTGACCTGCTGGCCCTGCTCGCCGCCCGTGGCGTCGCCGGCCGGTTCGTGGTCGTCGGGTTGTCCATGGGCGGCCAGATCGCCATGGAGATCTGCCGCCAGGCGCCGGACCGGGTGGCCGGACTGGCGCTGCTGGCGACCATGCCCCAGGCCGAAACGCCCGAAAGCGCCGCCGCCCGGATTGCCATGGCCGGCCGCCTGGAGCGCGAGGGCATGGCGGGCTATGCCGCCGAGGTGCTGCCGCAGATGCTGGCCGCCGGCACCATCGCCGACCGGCCGGACATTGCCGACCATGTGCTGTCGATGATGCGCCGGACCGATCCCCGGGGCGCCGCTGCGGCGCAACGCGGCCGCGCCGAGCGTCCGCCCTACGAGTCCGTGCTGGCGGCCTATGATGGGCCGGCCTTGGTCGTCGTCGGCGACCAGGACGCTTTCACCACCCGCGCCGATGCCGACCGCATGCACGGCCTGCTGCGGCGGTCGGAGCTGCTGTGGCTGCCCGGGGTCGGCCACATGCCCAACCTGGAACAGCCTGACGCGGTCGACGCCGCGCTCGATCGGCTGCTGCGCGCCGCCGTCTGATGCCGTAGAACGGCCCGATGCGCGTATCGGAGATCCGGATCTACCCGGTCAAGGGGTTGCGCGGCCTGTCGGTCGCCGCAGCCGAGGTCGAGCCCTGGGGCCTGGCGGGCGACCGCCGCTGGATGGTGGTCGATGCCAACGGCCGCTTCCTGTCGCAGCGCGAGGCGCCGCAGATGGCGCGGATCGATGTCGAACCGCGGCCGGGCGGGCTCCGGCTGTCGGCCGAGGGGTGGGGCGTCTGCGACGTCGCGGTGCCGGACGGGCCCGCCGACCTGCCGGTCACGGTCTGGCGCGACCGGCTGCACGCGGCGCCGGCTGACGGCGCCGCCAGCCGCTGGCTCGACGCGGCGCTGGATCGAGCCGGCTGCCGGCTGGTCCACATGGCCGATCCCGCGACGGTGCGGCCAGTCGACCCCGACTATGGCGCGCCCGGCGACCATGTCAGCTTCGCCGACGGCTATCCGCTGCTGCTGGCGACCACGGCCTCGCTGGCCGACCTGTCGGACCGCGTCGGGCGGCCGCTGCCGATGACGCGGTTCCGGCCCAACCTGGTGGTCGACGGCGCCGGTCCATGGGCCGAGGACGGCTGGTCGGCGCTCGCGGTCGGCGCCGTGCGCTTCCGGATCGCGAAGCCCTGCGCCCGCTGCGTCGTGACCACGGTCGATCCCGCGACCGGGATCAAGGGCGCGGACGGCGAGCCCCTGCGCACCCTGGCCGATTACCGGCGCGACGGCCGCGGCCGTCCGATCTTCGGCCAGAACCTGATCCCCGACGGACCCGGCCGCATCGCGGTCGGCGATGCCGTGCAGGCGACCCTGCGGGCGGCGTGACCTGGAGTGTCCGACACTGTCATGACAATAGCCCCGCGGATATGCTATTGGACGTCCAGAGAGGTGTCCAATGGCCCATGCGATCCGATCCGAGAAACTCGATCTGCGGTTGACGCCGGATGCCAAGCAGGTCCTGACGGCGGCCGCTCGGGCCTCGCGCCGTTCGGTCAGTGAATTCGTGCTGGAAAGCGCGCTCGCACGCGCCGAGGAGACGTTGCCGGACCGGCGGCATTTCGGGCTGGATGCGGATCAGTGGCAGGCATTCCTGGACGCGCTCGATGCGCCGCCACGGCCCCTGCCGAGGCTCAAGCGGCTTTTGACCGAGCCGAGCATCTTCGAGAAAGACCGCGCCGAATAGTGGCGTGGGGTTCCGGATCGAGAAGCTGCGGCGCGACCATCGCGTCGAGGGATTCGATTGCGGTAAGGAACCGCTCAACCGGTTCCTTGTCCGATTCGCTTTGCAAAGCCAACTCGCGAACAGCGCACAGACCTACGTGGCGCTTGCGGACGAAGAGATCGCCGGTTTCTACACCTTGGCTTTCGGCGACGTCGCCTATGACGACGCGCCCGAGCGGCTGCGCAGGGGCGTGGCCCGTCATCCCATCCCCCTGATGGTCCTGGCCCGGCTTGCGGTGGCCCGGAGCTGGTCCGGCAGGGGTCTTGGGTCGGGGCTGTTGAAGGACGCGCTCGCCCGGACATTGACTGCCGCCGAGATCGCCGGGCTTCGGGCCTTTGCGGTCCACGCCAAGGACGACGACGCGCGGCGGTTCTATGAGCATTTCGATTTCGTGCCCGCCCCGAGCGACCCCATGCACCTATTCGTGCTGCTGAAGGACGTTCGGGCCGTGATCGCTCGGTGACGGGCGGGGATCACCAGCCGGCCGCCGCGACCGCCAGCAAGTCCTGGATCAGCCGGTCGCGGTGCGTGAGCGGCAGGCCGTGCGGCGCGCCGGCATAGACCTCCAGGCGCGCACCCGGGATCATGGCCGCGGTGGGCCGGCCGGTGAGCTCCAGCGGCGCCGAGACGTCGCGGTCGCCGTGGATCACCAGGGTCGGCCGGGCGATGCGCGGCAGCTCCGGCCGGAAATCGGTGGTCGTGGCGACGCGGTGCAGGTCGAGGAGCGCCTTGAGCGAGGCCTGGGCCATCAGCGCCTTGACCCAGTCGATGGTGGCGATCGAGGTCTCGGGCACCACGAAGGGGCGGGCGTTGTCGTCCAGCCATTTCAGATAGTCGGTGGCGAATTGCCGGCGCAGCGCCTCGAACTGGGCGGACTCGATGCCGCCAGGATTGTCGTCGGTCTTCAGCAGGAACGGCGTGCAGGACGGTGCCACGAACACCAGGCTGGCAATGCGCCGGTCGCCATGGCGGGTGAGATAGCGCACCATCTCGCCGGCCGCGAAGGACATGCCGACCAGGGTCACGCCGTCGAGATCCAGCGTCTGGATCACGTCGGCCAGGTCGTCGGCCAGGGTGTCGAAGTCATTGCCGCGGCCGGGGTCGACGGAGCGGCCGTGGCCGCGCCGGTCATAGGCGACGCACCGGCAGCCCTGCTCGGACAAGGCGGCCATGACGTACATCCACATGTCCGAGGGCAGGCCCCAGGGATGCAGGAACAGCAACGGCCGGCCCGCGCCCCAGTCCTTGAAGGCGAGGTCGGCGCCGGTGCGGGTGCGGATGAAGCCGGGGCGGAGATCGATGGTCATGATGGACTCCCGTCGGTCGAACGGCGCCACTGTCGCCGCCGACCGGCCGGGAAGCGATTACCCGGGAGGTAAGGGTACGGCCCGGCGCCGATAGGCCACGACCGTCTCGCCCTTGAAGGTGGTCGTCCGGTCCAGGCCGAACCCGGATTTCTCCAGGACCCGGCGGGACGCGGCGTTGCCGGGTGACGCGAAGCCGACCAGCGACGGCAGGCGCAGCCGCCCGAGGCCGATCTCGGCGAGGGCGGGGGCGATCTCGCTGGCCAGGCCCTGCCCCCAGAGGTGCCGTGGCAGGGCGTAGGCGACGTCGACCTCTGGCACCTCGCCCAGCATCACATGTCGGATCCCGGCCCGGCCGGCGAACTGCCCGTCGCGCGTTCGCAGCACCCACAGCCCGAAGCCATGCTGGGCCCAGTGGGCGAGGTTGCGGCTCAAATAAGCGGCGGTGTCATCGGCCGACCGCACGCCGCCCAGGTAGCGCGACACCTCGGGGTCGAGATGCAGCGCCACCAGGTCGGCCAGGTGGTCCGGGCGCAGCCGCTCGGCCGTGAGCCTGGCGGTCTCGAACCGCTCCAAGGCTCAGCCGCCGAAATACTTGGCGAACAGGCGGTCATAATCGCCGCCGGCGCGCAGCTCGCCCACGGCCTTGGCCAGATGCGCCGCGACCACCGGATCGGCCTTGGGATTGGCCGCGAGATAGATGTGCTCCTCGGTCAAGGGCCGGCCGATCACCAGCAGGGCCGGATCACCGCCGACGCGCTGCCAGACGAACCGGGCGCGCAGGTCGTAGGTCAGCCAGGCGTCGGTGTGGCCGTCCTTGATCTTCTTGGCGTTGGCCTCCTCGGTCTGGACGGCGGTGACGGCGGCGATGCCGGCCGTGCGCAGCAGCTCCTCGAACGGCGTCTTGGCGCGGACCGTGATGTCGGCCAGCGACTTGGCCTGCTCGACGCTGTCGATGGGCGGCTTGGGCTTGACCGAGACGAAGGCCACCTTGGCCGTCAGCAGGTCGGCCACCCATTGGTATTTGGGCTCGCGGTCGGGCGTGCGCGTCAGGCCCAGGATGAAGGTGTCCGGATCGGTTTGCGCGGTTTCCTGGGCGCGCGCCCAGGGCAGGAAGGTCGGCGAGAAGGGAATGCCGGCGCGCGCCGCCGCGGCGCGCGTCAGCTCGACGGTGAAGCCCGGCTGCTGCTCGTCATGGATGGCGAAGGGCGGCAGGTCGGCCGTGACGAAGGCTGGCCCGGCCAGTGCGGGTCCAGCCGTCAGCAAGGCCAGGGCGCCTGCTAGATGAAGAAGCCTCATGGATGTGTTCCTCCCGATCGTTTTGGCGCTCGGGCCGGCTGGGCGGCAGCCGTCTCGGCGCCTTTGGTTGGACAGGACCCAGGCTCGTCGCCGGTCGATGTACCCCGAACAGCCGATCCAGCCACGCATCGTAGCGCATGACGCGCCGGCCGAATCCGGATGTCATCGCGTGCTCCGCCCCGGGCTGTTTGCCGCCGCTCGGCGGCGCGCGCTTTTGCGGGAACCGCCAGCAGAAATCATGCCAGCCTCGGATCTTCGTGGGCGCCGCGGTGTCCGTTCGCCCGATCGCGGGGCCGTCGTGCGGAATTCCACACCGACGCTGCGTCGTCCGCGCGGAAGTCCGCACCGAACCGCCATCGAAATGCCGGTCACCCTCTACGTCGTCGACGACCATCGCCGTCGGCTGTCTGTGTCGGCGGCCAGGGCGTTGGCACAGTAGCGGCCGGCCGCGCGGCAGCGCTTAAGGAATCGTTCATCGCTTCCGGTAACGAAGCAATAACGGCCAAGGGAGAACACTCTCCCCATGGCCCTGTTTTCAGAGTTCTTCTGTGCGGTGCAGCACCGCGGCGCGCCTCGCCAAGTCCTCGTCCGTTGGGCGGACGGGCTGCGCCGCATGCTTGGCCGGGCCTCGCGCGCGGGCATCGCGGCGGCCGGGACGGCGCTGGCGGTTGCGATCGCGCTGCTCTATCTCTGGAATCTCCGGGAGATCGCCGGCACCGAGGGCGACAACGCCCGGGCCCTGACCGCGAACCTGGCGGCGATCCTGGCCAGCTATGCCGAAGCCGGCGTTGGCGACGTGGCCCAGGCGCTGGACCGCGTCGACGACCTGTTGGACGTGACCCGGCCCGTGCGCAACGACTATCCCGAGCTGCACGCCATCCAGCAGGGCATGCCCGGGCTGTCGGAGCTGGCCTGGACCGATGCCGCCGGCACGCTGGTCGGGACCTCCATGGGGCCGGAGGGGGCACCGTCGCTGTCGCTGGCCGGCAGCCCCATTTTTGCGGCGCTGCGCGATCGGCGCGGACCCGAGATCGCGGTCGCCCTGCCGGCGCTGCCCGGCAGCGACCGTGCGGTGACCTTCGCGCGGCGACGCCACGACATCGAGGGGCAGTTCGCCGGGCTGACCCTGGGCGTGGTCGGGCCCGCCTTCTTCCACACCGCACTGGCCAAGGTCGGCTTGCAGTCGGGCATCCAGGTCGCCTTCGCGCTGCGCGACGGCACCCTGCTCGCCCGCTTCCCGGCGCGAGACGGCCGGGCTGCGGCCGAGCCCGACCTGACGGCGCGGCTGGCTGCCGCGGGCGCCGACGGCCGGCCGGCGTCGTTCCGCCGGACCGGCGCCGGCTGCTGCGCCACGGCCAGCGTCGCCCTGGTGCCGAGAACCGACCTGGAAGTGATGGCGGCCCTGGACGACGCCCAGGCGTTCCGCGCCTGGCGGCTACAGCTGGTGACCTTCGGCCCGTTGATCGCCATGGTCTGCGCCCTTGTCGCCGGTGCCGGGCTGGTGCTGGGTCGGCAGTTCGAGCGCGAGCGCCAGCGTATGGCCGCGGTGGCGGAGGCCCGGGCCCAGGCCGATTCGGCAAACCGCCAGAAGTCGCGCTTCCTGGCCATGATGAGTCACGAGATCCGCACGCCGATGACCGGCATCATCGGCTTCGCCGACCTTCTGATGGCGGGCGAGGCCGATCCCGAGCGCAAGCGCCAGCTCGGCTTCGTGCGCGACGCCGGCCGCCACCTGATGGCGATCTTGAACGACGTGCTGGATCTGTCGAAGATCGAGGCGGGCGCGATGCGGCTGGAGCCGGCGCCGTTCGAGCTACCCGAGCTGCTGGAGTCGGTGCGGGCGATCGTGGCCTCGGCCGCGTTCGAGAAGGGCCTGGCGGTGAGCCTGTCCGAGCTGCCGCCCGACCTGCCGCGCACGGTCGTCGGCGACGCCGGCCGGCTGCGCCAGGTGCTGCTGAACCTGATGGGCAACGCCGTCAAGTTCACGGCCGAGGGCGGGATCACGCTGACCCTGTCGGTGGCGTCGCCGGGGCGCGTCCGGTTCTCGGTATCCGACACCGGCGCGGGCATCGCCGACGGGCAACGGCACCTGCTGTTCAAGGAGTTCAGCCAGGCCGGCCCGGTTGGCGCCCAGCGTCACGACGGCACTGGCCTGGGCCTCGCCGTCTCCAAGCGCCTGGTCGAGATGATGGGCGGCGAGATCGGCGTGCACAGCCGCGCCGGCGCCGGCAGCACCTTCTGGTTCACCGCCTGGCTGCCGGCCGCGGGGCCGGCGGAGGCCGCCGGCGAGCCGGCCGCGGCGGCCGATGGCCAGCGCGGCGCCTCGGTGCTGGTGGTCGATGACATGGCCATGAACCGCGAGCTGGTCCGCGCCATCCTGGAGTGCGGCGGCCATCATGTGGTGCTGGCGGGGGACGGCGAGGCGGCGGTGGCCGCGGTCGCCCGGCAGCCCTTCGACCTGGTGCTGATGGACGTGCACATGCCGGTCCTGGACGGCTTGGGGGCCACCGCGCGCATCCGCGCCCTGCCCGGCGCCGCGGCTCGAGTGCCGATCCTCGCGATGACCGCGGACGCCATGCCCGACGAGATGGAACGCTGCCGCCAGGCCGGCATGGACGGCTCGATCGCCAAGCCGTTCGGCGCGCAGGCGCTGCTCGGCCTGGCCGCGGAGTACCGCCGGCGGCGGGCGTCGGGAGCGTCGTTTCCGCCCGCTTTGCCGTAGCGGCAGCTGCGCCGATGGTGTCGAGCGTGACGGGTCCTCGGGGGCCCGCAAACGCAGTACACTTCAAATTATCGGAATGGCTGGGCTGCTGCGATGGACCAGCGGCGTCTCGTCCGGGTCTTCGTGTCCTCGCCGTCCGACGTGCGGCCCGAGCGGCTGCTGGCCGAGCGCCTGATCGAGCGTCTCGGCCGCGAGTTCGCCTACCATCTGCGCCTGGAGGCCGTGCTGTGGGAGCGCGAACCGCTGGTCGCGACCCATCATTTCCAGGACTTCCGCAACATCCCGCCACCGCGCACGACCGACATCGTGGTGGTGATCCTGTGGTCGCGCCTGGGCGTCCTGCTGCCTGACACCGAATTCCGCGGCGCGATCTCCAACCGCCCGGTGACCGGCACCGAATGGGAGTTCGAGGACGCCTTGGCGCATGCCAAGGCCAACCATGTCCCGGATCTGCTGGTCTACCGCAAGTCGGCGCCGATCGTCGGCTCGCTCGACGACGACGACGAGCTGGAGCGTCAGCGTCAGCAGAAACGGTTGGTCGAAGACTTCATCCGGCGCTGGTTCCAGGACGCCGACGCCAAGTCCTTCACCGCCGCCTTCCAGACCTTCGGCACATCGGACGAGTTCGAGACCCAGCTCTACGACCACCTGTACGGTCTGCTCGAGCGCCGCCTGCCGCAGGGCACCAGCACCGAGGGCGTCCGCTGGCACAAGCCGCCGTTCGTCGGGCTGCGGTCGTTCGAGCTCGACGACGCGCCGATCTTCTTCGGCCGCACCCGGGCCCGGCATGAGCTGCGCGCGCTGCTGGCGGCCCGGGCGGCGCACGGGCGGGCGTTCGTGCTGGTCATGGGCGGCTCGGGCTCGGGCAAGTCCAGCCTGGTCAAGGCAGGGCTGCTGCCCGATCTGAAGCTGCAGGGCATGATCGGCCGCGTCGCGCTGTGCCGCCACGCCGTGCTGCGGCCGGGCGGCGATCCGATCGCGGCCTTGGCCCACGCGATCCTCGGCCCGGACGCCCTGCCCGAGCTCGGCGCAGCGCCGTTCGCGGAGACCGCCGACAGCCTGGCCGGACTGCTCCGCGATGCCCCGATGCAGGCCGCCCGTCCCATTCGGCAGGGGCTGGCAGCCGCCGCGGCAACCGCGCAGCTGACCGCCCAGGCCGAGGCGCGGCTGGTGCTGGTGGTCGATCAGCTGGACGAGCTGTTCACACAGGATCCCGCTGCCGGCGATGGTCGCGACCGCTTCGTCATGGCGCTGGCGGCGCTGGCCGACTGCGGGGTGGTGTGGGTCGTCGCGACGTTGCGCAGCGACTTCTTCGACCGCCTGGAGCGCCTGCCGGCACTGGCTACGCTCGCTCCCGCCGAGGCGCGCTATCTGGTGGTGCCGCCCGACGAGAGCGAGATCGGCCAGGTCATCCGCCAGCCGGCGCGCGAGGCCGGCCTGCAGTTCGAGATCGACGGGCGCCGCGACCTCCCGCTCGACGAGGCGATCCGGCGGGCCGTCGGGCGGGATCCGGCCGCCCTGCCGCTGCTGTCCTTCCTGCTGGAGCAGCTGTGGGCCCAGCGCACCGAGGCCGGGATGCTGACCTTCGAGGCCTACCACCGGCTGGGCGGGCTGGAGGGCGCGATCGCCGAGCGCGCGCGGCAGGTGGAGCAGGCGCTGCCCGAGCCGGTGCGGGCGAGCCTGCCGGGGCTGCTGCGGGCGCTCGTGACCATCCGTGACGACCAGGCCGAGGCGACGGCGCGGCCGGTCGCGCGCAGCTTGGCCGCGAGCACGCCCGAGCGCCGGCAGGCGGTCGAAGCCCTGGTCGCCGCGCGCCTGCTGGTCGCCGACGCGGCGGGCGACGGGGCCACGCTCAGACTGGCGCATGAAGCGCTGATCGCCCGCTGGCCGCGGCTGCGCGACCTGGTCGCCGACGACCGCGGCATGCTGCGCGTGCTGGCGCGCATCCGCGCCGACGAAGCGCGCTGGCGCGCCGGCGGCGGTCCCGACGACCTGCTGCTGCCGCCGGGACGGCGGCTGGCCGAGGCCCGGGACCTGCTGGCGGCCCGGCGCGACGAGGTTGAGCCGCCGGTGGTCGCGTTCGTGGAGGCGTCGATCGCGGCAGACGCGGCGCGGGTCGCGGCCGAGCGGGCCATCCAGCAGGAGCGCCTCGATCGCCAGGTCGAAGCCGCGCGGGCGTCGAAGCGCATCGCGCGCGTCACGGCTGTCGGCCTCGTCCTGGCGCTGGGTCTGGCGGCCGTCGCGGGCTGGTTCTGGAAATCGGCCAGCGAGCAGCGGGAGATCGCGGCCGGCAACGCTCGGCGCGCCGAGGCGAACGCCGCCCGGCTGGCGGTGGAAAGGAGCGCCGCGCTGCTGGCGCAATCGCAGTTGATGACCGCCCAGATCCGGCTGGAGGTCCAGCACGGTCGCTATGAGCGCGCGGCCCTGCTGGCGCGGGCCGTGCTGCCGGCCGATCTGGCCGACCCCGAGCGGCCGTTCTGGATCGGGGCCTGGAACGACCTGATCGATGCCGCCGGCCGGGACCTGACGGCCGGGCTCCTGCGCGGCCATCGCGCCGCCGTGACCGACGCCGCGTTCAGCCCCGACGGCCGGCGGGTGGTCACGGCGTCCGAGGACCGCACCGCGCGGCTCTGGGATGCCGAGACCGGGGCCGCGCTCGCCCTGCTCGACGGGCATGACGATCAAGTGCGGACCGCGGCGTTCAGCGCCGACGGCCGGCGGATCGTGACGGCGTCCAGGGACGGGACGGCC
>CAZEFK010000144.1:8528-18675 GCA_964511405.1 uncultured Comamonadaceae bacterium | reverse complement strand
CTTGGCGGGCGGCGTCCGCCGGCGCCCGCACCGTGAAGCCGGCGGCCTCGGCCTTGGCGGCGGTGGCCGAGCCCGGCCGCAGCGCGTTCACCACGTCCTTGACGCCGCTGTCGCGCAGGTTCTGGGCATGGGCGTGGCCCTGGCTGCCATAGCCGACGATGGCAATCTTCTTGCCCTTGACCAGGTTCACGTCGGCATCGCGATCGTAGTAGACGCGCATCGGTTGGATGTCCTTCAGAAGGTTCGCAGGATCAGGTCAAAAGGCGCCGGGGCCGCGGCTGATGGCGACGATGCCGGTGCGGCTGACGTCGACCAGGCCGAGCGGCTCCATCAGCGCGATGAAGGCATTGAGCTTGTCCGGGCTGCCGGTCATCTCGAACACGAAGCTCTCGGTCGTGCTGTCGATGACGCGGGCGCGGAAGATGTCGGCCAGGCGCAGGCTCTCGATCCGTCGCTCGCCGGTCGCGGCGACCTTGATCAGCGCCAGTTCGCGGGCGACGTGCGGACCGTCCAGGGTCAGGTCGCGCACCGCATGGACCGGCACCAGGCGGGCAAGCTGCGCCTTGATCTGCTCGATGATCATCGGCGTGCCGCTGGTCACGACCGTGATCCGGCTGACCTGCTGGCGCGCGTCCACCTCGGCCACGGTCAGGCTCTCGATGTTGTAGCCGCGGCCCGAGAACAGCCCGATCACCCGGGCGAGCACGCCGGGCTCGTTGTCCACCAGCACCGAGATCGTGTGCCGCTCGATCGGCTCGGCCATTTGCGTCGCCTGCCGGATCACACCAGCACCATGCCGTCTTCGGTCGATTGCGGATCGGCCCGGTCCTCCGGGCCCAGGAGCATCTCGTGGTGGCCGGCGCCCGAGGGGATCATCGGGAAGCAGTTCTCCTTCTCGTCGACCGAGACGTCGACGATCACCGGGCGATCGACCGCCAGCATCTCGCCGATCACGCCGTCGAGCTCCGAGACCTGGGTCGCGCGCAGGCCGACCGCGCCGAACGCCTCGGCCAGCTTCACGAAGTCGGGCAGCGCCTCGGAATAGCTCTCGGAATAGCGGCCGCCATGGAGCAGCTCCTGCCACTGCCGGACCATGCCCATGTAGCGGTTGTTCAGGATGAATATCTTCACCGGCAGCCGGTATTGGACCAGGGTCGACATCTCCTGGATGTTCATCAGGATCGACGCCTCGCCGGCGATGTCGATCACCAGGTCCTCAGGGTGCGCGATCTGCACGCCCATGGCCGCGGGCAGGCCATAGCCCATGGTGCCGAGCCCGCCCGAGGTCATCCAGTGCTTGGGCCGCTCGAACCCGAAGAACTGGGCCGCCCACATCTGGTGCTGACCGACCTCGGTCGTGATGTAGGGCTGGCGCTCGGCCGTCAGGTCGAACAGCCGCTGGATCGCTTATTGCGGCTTGATGACCGTGGGATGGCGCTGGTAGGCGAGGCAGTTGCGCCGCTGCCATTCGCCGATCCGGCCCCACCACAGCTCGAGGGCGTCGCGACGCGGCTCGAGCTTGCGGGCACGCCAGCGTTCGACCATGGCGGCCAGCACCCGCGCGCAGTCGCCGACGATCGGGATGTCGACCGGCACGTTCTTGTTGATCGACGACGGGTCGATGTCGACGTGGATCTTGGCGGCGCCGGGCGCGAACGCCGACAGCTTGCCGGTGACGCGGTCGTCGAACCGGGCGCCGAGGTTCAGCATCACGTCCGAGTGATGCATGGCCAGGTTGGCCTCGTAGGTGCCATGCATGCCCAGCATGCCCAGGAACCGCGGGTCCGATGCCGGCAGGGCGCCCAGGCCCATCAGGGTGAGCGTGCAGGGGAAGCCGGTCAGGTCGATCAGCTCCTTCAGCAGCCGCGACGCCTCCGGGCCGGCATTGATCAGGCCGCCGCCGCCATAGATGATCGGCCGGTCCGCCCGAGCGAGCAGGTCGAGAGCCGCGTCGATGCGCGTGAGTTCGCCATCGACCTGGGGCCGGTAGGTCTTGTGGCTGACGTCGGCGGGCGGCACATAGGGACCGGTCGCGAACTGCACGTCCTTCGGCAGGTCGACCACCACCGGGCCCGGCCGGCCGCTGCGCGCCACATAAAACGCCTCGTGCAGCGTGCGCGCCAGGTTGTTGACGTCCTTGACCAGGTAGTTGTGCTTGGTGCAGGGCCGGGTGATGCCGGTGGTGTCGGCCTCCTGGAAGGCGTCGTTGCCGATCAGGTGGGTCGGCACCTGGCCGGTCACGCAGACCAGCGGGATCGAGTCCATGAGCGCGTCGGTCAGGCCGGTCACCGCATTGGTGGCCCCCGGGCCGGAGGTCACCAGGACGCAGCCGACCCGGCCGGTCGAGCGCGCATAGCCCTCGGCCGCGTGCACGGCCGCCTGTTCGTGGCGCACCAGGATGTGGCGGATGGCGTTCTGCTGGAACAGCGCGTCGTAGATCGGCAGCACCGCGCCGCCAGGATAGCCGAAGATGACGTCGACGCCCTGGTCCTTGAGGGCGGCCAGGACGATCTCCGCGCCGCTCATCGACCGGGCGGTCCCGGGGGCGGTGGCGGCGGCGGGGCCCGCCGTCGTCGAAGCGTCGGCCATCATGCGCGTCCTCTGAAACTTGGTGAACACGGCCCGCCCCGGGCGCGGCTGGCGCCGGCACCCTGCGCCCGATCGCTGGGTCGCATGACGGGATCCCGCAGGCAGCCGGATAGGACGGCCGGTCGCCGCGCGGAGCCGGACCCTAAGCCAAGCCGTGCGGACCGGTCAATCCGCTTCGACGAAGAAACGAAAAGATTTCCGGTCGCAGGGCGCAAGAATATTGCGCGGCGACTCGATGGGCGCCGGCGAAGCGGTGCCTGAACCAGGTGGTCTGGCGCTTGGCATAGCGGCGGCTGGCCTGCTGCAGGCGCGCCAGCGCGGTCCCCGCGTCGATGCGACCCGCCAGCAGGTCCAGGAGCTCGCGGACGCCGACCGCCTTCATGATCGGCAGGGCGGGATCGAGGCCGGCCAGGGGGCGGACCTCGTCCAGCGCCCCGGCTTCGACCATCCGCCTGGCCCGGTCGTCGATCGCGCGGTACAGCTCGGCGCGCGGCGGATCCAACCACAGCCGATGGAAGGCGAGATCCGGCGGCGGCCGCAGCGGCGGCTCGGCCTGCCATCGGGTCAACGGCCGGCCGGTCGCCGTCGCCACCGCCCAGGCGCGGACCAGGCGCTGCCGGTCGCCGGACGGGCGGGCGCGCGCCAGGTCCGGATCGAGCTCGGCCACCTCGGCATGGAAGGCCTCCGCCCCGAGCGCGGCGCGCCGCGCTTCGGCCGCGGCCCGCGCGGCCTCCGGCACGTCGGGCAGCTCGACCAGGCCGTCGATCAGCGCCGACAGATAGAATCCGGTGCCGCCGACCAGGATCGGCCGCGCGGCCTCGGCCATGGCGTCGAGCGCCATGGCCCGCCAGCGCGCCGCCGAGCACGGGTCGCGGCCGTCCAGCACGCCGTAGAGCCGGTGTGGCGCCCGTGCCAGGTCGGCCGGTCCGGGGCGCGCGGTCAGGATCGTCAGGTCGCGGTAGATCTGCAGCGCGTCGGCGTTGATCACCGTGCCGCCGATCGCCTCGGCGACCTCAACCGCGAGCGCCGACTTGCCGCTGGCGGTTGGGCCGGCGATCACCAGGACCGGCTTGCTGCCCGGAGGCGTGTTGCCCGGAGGCGTGTTGCTCGAAGGGGGCGATGCTGCCACAAGGTCGGCCGGTGCGCCCGCCCCCTCTCCTGTCTCTGGTCTGCCGCCCATGTCGCTCGTCCTGGTCCTGATTGCCGATCCGGCCGCCGCCCCGCTTGACCTCCGCCCGCTCGATGCCGCCGCCGGCCGCCTGGCCGCCGAGGGCGTCGGCGTCGGGCCGATCCACTGGCTGGCCGCGGGCGCCGCGGCGGAGCGGCCGGTGGCGGCCGCGGTCGCCGAGCGCGATCGGCTGGCCGGGCTGCTGGCCGAAGCGTTGGCCGCCTGGCCGGTCGACGTCGCCCTACTGCCGGCCGAAGGGCGACGCAAGCGGCTGCTGATCGCGGACATGGACTCGACCATCCTGACCGGCGAAACCCTGGACGAGCTGGCCGCCCATGCCGGCATCGGCGCCGAGATCGCCGCCATCACCGCGCGCGCCATGCGCGGCGAGCTCGATTTCCCGACCGCGCTACGCGAGC
This sequence comes from uncultured Comamonadaceae bacterium, assembly GCA_964511405.1. GTDB lineage: Bacteria > Pseudomonadota > Alphaproteobacteria > Elsterales > Elsteraceae > CAZEFK01. Next base: position 14,499 of record CAZEFK010000144.1, on the reverse strand, counting down.
GCGTGGCCATGATCGCCGGGCTGGAGGAGGCGGCGCTGGAGGCGACGGCCCAGCGGCTGGCGCTGATGCCCGGCGCGGCCGCCCTGGTGCGGACCATGGCCGCCCATGGCGCGTTCACGGCGCTGGTGTCGGGCGGTTTCGACTATTTCACTGGCCGGGTGCGCCGCTTGGTCGGGTTCGATCACGACGAAGCCAACCGGCTGGAGATCGCCGAGGGTCGCCTGACCGGCCGGGTGATCGAACCGATTCTCGGGCGGGACGCCAAGCGCGCGGCCTTGCTGCGCCTGGCCCAGGCGCGCGGCCTGGCGCCGGCGGATTGCCTGGCGGTGGGAGACGGCGCCAACGACATCGACATGATCCGCACCGCCGGCCTGGGCGTGGCGTTCCGGGCCAAGCCGGCCGTCGCGGCGCAGGCACCGGTGCGAATCGACCATGGCGACCTCACGGCGCTGCTCTATCTCCAAGGGTTTAGCCACACCGACCTATGCGGCGCCACGCTTCCCGGCAATGGTTAATAGATCGTTTAGCTTAAGATTACTTCACTTCGAATGCATTTTTTGGATGACGTCTCCACGTCGATCGTGTAACCGACATTGGGCCCCTCAGATGGGCTTGAGCAATCTCAGGAATCGGCGCTGCCGGTAACGGAGGAAGGAACAAGAGGCACCGCGCACGGTGCACATCGGCTGGGAGACAACAATGCAACGACGAGCTTTTCTTAGACTCGCCGGCGTGGCGGCTTTTTGCTCATCCACGGCCCCAGCGTTCGCACGGGGACTCATCGTCGATCCAAGCTACCGGATCTGGCTTGAAGCGAACGGATTCGTTGTTAACGATTCTTCCCTTCCGGTCCGGGCGCCCGTCGATTCGGGCACCAAACCCGTCGTCTCGCCCGCCAGCGCCGCTGTTCGGGCCACGTCTGAGTCCGAGCGGCGGCTCCATTTGGTTCATCCGTTTTCGTCAGAAAGCTTCAGCGGCGTTTACTGGGTCAACGGCAGCTACCGGGAAGAGGCCCTGCGCCAGCTTCAGCATCTGATGCGCGATCGCAATCGCGGCGGTGTCGAGCTGCGCATCGACCCGTCGCTCTATGATTTCCTGCATGACCTGAACGCCCGGATCGGTAATACCGAGCCCATGCAGGTCATCTCCGGATACCGGCAGCCCGGCCGCACCCGCGACCGGCGCGACAGCCTGCATGTCGATGGGCAAGCCGTCGACATCCGCCTGCCCGGCCGGAACCTGCGCCAGATCGGCAAGGTCGCCAACACCATGAAGCGTGGCGGCGTGGGCTTCTACTCCCACAACCACCACCTGCACCTGGACACTGGTCCGGTCCGGACCTGGGGCTGATCCAGCGATCTCTCTGGCCCCTTCAGGGGCCAGAGAGTATCCGAAAGCTGCGGTGACAGAACTCCTCCTACCCTTGTGGGAGGAGGCTGCGAGGAGGGGGATTCCCGCCGGTCCAAGGCTTTCTTCAGCGGGTCAGCCTGATCTCATCCCGACCTAACCCTTGTCCTTGTCGATGCGCACGGCGACGAAGCGCAGTTCCCCCTTCTGATCGACCAGCAGCAGCACCGACTTGCGGCCGGCTTCGCGCGCGGCCTTGATCTTGGCGCTGACGTCGGCCGGGTTTTTCACCTCTTCCTGGGCGACTTCGACGATGATGTCGCCGGGATGGACGCCGCGCTCGCCGGCCGGGCTGTTGCCGGCCACCTCGGTGACCACCACGCCCTTGCTGTCGTCGGCCAATCCGAATTTTTCGCGCAGCTGCGGGGTCAGCTGCGCCAGCTTCAAGCCCAGGGCCGCCGTCGCGCCGCCCGCAGGGCCCGGCGTCGGGGCTGGCGCCGGGGCTGGCGCGGCGGCGGCCACCTGGTCGGTGTCGACCAGCTCGCCGACCTTGAGGCGCACCGTCTGCTCGTGGCGCTGGCGCCAGATGCCGACATCGACCTCCTTGTCGATGGCGGTCTCGGCGACCATCCGGGGCAGCCGCTTCACGTCCGCCACATCGCGCCCGTCAAAGCGCACGATGACGTCGCCCGGCTGGATCTTGGCCTGGGCCGCGGGGCCGCCATCCTGAGCGCTGGAGACCAGGGCGCCGCGGGCCCGGTCCAGGCCCAGGCTGTCGGCGAGCTCGTCGGTCACGGTCTGGATCTTGACCCCGATCCAGCCGCGCCGGGCGCGGCCGTACTGGCGCAGCTGATCGATCACCGGCTTGGCCAGGTTGGCCGGAATGGCGAAGCCGATGCCGACCGAGCCGCCGCTGGGCGAAAAGATCGCCGTGTTGATCCCGATCACCTCGCCGGCCGCATTGAACAGCGGGCCGCCGGAATTGCCCCGATTGATCGCGGCATCGGTCTGGATGAAGTCGTCATAGGGTCCGGACGAGATATCGCGCGCCCGCGCCGACATGATCCCGGCGGTGACCGAGCCACCCAGCCCGAACGGATCGCCGATCGCCAGGACCCAGTCGCCCACGCGCATCCGGTCGCTGTCACCCCATTTCACCGTGGGCAGCGGCTTGGGCGCCGAGATCTTGAGCAGCGCCAGGTCGATCTTGACGTCCTTGCCGACCACCGTGGCCTTGTAAGTGGAATCGTCGCCGAGCGCGACCGTGATCTCGTCGGCGTCGGCGACCACATGGTGGTTGGTCACGATGTAGCCGGCGGCATCGATGATGAAGCCGGAGCCGACCGAGGTCGCGCGGCGCGGCGCCTGATCCTGGCGGTCGCCGCGCTGGCGCTCCATGAAGTCCTTGAAGAACTCCTCGAAGGGCGAGCCCGGCGGGAACTGCGGCAGGTCGGGATGGCCGCGGCCGCCGCGGTCGGCGGATCCCGGCTTGATGGTCTGGGTCGTCGATACGTTGACCACCGCCGGCAGCAGCTTCTCGGCCAGGTCGGCGAAGCCCTCGCGCGGCGCCGTGGCCGCGGCGGCGGGACGGGGCGACAGGGCGCCCGGCAGCAGCGCCGCCGCCAGCAGCGCGCCGACGACGGCCGAACTGGCTCGCCGGCGCCAAGGAATCAGGGTGTGCGACATGGACGAGCTTACTCCGCTGTCTGTCCGGGCGTGTCTGTCCGGGCGGCGAACCGGCCGGCGCGCGCTGGCCGGTCCCCGCAAGTCTACTCGGGCGCGCCCCGGCGCGCCACGGGCGCGCCCGACGCGCGCCATCGGCGCGCCCGAGTTACGGCCGAGCCGGTGCCGCGGGCAGGGCGCCGACGGTGCTGGCCCCGGGCTTCGCCCCGGTCTCGGGCGCGCGCCCGGCCGCGGGCGGCGCGGCGTCGAACGGAGCCTCCAGATAGCGCAGGAACGGCGTGTCGGGCGAGAGCAGCAATGTGGTTGTGCTGTCGCCGCTGCCCAGGGACTCGCGGTAGGCGCTCATCGACCGATAGAAGCTGAAGAAATTGGGATCCTGGGTAAACGCTTCGGCATAGATCTGGGTTGCCTGGGCGTCGCCGGCACCGCGGATCTGCTGGGACTTGCTGCGCGCCTCGGCCAGGGTCACCGCCTGCTGGTAGTCGGCGCGGCTGCGGATCTCGGTCGCCTGGCGCTGGCCCTCGGCGCGCGCCAGGTTGGCCTCGCGGTCGCGCTCGGATTTCATCCGGCTGTAGATCGCCTTGCTGGTCTGCTCGGGCAGGTCGGCGCGGCGCAGCCGGACGTCGACCACCTCGACGCCGTAGGCCTTCGCCTGATCATTCACCTCGCGCAGGATGTCGGCCTGGATCTGGTCGCGCTGCAGCGACAGCATATCGCCCAGGGTCTTGGATCCCAGCACGCGGCGGATCGCGGAGATCATGAAGGTCTCGCCCAGCTGCCGGCGCGCCTGCTGCTCGTTGTTGAGCTTCTGAAAGAACCGCAACGGGTCGACGATCCGGTACTGGCCATAGGCGTCGACGTCGATGCGCTTCTGGTCGGCCAAGATCACCTGCTGCTTCGACGGCAGCAGGTCGAGCAGGCGCTTGTCGTAGAGGACGACGTTCTGAATGAACGGCGCCTTGAAATGCAGACCCGGGGCGGTCACCAGCCGGCGCGTCTCGCCGAACTGCAGGACCAGCGCCTGCTCGGTCTGCGGCACGATGAAGGCGGCGCTGATCCCGGCGACCAGCGCGATCGCGAGCAGGCCCAAGACGGCCAAGGCATGGACGCGGGTCATGGCTGGACCTCGGGCTTGGCCTCGCCGTGCGGCTTGGTCGGGATTGCCGGCAGCGGCAGGTAGGGGATCGCGCCGGTCTGGCTGACCGCTTTGTCGATCAGCACCTTGTTCGATGACTTCAGGATCTGCTCCATGGTCTCGATATAAAGGCGCCGCGCCGTGATGTCCGGACTCGCCTGATAGGCCTTCAGCACCGACAGGAAGCGGCTGGCCTCGCCCTCGGCCCGCAGCACCACCTCCTTGCGGTAGGCCTCGGCCTCCTGGGTGATCTTGACCGCATCGCCCTCGGCCGTCGGCACGATCTTGTTCCGGTAGGCCTGGGCCTCGTTGACGGCACGCTCGGCGTCGGTATGGGCGCGTTGCACTTCGTTGAAGGCGTCGACCACCGGTTCCGGCGGATCCACGGTGCGCAGCTGGACCTGGGTGATCGAGACGCCAGCGCCATAGGAGTCGAGCAGCGACTGCAGCAGCGTCTGGGTGTCGGCCTCGACCTTGCCGCGCCCTTCGGTCAAGGCGTCCTGGATCTTGGTGCGCCCGATCACCTCGCGCATGGCGCTCTCGGCGGCGACCTTGACCAGCGTCTCGGGATCGCGCACGCCGAACAGAAACTGGCCGGCGTCCTTGATCGTCCAGTTCACGGTGAAGTCGATGTCGACGATGTTTTCATCACCGGTCAGCATCAGACTTTCGCCCTGGTCGCGGCTGCGGGCGTCGCCCGACCGGTTGCCGATCTCGATGCTGTTGATCCGCGTGATGCTCGGCGTCTTCACCGTCTCGATCGGCGCCGGCAGGTGATAGTTGAGCCCCGGCCCGGTGGTTCGCACCCACTCGCCGAAGCGCTGCACCACCCCCTGCTGGTCGGGCAGCACCCGATAGAAGCCGCTCAGGAGCCACAGCCCGACCAGCACCGCCGCCGCCAGCGCGACGCCACGCCACGGGCCCAGGCCGCCGGGCAGCAGGCGGCGCATGCGGTCCTGGCTGCGCCGCAGCAGATCCTCGATGTTGGGCGGCTGCGACGGGCCGCCGCCGCTCGGCGGCCGGCCCCACGGGCTCGGCCCGCCGCCACCGCCCCACGGGCCGCCGCCACCATTGTTCTGCCAAGGCATGCCGACCCTCTCGTCGCGGACCGAAGACCGCTTGGGACTACCCAAGCTCCGGCCGCATGTCTATATGACGTCGGCGCGCAACGGGCCCCACGGTCGGCCCGGCCCCCGCTTCCGGAGAATTGTCAGGATGCCCGCTCCCGGCCCCGCCGTTACCGAAGCCCAGGTCCTCGAAGCGCTGCGCCAGGTCCGCGACCCGGCGCGCGGCACCGACATCGTGAGCGCGGGGATGGTATCAGGCGTCACCGTGCGCGACGGCCATGTCGGCCTGTCGATCGAGGTCGAGCCGGCGCGCGCCCAGGCCATGGAGCCGGTGCGCAAGGCCGCCGAGCAGGCGATCGATCGGATCCCGGGCGTGCTGACGGTGACCGCGGTGCTGACCGCGGAGCGGCCCGCCCCCGCCCCTGCCGCAGCGCCGGGCCGCGGCCCCGGCGGCGCCAAGCCGGGGGTGCCGGGCGTGCGGTCGATCATCGCGGTGGCCTCGGGCAAGGGTGGCGTCGGCAAGTCGACGACCGCGGTCAACCTGGCGCTGGGCCTGCGCGACCTCGGCCTCAGCGTCGGGCTGCTGGACGCCGACATCTATGGTCCCTCGGCGCCGCGCATGATGGGCATCGCCGGCCGCGTCACCGGCAGCCGCGACCAGCCGATCCAGCCGATGCGCAACTACGGCATTGCCGTCATGTCGATCGGCTTCCTGGTGCCCGAGGACACGCCGATGATC
>CAZEFK010000144.1:0-8518 GCA_964511405.1 uncultured Comamonadaceae bacterium | reverse complement strand
ACATGCCGCCCGGCACCGGCGACATCCAGCTGACGCTGACCCCGCGCGTGCCGCTGGCCGGCGCGGTGATCGTGTCGACGCCGCAGGACATCGCCCTGCTCGACGCCCGCAAGGGCCTCAACATGTTCCGCAAGGTCGAGGTGCCGGTGCTCGGCATCGTCGAGAACATGAGCTATTACCTGTGCCCGAACTGCGGTCACCGGGCCGAGATCTTCGGCCATGGCGGCGCCCAGCAGGAGGCCGAGAAGCTGGGCGTGCCGTTCCTGGGCGAGGTCCCGCTGGACACCCTCCTGCGCGAGACCGCCGACGGCGGCCGGCCGATCGTCGCCACCGAACCCAACAGCCCGCACGCGGTCGTCTACCGCGAGATCGCCGACCGCGTCTGGGCCCAGGTCGCCCGCGGCCTGGGCGCCCGCACCGCCCCCCGCATCGTGGTGACCTGAGCGCGCCACGGGCATAGGCGTCGGCGAAGCGAGTTTCGCCATTGCCAACTGACGGTTGCAGCAAGGCGCATGCCCATGCATGCTGACGCCGCCCTTGCCGTCGTTGGAGCGGACGCTGACGTCGCCGGATCCCGTTGCGCTGCTGAACGCCTGGCTGGCGATCGAGGCGTTGCAGCCGCAGACGTTCGACCATCAGGAGAAGCTTCTCGGCGAGGAGCCGCCGCGACGCCGGCGGGGTGAGCGGGCAAAGCCACCCGCCCAAGCGCTGTTTCCCTTCGATCTCGCATCCCGCGAAATGCCGTGGCAGCAGCCGGAGGGCAGCCGCGCCCAGCTCGACCTCGCCGAAGACGAGGTGATCCGCTGGTTCCTGCCGATCGGCTTCATTCAGATGAAGCCCGCCGTCGAGCGGCTGGTCAGCAACGTCGAGCCCGAGGGGCCCGAGCGCGAGCAGGCGAAGGGCGTGGCCGTGGCCGCCCTCGCCGCCTTCGACGAACGCGGATATCCGGTGCTGTCAAAGCTGGTCCTGTCGAGCTTCGGCTGGGCCTGCGGCGAGGTCCTGGCCGGACGCGTCGAAGGCCTCCACGAGTTTGCGGACCGAGAGCCCGACCTGTGCCGCGAGATCGCGCAGGAGCTGGTCGAGCTCGCGCCGGATGGCCGCCAGCAGCCGACGTCCCGGCATGGCTTCATCCGGGCCATGTCCAAACTGCTCGAGCTCCTCGGCTTGGAGCCCGAGCTCCTGGAACGGCCACGGGTCGCTATCCGCACGATCGGATCGGCCGAAAAGGACCCGGTCGACATCGTCAACAGCTTCTTCCTGCGAGATCTGCACCGGGTGCGCGGGGAGCTGACCGCCTTGGGCGTCCCGCTGGCGCTGACGACTTATCTCGGCCTTCATCGTCCGCCGGCGCCGCTGGACGTGTTGGCCGACAAAGCTGTCCTAGAACGGCTGATCACGCCGGAACGGCTGCCGCCCGCGCGATGGCCCGCACCCAAGCCGGCCAAGCTGGTGACGTTGCAGCAGGCAGCCGTCAACACCGCGCTCCGGGATCTCGCCCATGGCGGCGTGCTGTCGATCAACGGCCCGCCGGGCACGGGCAAGACGACCCTGCTGCGCGATATCGTGGCCGGGGTCCTCGTCAATCGCGCCGACGCCCTGGTTCAGTTCGACGATCCAGCCGCTGCCTTCACTGCTGTCGACATCGTGGCCGAGGGCGGTCGCCGACAAGTGCTGCATCGCCTGGACGCGTCCCTGCGCGGGCATGGCATGGTGGTCGCATCCAACAACAACGCCGCAGTGCGGAACGTCAGCGCCGAATTGCCGCTCGCGACCGCGATCGCCGAGGACGTCGGCGTCCGGTACTTCGCGGGGACGGCCGATGCCATCCATCAGGCGCCCGGACGCTGCTGGGGGTTGATCGCCGCCGTGCTCGGCAACCGGAAGAACCGCTGGGAGTTCGTCGAGGACGCCTGGTGGGATCCCGACTGGGGGCTCGAGAGATATCTGGCCGCTGCGGTCGGGCGCGACACCCGTCGGCCCGACGGCACGCTGCCGGCCATCGTCGAAGCCGAGGGACCGCCTCGGTCCAAGGCGGAAGCCGCCGAACGGTGGCGCCGAGCCCGCCTCGACTATCGGGAGAAGCGCTCGACCGTCGCGCACCTGCTTGCAGCCCGCGAGGAGATCCGCCTGGCATTGGCGACGAGCGCGGAGGCGCGGCAGGCCACCGAGACCGCCCGGTCGGCGCAGGCCGAGGCGGACAGCGATGCGGAGCAGGCGGCGATGACGCGCGCCGCGGCCGCCGCAGCCTGCGCGCGCGCCGATGCCGCCGTCGCCGATGCCCGGCAGCTGGTCGATGGCACGAGCGTGCTGCAGCCGCCGCTGCTCAAACGGCTGCTGGTCGGCGACGCCGATTGGCGGGCCCGTCAGGCCCAGGCTCTCGATCTGCTTCGCCGGGCCATTGCCGACCGAGACGGTGCCGTGACCGAGTTGCGAGCCGCCGGCGAGCGGCTGGATGCGGCGCAGCGGCGAAGCGCCGACGCGGCTGCCATGCATCGTGCCAACCAGGAGCGGCTCGCTCGGCTGCAGGAGCTGGAAGCCATCGGTCCGACGGTTTGCGCAGGCACCCAGGCCGGTCCGGCGTTCTGGGCGGGCACTCATGACGAGATCCACGTCGCCAGCCCCTGGGCCGATCCCGACCTGCTGACCGCCCGTGATCAATTGTTCGTCGCCGCCGTGCAGTTGCACCGCGCCTTCCTGGACGCCGCGGCGCGATCGCTCAAGACCAATCTCGGCCTGATGATGGAGCATCTGAAGGGGCGGCGGTTGCCTTCAGGTGCCGATCGCCACCTCGGCGATCTGTGGGACAGCTTCTTCCTGGTCATCCCGCTGGTTTCGACCACCTTCGCGTCGTTCGATCGGCTGATGGATGGGATCGGCGCCGAGACCTTGGGCTGGCTCATCGTGGACGAGGCCGGGCAGGCGACCCCGCAGTCCGCGGTCGGTGCGATCTGGCGCTCGCGGCGGGCGCTGGTCATCGGTGATCCGCTTCAGATCGAGCCCGTGTCGACGGTGCCCGACGGCCTCGTCCGCGCGATCTTCACCGCCCATGGCGCGCATCCCGATCTGTGGGCGCCGCCGCGGGCATCGGTCCAGACGCTGGCCGATTCGGCCAGCCCGCTCATCTCGTGCCTGGGTACGCCGCCCGACCAGCGTGTGATCGGCATGCCGCTCCTCGTCCATCGGCGCTGCCAAGACCCGATGTTCTCGATCTCGAACCGGATCGCCTATGATGGGCTGATGGTGCATGCCGCGCGGCCATCAGCCTCGGCGATCGCCGCGGCCTTGGCGGATTGGCTGCCCGGGAGCTGCTGGATCGATGTCGCGTCGAATGCCAGGAAATGGAGCCCGGTCGAGGGCGACGTCACGATCGAGTTGCTCAACCATCTCGCCGACCGCGACATCCGAAGGCCCGATCTCTATCTAATAACGCCATTCCGCGACGCCGCCGATGGGCTGCGCGGCCTGGTCCGGCGCAGCGGCGTGCTCGCACGCCTGGACATCGCCGGTGGCGAGTGGACGCACTGGTGCGAGACGCGGATCGGTACGGTGCACACCTTCCAGGGCAAGGAAGCGGAAGCCGTCGTGCTGATGCTGGGCGCGCCCGGCGAGGCCAGCCGGGGCGCCCGGTCCTGGGCCGGCGGCACCCCGAACATCCTGAACGTCGCCGTGACGCGCGCGAAGATGGTGCTCTACGTCCTCGGGCGGCGGGACGCATGGGCGAACGCGGGCGTGTTCGCGACCGCCGCCCGGACGCTTCCCGTGGTCGCCTGGGCCGACCTGAAGGCGCGGCTGGTGTCCCAGACCAGCGTCCAACGGCACCAGGCGTGACCCGTCGCCCGCGGCCGGATCGTGACGCCGGGAGCTGATCAGCCCGGTCAGCTCCCGGCTGTCGACCTACGCCTCACCCCTCCCCAAGGCCGCCATCAGCTCGCGCCACTCCCGGGGCGACAGGCCGCTGTCGGGCTGCTCGACCGTCTCGCCGGCGATCAGCCGGCGCACCACGGCCAGGCCCTTGGCCGACAGCTCGACCGCGCCCAGCCGGTAGTCCTCGAACGCCGCGAAGGTCAGCGGCACCCAGCGCCGCGCGATGTCCAGCATGGCCTCGGCATAGCGGCGGATCTCCAGCTGCGCGTGGGCATCGGCACGCAGCCGCAGGAAGCCCAAAAGGTTGTGGAGGTCGATCTTCCAGTACCACTGGGTGTAGGCATTGAGCGTCAGGTTCATGCGCGCCAGCTCGCGCGCCAGGCCTGGGCGGCCGGGATCGAGGGGCTCGCCGGCCTCGTCCTCGTTGAGCAGGTCCTGATAGGTCCGGTAGCAGCGCTCGGCGTCGGCGCGCAGCACATCGATCACCGCGGCGGCCTGCTCGGGCAGGAAGACGTCGCCGCGGCCCTGGCGGTTGGCGGTCGACTGCGCCGCGAGGTCGGCCGGCGCCGGCAGATAGAACTCGCGGTCCAGGATCGAGTAGCGCGCCGAATATTCGTTCACGTTGGCGGTGCGGTGGCGGATCCACTGGCGTGCCACGAAAATCGGCAGTTTGACATGCAGTTTGATCTCGCACATCTCGAACGGCGTCGAGTGGTGATGGCGCATGAGGTAGCGAATCAGCCCGGCATCCTCCGACACCCGGCGCGTGCCGCGGCCATAGGAGACCCGCGCCGCCTGCACCACCGCGCCGTCGTCGCCCATGTAGTCGACGACCCGGACGAAGCCGTGATCGAGTACCGGAATCGCTTGGTACAGCACCTCTTCCAGCGCCGGCACGGTGGCCCGGCGGGTGCTCTGGGGGGCGGCGCGCAGCTCGTCGATGGCGTGCTGCTGGTCGGCGGTCAGCATGGGAGCCTCGTGTCGTCGGGTCGCCCCACTCCTACACCGATTCGGCGGCGGCGAAAAAACGCTGGCTTTTGGCCCGCCGCTTGCGATTATCCGCCAAATGCCGCGGCCAACGCGGCTTGGGAGGTACACCGCCGCGACAGTGCGGCCCCGGAGACGAGGCGCGATTTGGAAACCCTGGTTCAGCAGATACAGGACGGATTCCCCTATTTTCTCCAGCAGTTGATCAACGGCCTGACGCTCGGCTCGATATACGGGCTGATCGCGATCGGCTACACGATGGTGTACGGCATCATCGGCATGATCAACTTCGCCCATGGCGACATATACATGCTGGGGTCGTTCGTCGCGGTGACCACGATCACCATCCTGTCGCTGATCGGCTTCAGCACGTTCATACCGCTGGTGCTGCTGATCGTGCTGGTGGTCGCGATCTTCTTCACGTCGGCCTATGGCTGGGCGGTCGAGCGCGTCGCCTACCGGCCGCTGCGCGGCGCGCCCAAGCTGGCGCCGCTGATCTCGGCGATCGGGATGTCGATCCTGCTGGAGAACTACGTCCAGCTCACCCAGGGCGCGCGGAACAAGCCGATCCCGCCGATGATCCGCGGCGGCTTCCAGTTGATCGACGGCCCGTTCACCGTCCAGATCAGCTACATCCAGGTCTTCATCATCCTGCTGACGGTGGGGCTGATGGCCGGCTTCACGCTGCTGATCACGCGCACGCCGCTGGGCCGCGCCCAGCGCGCCTGCGAGCAGGACCGCACGATGGCGGCGCTGCTCGGGGTGAACGTCGACCGCACGATCTCGCTCACCTTCGTGATCGGCGCGGCGTTGGCCGCGGTCGCCGGAGTGATGGTCACCCTCTATTATGGCGTGATCGACTTCTATATCGGCTTCGTCGCCGGCCTGAAGGCGTTCACCGCCGCGGTGCTGGGCGGCATCGGCTCGCTGCCGGGCGCGATGCTGGGCGGCCTGCTGATCGGCCTGATCGAGGCCTTCTACTCGGGCTACGCCTCGATCGAGTACAAGGACGTCGCGGCCTTCGCGATCCTGGTCGCGGTGCTGATCTTCATGCCGACCGGCCTGCTCGGTCGGCCCGAGATCGAGAAGGTCTGAGCCCATGGCCACCCTGACCATGGCTCCGGCCGCGGCGCGTCCCGCCGCCGCCGACCGGCTGGTCGACGCCGCCAAGACCGCGCTGGTCGCCGCCGTCCTGGCCGTGCCGTTCCTGGGCCTGACCACCGTCGACCAAGGCGGGCGGCTGGGCATCGAGACCCGCTGGTGGTGGGTCGTGATCGCCGTCGCCGTTGTGTTCGTCGGCCGCCTGCTGCTGGGCCTGATGCCGCGCGGCGCCCGCGCTGCCGCCCGGCCGGCGGCGATGGCGCCGGTCAAGGCGGCCGGCGGCCCGGCCGCCACCCGCTGGATCGGCTGGGGCGTGCTCGCGTTCGCCGCGGCCCTGCCGTTCCTGCCGTTCACGGATGCCCGCGAGCTCGACCTGGGCATCACGGTGCTGATCTACATCATGCTCGGCTGGGGCCTGAACGTGGTGGTCGGCCTGGCCGGGCTGCTCGACCTGGGCTATGTCGCCTTCTACGCCGTCGGCGCCTATTCCTACGCGCTGCTGTCGCAGACCTTCGGGCTCAGCTTCTGGGAATGCCTGCCGATCGCCGGTGCGATGTCGGCCAGCTTCGGCATCCTGCTGGGCTTTCCGGTGCTGCGGCTGCGCGGCGACTACCTGGCGATCGTCACGCTGGGCTTCGGCGAGATGATCCGCATCATCCTGCTCAACTGGACCACCCTGACCGGCGGCCCCAACGGCATCGGCGACATCAGCCCGCCATCGTTCTTCGGCTTCCCGTTCCGGCGCACCGCCGCGCCGGGCGGGCCGACGCCGTTCCATCAGCTGTTCGGGCTGGACTACTCGTCGCAGCACCGCCAGATCTTCCAGTACTTCCTGATCCTGGCGCTGGCGCTGCTCACCAACCTGCTGGTCAGCCGGCTGCGCCGGCTGCCGGTCGGGCGCGCCTGGGAGGCGCTGCGCGAAGACGAGATCGCGTGCCGTTCGCTCGGCATCAACCCGACGATGGTCAAGCTGTCGGCCTTCGCGCTCGGCGCCATGCTGGGCGGCTTCGCCGGCTCGTTCTTCGCCACCAAGCAGGGTTTCATCAGCCCCGAGAGCTTCACCTTCATCGAAAGCGCCATCATCCTGGCGATCGTGGTGCTGGGCGGCATGGGCAGCCAGCTCGGCGTGGTCGCCGCGGCGCTGTTCCTGGTGCTGCTGCCCGAGTTCGGACGCGAATTCGCGCAGTTCCGCATGCTGGTGTTCGGCGCGGCCATGATCCTGATCATGGTATGGCGGCCCCAGGGCATGCTGGCCCACCGCGAGCCGACGATCCGCCTGCCCGCGCGGCCGGAAGCCCGGCCCGGGTCGGGAGTCCGGCCATGAGCGTGCTGCTGCAGGTCGAGAACCTGTCGATGCGCTTCGGCGGACTGCTGGCGATCGACACCCTGTCGCTGTCTGCGCGGCAGCGCGAGATCACCGCCATCATCGGGCCGAACGGCGCCGGCAAGACGACGCTGTTCAACTGCCTGACCGGCTTCTACCGGCCGAGCGAGGGCACGCTGACGCTCAGCCCCGAGGGCGAACCGCCGATCCGGCTGGAGGCGATGCGCGGCTTCGACGTGGCCCGCCGCGCGCGGGTGGTCCGGACGTTCCAGAACATCCGCCTGTTCCCGCGCATGACGGTGTTGGAGAACCTGATCGTCGCCCAGCACACCGCCCTGATGCGGGCCAGCGTGTTCTCGCTGGCCGGCCTGTTCGGGCTCGGCCGCTACCGGCACGCCGAAGCCGATGCGGTCGAGCGCGCCCGCCATTGGCTGGAACAGGTCGACCTGGCCGACCAGGCCGACGTCGAGGCCGGCACCCTGCCCTATGGTGCGCAGCGCCGGATCGAGATTGCCCGGGCCATGTGCGCCGACCCGCGCCTGCTGTGCCTGGACGAACCGGCGGCCGGGCTCAACCCGCGCGAGTCGGCCGCGCTCAACGAGCTGCTGTTGCGCATCCGGGACACCGAACGCATCGGCATCCTGCTGATCGAGCATGACATGAACGTGGTGATGCGCGTCTCGGATCATGTGGTGGTGCTGGACCACGGCCAGCGGATCGCCGCCGGCCCGCCGGCGCAGGTGCGCAACGACCCGGCCGTGATCAAGGCCTATCTGGGCGAAGCCGACGACGAGCCGGCCGCCCACCCCGCCGGAGCGGCCTGACCCATGCTGAAGATCAGCGGCCTGCACACTTATTACGGGCACATCCACGCCCTGCGCGGCGTCGACGTCGAGGTCGGCGCCGGCGAGATCGTGACCCTGATCGGCGCCAACGGCGCCGGCAAATCGACCCTGCTGATGACCGTCTGCGGCCGGCCGCGCGCCGCCGCTGGCAGCATCCAGTTCGACGGCACCGACATCAGCCGCATGGAGACCCACGAGATCGTCCGCCTGGGGATCTCGCAGTCGCCCGAAGGGCGGCGGATCTTCCCGCGCATGACCGTGCTGGAGAACCTGCAGGTCGGCGCCACCATGGGCAATCCGGCACATTTCGACCAGGATCTGGAGCGCGTGTTCGGGCTGTTCCCGATCCTGGCGACGCGCCGCCAGCAGCGCGCCGGCACCATGTCGGGCGGCGAGC
>CAZEFK010000143.1:18488-18854 GCA_964511405.1 uncultured Comamonadaceae bacterium | reverse complement strand
CCTCGACCTGCTGGCGCGCGACCGACAGGGCCGCAGGATAGTCGCCCTCGGCGACCAGCTTGCGGAATTTGGCGGAGCCGGTGACGTTGGTCCGCTCGCCGATGTTGACGAACGTGCGCGCGGCCGAGGCCGCAGCCGGATCGACAGACAAGAAGGGTCCCCGTCAGAAGGCCGCGAAGGCGAAGGGCTCGAGCCCGGAGAGCTGCAGCTGCGGCCGCGGCGCCGGCGGCGTCCGGGGCGTCAGCCCCTTGACCGAAGCGGCGATGCGGGCGATGTGCTCGGGCGTGGTGCCGCAGCAGCCGCCGACGATGTTGACCAGGCCCGAGCGCGCCCATTCGCCGAGATGCCCGGCGGTCTGGTCGGGGG
>CAZEFK010000143.1:0-18478 GCA_964511405.1 uncultured Comamonadaceae bacterium | reverse complement strand
GGGGTCTCGTCATATTCGCCGAAGGCGTTGGGCAGGCCGGCGTTCGGATAGGCCGAGACCAGGGTGTCGGCGACCCGCGCGATCTCGGCGATGTAGGGCCGCATCAGGTCGGCGCCGAGCGCGCAGTTGAGCCCGATCGAAAACGGCCGGGCATGGCGCAGCGACGCCCAGAAGGCCTCCGGCGTCTGGCCCGAGAGGGTGCGGCCGGAGCGGTCGGTGATGGTGCCGGAGACCATGACCGGCAGCCGCAGCCCGGTCTCCTCCAGCAGCTCGTCGATCGCGAACAGCGCCGCCTTGGCGTTGAGGGTGTCGAACACGGTCTCGACCAGCAGCAGGTCGCAGCCGCCGTCGATCAGCCCCTGCGCCGCCTCGCGATAGGCGCGGCACAAATCGTCGAAATCGACGGCCCGGTAGCCGGGATCGTTGACGTCGGGCGAGATCGATGCGGTCTTGCTGGTCGGCCCGATCGCCCCCACCACCCAGCGCGTCCGGCCGTCGCGGGCTTCGGCGGCCAGGCAGACCTCGCGGGCCAGCGCCGCACCGGCGCGGTTCAGCTCGTAGGCCAGGTCCGCCATGTCGTAGTCGGCCTGCGAGATGCTGGTGGAATTGAAGGTGTTGGTCTCGATCAGATCGGCGCCAGCGTCGACATAGGCCTGGTGCAGCGACCGGATCACGTCGGGCCGGGTCAGGTTCAAGAGGTCGTTGTTGCCCTTGACCTCGCGGTGGAAGTCGCGGAACCGCGCGCCGCGGAAGTCCGCCTCGTCCAGCTTGTGGCCCTGGATCAGGGAGCCCATGGCGCCGTCCAATACCAGGACCCGCTCGGCTGCCGCCTGGGCCAGGGCCGCCAGCCGCCGGCTACGATCAACGGTCTCGGACATCGCCACCTCCATGGGCCACGATATAAACATATCCTTATGTGGTGATGCAACAAGATCCCACGATCAACGCGGACGCCGGGAAGATGGTTCGCGGAGAGTGGGATAGGGCCCATTCCCACCGCCCACGGATGTTGCTGAGGTTAGGTCTGCCATGCCCCGTCGCCGTTCCCCGCGCGTCAACCTGCTCGTCCACGGCGTTGCGGTCGATCCCGGCCGCGCCGGCGCCCGCGGCATGCGGCTGCCGTTCCTGGCCAACGGCCCGGTCGAGATCCGCCTGGAGAAACCGCTGACGGTGCTGGTCGGTGAGAACGGCTCAGGCAAGACCACGTTGCTGGAAGCCATCGCCGCCCGCTGCGGCATCCCGCCCAGCGGCGGCGGCAGCTATGCCGAGAGCGACGACGACCGCCCCGGCACCGCGCTGTCCGATGCGGTGACCGTCGACGTCGGCCCCGGGCGGCTGCCGCGCGGGCTGTTCGTGCGCGCCGACCGCCTGACCGACATCGTCGGCCGGCTGTCGGCCCGCGGCGCCCTGCGCATGGCGACCACCGACGAGTGGCGCCGGCTGGACGAGCAGAGCCGGGGCGAGAGCATGCTGTCGCTGCTCTCCGCGCAGCTGGAGGCGAGCGAGGCCCTGCTCTATCTCCTGGACGAGCCGGAGGCGGCGCTGTCGCCGCAGCGCCAGCTGTCGCTCCTGTGCCTGCTGGACGAGATCCATCGCGACGGCCGCTCGCAGGCGGTGCTGGCGACCCACAGCCCGATCCTGATGAGCCACCCCGAGGCCGACATCCTGTGGATCGACGAGACCGGGATCGCCCGGCGCCCGCTGGAAGAGATCGAGCACTGGCAGCTGATGCGCCGCTTCCTGCGCGACCCCGAGGCCTATCTGCGCCGGTTGCTGGGATCGTGACCGCGTCACCTGCTTGGACGACACCCGTCCGGCCGCCATACTCGCATGCTGGATGAAGGAGCCAGGCCATGTCCGATAAATGGCAGGCGGCCGATGCCCGCCATCGATTTTCGGAAGTCGTCGACGCCGCGGTGTCCGGTCGCCCACAGTTCGTCCGATGCCGCGACGGCCGCGAAGTCGTAATCGTCTCTCGGGAATATTTCGACGACGCCAAGCCCAATCTGAAGAGCTATCTGCCGTCCGCCGGCTATGCCGGCGATGAAGAGGACGCCTTCGACCGCGCCATGCGCGATGTGCGGCGCGGCGATCCCCTATTCGGACCGGACGACGTCGAGCCGTAGCGGGGCCAATGTTCGTCCTGGGTACGGACATCGTCGGCAATCTCCGCAAATCCCCTGGACGGACGGTAGGTCATCCATCGTCGCCTCGGACCTGACCCGTCCGCCTGACCGCGCTCGGCCGGCATGCTACGGGGCTTGCATTAGCGCTAATGCAGTGGCAGAGTAACGTTAATCCAAAGCACGGACGCTGCATAAACCGGGAGGAGCCACGTCGCCGATGAGCCGGCCGCGCATTCGCCTGAAGGACATCGCCGACCGCACCGGGTTCTCGATCAACACGGTGTCGGTGGCCCTGCGCGGCAGCGGCCGGATTCCGGCCGCGACCCGCGACGTCATCCTGGCGGCCGCGCACGACCTCGACTACCGGCCCAACGACATCGCCCGCGCCCTGGTGCGCCGGCGCACGCGCACGGTCGGCGTGATCCTGACCGACATCATGAACCCGATCCTGACGCTGTCGGCCTATGCCATCGAGCGGCTGCTGGCCGACCGCGGCTACAGCATGATCCTGGCCGCCAGCGACAACCGGGTGGACAAGGAGCATGCCGCCGTCGACATGCTGCGCGCCCGCCAGGTCGACGGCATCCTGATCTATCCCGCCACCCACCACGCCCTCGATCACATCCGGCCGCTCCGGCGCGCGGGCTACCCCGTGGTGCTGCTGACCGGCGAGCCGACCGCCGCCATCGACCTGGTCGCAATCGACAACCGCGCCGGCGCGGCCGCCGCGACGCGCCACCTGATCGGGCTCGGCCATCGCCGCATCGCCTTCCTGGACGCCGGCCGCAGCCACGGCAACCTGGAGAAGTTCGAAGGCTACGCCGCGGCGCTGGCGGCGGCCGGTCTGCCTGTCGACCCGGCCCTGGTCGCCGACCCCGACGGCGGCACCGCCCTGCACGGCTACCAGGCCATGCCCCACCTGATGGCGATCGTCCCGCCGCCCACCGCCCTGTTCACCTCGACCGACCGCCTGGCGATCGGCGCCCTGCGCTGGTGCCGCGAGGCCGGGATCGCGGTCCCCGGGCAGCTGGCGCTGATCGGCTTCGACGACATCGAGGCCGCCGCCTTCGCCGAGGTGCCGCTGACCACCGTCGCGTTCGCCGCCGACCGGGTCGCCGAGGCCGCGGTCGCGCGCCTGATGGCGCTGATCGAGGCGCCCGAGCAGCTGCCGGAGCCCGATGCGCTGGTGATCGAGGCCCGGCTGGTGGTGCGCCGATCCTGCGGCGCCCAGCCGAAAGACCAGCAAGGGAGGAAGCCGATATGAGGATGCATCGCGTGGCCGCCGGCCTGGCCGTCGCCGCCGGCGCCCTGTGGGCGGCCGGCGCCAGCGCCGAGGAGATCGTCTGGTGGGCGCCCAATTGGGGCGCGACCCGGGCCGAAGAGCTGGCCAAGCAGTTCCACGCCGCCAACCCCGACATCACGGTCAAGATCGAGCAGACCGTCGCCGACGGCCTGCAGAACAAGGTGCAGGTGGCGCTGCGCGCCGGCACCCCGCCCGACATCATCGACATCAACAACGGCTGGAACGTGCCCTTCGCCGCCACCGGCCAGGTCATGGCGCTGGACGAGCGGGTCAAACAGGACAAGGTCGACCTCTCCGACATCGTGCCCGGCGCGCTGGGCTCGGCGACCTGGAAGGGCAAGCTCTACGGCATGCCGTTCCGGGTCGAGACCCATGCCATGCTCTACAACAAGGCGCTGTTCCGCGAGGCCGGCCTCGATCCCGAGCAGTTCCCCGAGACCTGGGACGCGCTGCTGGCGGCGGCGAAAAAGCTGACCAAGGTCAACGCCAAGGGCCAGCAGCAATATGGCTACGGCCTCGACGGCGGCGGCGAGGTCGCCAACATGATGACCCGCGCCCTGCCCTTCATCTGGGGCAATGGCGGCTCGATCCTGTCCGAGGACGAGACCAAGGCGGTCCTCAATCAGCCGGCCGCGGTCCAGGCGGTCACGTTCTATACCGACCTGTTCATCAAGGCGGGCGTGGCGCCGCCCTCGACCCTGCAGAACGACGGCCTCGCGCTGCGCCGCCTGTTCACCTCGGGCACCATCGCCATGTACGCCTCGGGCCAGTACGACCTGCCGGCGATCAAGTCCGAGGCCCCGAGTCTGGAGCTGGGCGTCGGCAAGCTGCCGCACCCCGACGGCAAGCCGACGGTCGCGGTGCTGGCCGGCTGGAACTTCATCATCCCGGCCAAGACCAAGCATCCCGACGCGGCCTGGAAGCTGGTCAAATTCCTCAGCCAGCCCGAACAGATGGGCTTCTACACCGACACCTACCCGGCGCGGACCTCGGCCATGAGCCAGCCCCGGTTCCAGGACCCGCTGCTCAAGGGCTTCCGGGACATGCTGCCCTATGGCCGCACCGTGCCGTCGAACAAGGCCTGGGTGCAGATCGTCCAGATCTTCTACGACCGAGTGCAGTCGGTGCTGCTGAAGAGTGCCACGCCGCAGGAGGCGATGGACGCCGCCGCCAAGCAGATCCAGGCGCTGCTGGCGAAGTCGTAGGATACGACACCAACGGCCGGCGCCGCCCCTGCAGCATGGCGCCGGCATAGGGAGGGACCGATGATCGTCGCCGATCGCGCGTCGCCCGGGCCCAGGGCCGTCCGGCCGCCGGCACCGGCCTGGGCCGGCGCCTTGCGTCGGCATCAGGGGCTGCTGTTCGTCCTGCCGGCGCTGCTCGCCCTGGCGGCCCTCATCGGCTATCCGCTGGCCGACACCGCAGTGCTGAGCGTCACCGACGACCAGGGCGCCTTCGTCGGGCTCGACAATTACCGGGATGTGCTGGGCGACGACCTGACGGCGCTGTCGACCTGGAACACGGCCGTCTATGTCGGCGGCTCCATGGCCTTCCAGATCCTGTTCGGGACCATCGCCGGCATCCTCCTGAACCAGCGCTTCGTCGGCCGCGGCCTGGTCCGCGCCTTGATGCTGATCCCGTGGATCGTGCCCGGCATCGTGGCGGCCACGACCTGGGCGTGGATGTTCCACGTCGAGTTCGGGATCATCAATTACGGCCTGATGCAGCTGCATGCCATCGGCCATGCGGTCGGCTGGCTGATCGACCCGACCCTGGTCCTGCCCAGCCTGATCGCGGTCAATGTCTGGAAGATGGTGCCGTTCGTGGCCGTGATGGTGCTGGCCGGGCTGCAGAGCGTGCCCGAGACCCTGTACGAGGCGGCGCGGGTCGACGGCGCCACCTTCTGGCACGAGGTCCGCTACATCATGCTGCCGCATCTGCGGTCGGTGCTGATGTCGGTCTCGGTGCTGCTGCTGATCTGGGGCGTCAACGGCATCACCATCATCTACACGATGACCCGCGGCGGCCCGGCGAACCGGTCGCTGATCCTGCCCATCCAGATCTTCAAGGCGGCGTTCGAGCAGTTCCAGTTCAACCCGGCGGCGGCCCTGTCGCTGGTCCTGTTCCTGGTGCTGTTCGCCGCCATCCTGCTGCACCTGACCCTGTTCCGTCCGAGCGAGGAGGCGGCCGATGGCTAGCCGGTCCCGCCGCTGGTCCGGCCTGCTCTACGGCCAGGCCGCGCTATTCGTGGCGGTCGCGATCTTCCCCTTCGCCTGGATGGTGATGTCGTCGATCAAGTCGCTGCCCGAGCTCTACACCGTGCCGCCGGTGTGGATCCCGAAGCTGCCGACGCTCGCCAACTACACCCATGTCCTGTTCGCCTCGAACATCCCGCGCTATTTCCTGAACAGCCTGGTGATCTCGACCGGCTCCACCGCCGTCGCCCTGGTGTTCGCGGTGCTGGCGGCCTATGGCTTCGCGCGCTTCCGCTTCCGCGGCAAGCAGGTGGCCCAGGCGGCGATCCTGGTCGGGCAACTGCTGCCGACCGCCACGATCATCGTGCCGCTGTACATTGTACTCAACGATTTTGACCTGCTGAACACTTATGCCGGGCTGATCCTGGTCTATCTGATCCTGACCCTGCCGCTCAGCGTCTGGATGATGACCGGCTATTTCCGCGCCATCCCGGCCGAGCTGGACGAGGCGGCGATCATCGACGGCGCCTCGCGCCTGACCATCCTCGTGCGCATCGTGCTGCCGCTGTCGGTGCCGGGGATCGTGGCGATCGTCGTCTATTCGTTCGTCACCACCTGGAACGAGTTCATCTTCGCCCTGTGCTTCGCCACCGACAGCAGCGTCAAGACGCTGCCCATCGGCCTCGCGGAGTTCTCGTCGGAGTTCAATGTCGACTGGGGGGCGGTGATGGCGGCGTCCGTCATCATGACCCTGCCGATCGCCGGGCTGTTCCTGGCCATGCAGAACCTGTTCATCGGCGGCCTGACCGCCGGCGCCACCAAGGGGTGAAGCCGATGGAGATCGAGGGGACGGTCGCGATCGTGACAGGTGCGAGCAGCGGCATCGGCCGACGCATCGCCGAACGGCTGGCCGCCCGCGGCGCCGATGTCGGCCTCATGGGCCGCGCCGCGGACCGGCTGGCCGCGGTCGCCGCCGAATGCCGCGCTTCAGGCGTGCGGGCCGCCGTCGCCCCAGCCGAGATCGCCGACGCCGCGGCGGTCGGGGCCGCTCTGGACGCGCTGGAGCGCGACCTCCGGCCGCCGGACATCCTGGTCAACTGCGCCGGCATCAGCGCGCCCGAGCGGCTGCGCCTGGAAGACACCGGCCCCGCATTGTGGGACGCGATCCAGGACACCAATGTCCGCGGCACCTACCTCACCTGCCGCCGTCTGCTGCCTGGGCTCAAGCAGCGCGGCCGCGGCGCCATCGTCAATATCGGCTCGACCGGCAGCCATGTCGCGCTGCCGGGCGTGTCGGCCTATGCCGCCTCGAAGTTCGCCGTGCGCGCCCTGACCGAGGCGCTGGCCCAGGAATGCGACGGCACCGGCGTGCGCATCGGCCTGGTCAGCTCCGGTCCGATCGACACCCCGACCTGGGACCGCAAGACCCAGCCCCCGCCCCGCGCCGAGCGCGACCGCATGCTCAAGCCCGACGACATCGCCGACGCCGTGCTGTGGCTGATCGAACGGCCGGCCCATGTGCGGATCGACGAGATCCTGCTTCGGCCGGCGCGCCCCACCCCGCTCGAAACCCTCTGATCCCCGCGAAATCCCGCTAGCCGGTCTGGCGGCGGGCGCCGGTCTCGGCCATGCTGCGCGGCATGGTTGAGGACGGCGCCCGGCACCTGTGCATGTTCTGCTGACCGGGGCGACCGGATTCATCGGCCGCCATCTGTGTGCCCGGCTGCTGGCCGACGGCCACCGCGTGACCGCCGCGGTGCGGGCGCCGGCTTCGGCGCGCCGGCGCTTCCCGGGCATCCACACCATGGCCGTCGACCTCAACCGGATGACCGCAGCGGCCGACTGGGCGCCGCTGCTCGCCGGCGTCGACGCCGTGGTCAATTGCGCCGGCATCCTGCAGTCGCGCCGCGGCCAGTCCGCCGACGCCATCCACGCCCGGTCGCCGGCAGCGCTGTTCGATGCCTGCGCCGCGGCCGGCATCCGGCGCGTGGTGCAGATCTCGGCGGTCAGCGCCGATCCCGCCGCCGGCACCGAATATGCCCTGTCGAAAAAAGCCGCCGACGATCATCTGCGCGCGCTCGACCTGGACTGGGTGGTGCTGCGGCCGTCGCTGGTCTACGGGCCCGGCAGCCATGGCGGAACCTCGACCCTGCGCGGCCTGGCCGGCCTGCCGTGGCTGCTGCCGCTGATCGGCGACGGCGGCCAGCCGTTTCAGCCGATCCATGTCGACGACCTGGCCGCGACCGTCGCCCGTTGCCTGACCGATCCCGCGCTCGCCCGCCGGACCCTGGACCCGGTCGGCCCGGAAACCCTGACCCTGCGCCAGATCCTGGAGGCGACGCGGGCCTGGCTCGACCTGCCGCCGGCGCGACCGGTCCGGATCCCGACGGGCGTGGTGCGGCTGATCGCACGGGCGGGCGATGCGGTCGGGCGCGGCCCGATCACGACCACGGCGCTGCGCCAGCTCGACTATGGCAACGTCGCCGACCCGGCCACCTTCAAGGCCGCCATCGGCTTCCGCCCGCGCAGCCTGGCCGAGGCGTACCGGCAGGCGCCATCCCACGTCCAGGACCGCTGGCATGCCCGGCTCTATTGGCTGAAGCCGGCGCTGACGGCGGCGCTGGCGCTGCTGTGGCTGGGCTCCGGCGCAGCCGGCCTGCTGAACCCGCCGCCCGGCGCGCCGCCGGTGCCGGCGGTCGCCTTCAGCCTGCTCGACATCGCGATCGGCCTGGCGCTGGCCGCCGGCCGGGGCGGGCCGCGGCTGGGGTTGGCGCAGGGGGGCCTGGTCGCCGGCTACACGCTCGGCATCGGCGCGGCGCAGCCGGCGCTGTGGCTCGAACCCTACGGCCCGCTCTTGAAAAACCTGCCGATCCTGGCGGCGATCGCGGCCTGGACCGCGCTGCAGGACGAGCGCTGATGGCCTATCTGCTGCTGAAGACGCTGCATGTGCTCAGCGCCACCATCTTGTTCGGCACCGGGCTCGGCACCGCCTTCCACATGTGGGCGACCGACCGCCGCGGCGACGTCCGCGCCGTTGCGGTCACGGCGCGCAACGTCGTGCTGGCCGACTGGCTGTTCACCACGCCGGCCGCCGTCGTCCAGCCGCTGACCGGCGTCGCCCTGGCCCACCTCGCCGGCTATGGCCTGCTGGAGCCTTGGCTGATCGCCGCCTACGGCCTCTATGCCCTGGCCGGCGGCTGCTGGCTGCCGGTGCTGGCCCTGCAGATCCGCATGGCCCGCGCCGCCAGCACCTGTGCCGCGGCCGGGACGCCGCTCGACGCCGAGTACCGGCGCGCCATGGGTCTTTGGGTCCGGCTCGGCTGGCCGGCGTTCCTGGCCTTCGTCGGGATCTTCTGGCTGATGGTCGCCAAGCCGGCGCTGTGGTGAGTCAGATGTTCTCCCGCGTAAAAATGTCGAACGGCAGCACGCTCGTGTAATTGCCGTCCCGGGTCTTGGCGCCCACAGCCTGGATCATCCGGCCGATCGCCTCCTCGGCCAGGCGCGGCAGCGGATGGGCGATGACAACGGTCATGGTGCCGTCGAGCAGGGCGGCGCGGGTAACCTCCATCAGCTCGTAGCCGACGACCATGATCCGGCCCGCGGCGCCACTGCCACGCAGACCGGCGACCACGCCCGAGATGCCGCCGCCAGCCACGTAGAGACCGACCATGTCGGGATGCTCGGCAACCAGCCGCTCGGTCATCTCCTGGGCGACGGCCTTGGTCTCGAAGGTCGACAGCGGCTCCAGCAGCGTGAAGTCGGGGCCGTGCTCGCGGAAATAGGAGCGGAAGCCCGTCTCGTTCATCTCCTGGCAGCGGTAGCGATGGTTGCCGACGAGGATGCCGAGCTTGCCCGGCCGCTTGCAGATGTGCGCGAACGCCCAGGCGGCGGTGCGGCCGACCTTCCATCCGTCGAGGCCGACATAGTGGGACGGGACTGAGGCGTCGAGTTGCGAGATCAGGCCGAAGACCGGCTTGCCCCGGGCGTCGAGGTCGCCGATCGCCTGCGTCACCAGCGGGTGCACGGCCGCGACCACGCCGATGGCGTCGCACTCCCGGCCCAGCGCCAGCATGCGGGCGGCCGTCGTCTCCGGCGAGAGGTCGTCCAGGAACTCGATCCGGGCGTCGACCGCGTGGTCGTCCCGGTGCTTCGCCGCATCAGCGAGCGCCCGGGCGAGGCTCTGGTAGAACGGGCGCGCGGCCTGGTGCAGCAGGAAGCCGAACCGGACCGCCTTGCGCGCGGCGGCGATGCGGCCCTGGATCGCGCCGGTGCCATAGAACCCGATCGCCTCGGCCGCCTGCCGGACGCGCACCATCGTCGCCGGGCGCACGCTCGCCGCCCCGGCCAGCACCCGGTTCACCGTCGCAACCGAAACGCCGGCGGCCTCGGCCAGATCGCGGATCGTCGGACGCCCCATGCCGTCACCGTGATATATTTCATCTCACGCGCAAGACTTTGTGAGACGAATGATATTTTCGTCTAGGACGGTATCATTCAACCTTGATCCAATCCAGGTCAATCGGCTCATCATTGTTTCAGGCATCGATCAGCACGGATCGGCCAGCAGGGATCGGACGGACATGGATGACCTGGCGTTCGGCACGCGGACCAAGCGCGGCGATTGGGCCCCCAACCGCCGGGTCGAGATCGCGCCGCTCTGGGCCTGGCCGCCAAGGCTGGGCCAGGTCCTCCGCTGGCTCCCAGGCTATGTCTGGCCATGGAACGCATTCCACATGGCGACCGCCCTCGCCTACTGGCTCTGGGTGATCCCCGACCGCTCGACCCTGACGACGCTGCGCTGGGATTGGGGGCTTCGGCTCTATGCGGTCAACGCCGCCGCGATCGTCCTGATGTATGGTTCGATCGAGCTGGTCTATTACGTCAAGCGCGTCCAGGGCGTCCGCTTCAAGTACAACGCCAAGTTCCCGTCCGATCAGCCGTCCGACGTGTTCTGGTTCAAGAGCCAGGCCATCGACAATTTTCTGCGCACGGTCTTCGTCTCGGTGCCGCTCTGGACCGTGGTCGAAGTCCTGATGCTGTGGGTTTTTGCGACCGGCCGCGCGCCCTGGCTGTCCTGGACCGAGCATCCGGTCTATCTGGCGCTGTTGGTCCTGGTGGCGCCGGCGATCCACGAGGCGCATTTCTTCGCCATTCACCGGCTGATCCATACCCCGCTGCTGTACAAATGGGTCCATTCGGTCCACCACAATTCGGTGAACCCGTCGCCCTGGTCGTCGCTGTCGATGCATCCGGTCGAGGCCTTCCTCTACCATGCGGTGGCGCTGTGGCACCTGGTGATCCCGTCCAATCCGGTCGTCGCGCTGTTCCAGCTCCACGTCGCCGGCTTCGGCGCGGTCAACGGCCATATCGGCTTCGAGAAGCTCGAGATCACGCCGGGCAGGGCCCTCGATAGCCACGCCTACATTCACTATCTGCACCACAAATACTTCGAGGTGAACTATGGCGGCGACGGCCTGATCCCGTTCGACGTTTGGTTCGGCACCTGGCACGACGGCACCAAGACCGGCGATACCCAGATGCAGGCGCGGTTCGAGAAGAAGAAGGCGCGGATGAATGCCAGGGCGGCCCGTGCGAATAGCTGAAACGACCAGGAGCTGAGATCATCATGGCAACATGGACGCGCGTGTGCGCCACCAACGACATCGACCGCGACGACCTCATCCGGTTCGATCATGCCGGGCGGACCTTCGTGGTCGTGCGCAGCCCGGAGGACGCGTTCTTCTGCGTCGACGGCATCTGCAGCCACGAGCAGGTGCATCTCGGCGACGGCTTGGTGATCGACGGCGTCATCGAGTGCCCCAAGCACAACGGCCAGTTCGACTACCGGACCGGCGAGGCGACCCGCGCGCCCGCCTGCATCGACCTCCGGACCTGGCCGGTCAAGGTCGAGGACGGCGCCGTCTTCATCGAGATCTGAGCCATGACCTTCCCCCTCGCCGCCTGTGCCGAGATGATCTGGCGTGACCGCCCGATCGACTGGCGGGCGCGCCGCCTCACGGAGCTGGGCTTCGGCGTCGGCCTGTGGAACTGGCCGGACCACGACCTCGCCAAGCTCGAACGGACCGGCGCGGCCTTCACCATCATGAACGGCTACTTGCGCGGCCGGCTGACCGACGCCGACGGCGCGGCCGAACTGCTGCGCACGGCGCGGGAGACCGCCCAGGTCGGCAAGCGCCTGGGCGTCGCGCGGCTGAACCTGCACGGCACCGGCCTTGGGCCGGGCGGCCTGCCCGTCCAGCCGGTCGCGGCCGTGACCGGCACGATGTGGCTGACGGCGCGCGACACGCTGCTCCGGGTGGCGGAGCTGGCCGAGGCCGAAGGCGTGGTCTTCACGCTCGAGAACCTCAACGGGCCGGTCGACCATCCCGGCGTCCCGTTCGGCCGCGCCGAGGACACGCTGGCCCTGGTCGCCGCGGTCAACCATCCCCGGTTGCGCCTGAACCTCGACCTGTATCACGCGCAGATCGGCGAAGGGAACCTGATCGAGCTCTGCCGCAAGTGCCTGCCCTGGATCGGCGAGATCCAGGTGGCCGACGTGCCAGGACGCTGCGAGCCCGGCACCGGCGAGGTCAACTGGCCGGGGGTCGCCCGGACGCTGAAGGCCATGGGCTATCGCGGCCCGGTCGGCCTGGAGGCGTTCGCCAGCGGCGATCCCGAAGCGGCCCTTGCTGCCTTCCGCAACGCATTCACGGTGTGAGCCCATGGTCGTCAAGCACAACCGGCCGACGGTCGCCGACATCCGCGCCATGAAGGCGGCGGGCCCCCGGTCACCGGTTATCGCGTGCGCGCCTCGAAGCGCAGGGTCAGCAGCAGCGCCACCGCCGCCAGGCCCAGGGCCAGCCCGCACCAGATGCCGGGCGCGCCGAGGCCGGCCGGAAAGCCCAGACCGTAGCCGACCGGGAAGCCGACCGCCCAATAGCCGGCAGCCGCCAGCAGCATCGGCACCCGAGTGTCCTTGAGGCCGCGCAGGCCGCCGGCGGCGATCGCCTGCACGCCGTCGACCACCTGGAACAGCGCGGCCACCAGCAGCAGCCGCTCGGCGATGGCGATGGTCCCGGCATTGCCCGGGTCGGCCAGGTCCAGGTACAGGCCGATGATGCCGCGCGGCACGGCGATCATCGCCAGGGCCGTGCAGGCCATGAACCCGGCCCCCAGCGCCAGCGCGACCAGGCCGGCGCGGCGAGCCTCGGCAGGGCGGCCGGCGCCGGCCCAGTAGCCGACGCGCACGCTCGCCGCCTGGCCGACGCCGAACGGCACCATGAAGGTGGTGGCGGCGACGTTGAGCACCATCTGGTGCGCCGCCAGCGACGCCGTGCCGAGCAGGCCGGCGAGCAGCCCGGC
The DNA here is from genome assembly GCA_964511405.1 of uncultured Comamonadaceae bacterium. Classification (GTDB taxonomy): domain Bacteria; phylum Pseudomonadota; class Alphaproteobacteria; order Elsterales; family Elsteraceae; genus CAZEFK01. The sequence continues at coordinate 5,492 of CAZEFK010000143.1, read as the reverse complement.
GACCTGGAACAGCACCAGCTCGACACCGTAGGTGACGCCGATCGGCCAACCCAGGCGCAGCAGCTCGGCCAGCTCGGCCGCGCGAATGCCCACGGGCCGCACGAACCGGCGCAGCGCCGGATTGCCGTGCAGCAACGCCAGCAGGGCCACGGCGCTACCCGTGAGCGTGATCGCGCTGGCCGTGGCCGAGCCCAGCAGCCCCAGCCGCGGCAGCCCCCAAGCGCCGTGGATCAGGCCGTAATTGAGCACACCGTTGACCGCAACGGCGCCGAGGGTCGCCCACAGGATCAGGCGCGGGCGCTCGATCGCCGGCAGGAAAGCGCGCATCACGCCCATGCCGACCAACGTCGCCGGCGCGGCCCAGCGCAGCACCCGGTCGTAGCGCGCCACGTCATGGGCGAGGCCGGCGGGCTCGCCGAGCGCCGCCAGGAGGGGTTCGACCCAGCCCAGCGCCAGGATGCCGGGCACCGACAGCGCCAGCGCCAGCATCAGGCCGGTCCAGTAGATTGCCGGCACCCGCTCCGGCCGCCCCGCGCCGCGCGCCTGGGCGACCATGGCGCTGATCGCGCTCAGCACGCCCTGCAGCAGGATCATGATCGTGAAGAACAGGCCGGCACCGAGCCCGCCGGCGGCCAGCGCCGCCCCGCCGAGCGAGCCCAGCAGCACCGTATCGGTCACCGCCATGCCCATCTGGGCCAGCTGCGCCAAGGCCAGGGGTGCCGCCAGCCGCAGCGTCGCCGCCGCATGGCGGCGGCGCGTGGCGACCGCATCGGGTGCGGCCCCGGCCAGGACCTGCTCCTGCATGGACTGCCTCGCGCTCGGGTGGGGGCGCGACGATCGGGCGAACGCCGTCCGGATGCAAGCCCCGCATCGACGGGCAATCGACAGGGGCAGGGGCTTTGGGCATCATGGCCGGACAACAGAGGGCGGGACCCCATACGGGTGCGGCGCACGGCACACCCGGTCTCGCGAACCCTGGGAGCCCGATAACGGGCTCCCAGAATCAATGGAAGGAAATGCGCAGAGCGCATTTCCCGAGGAGGAGACCCGCATGACCCCGATCACCCGTCGCGAGTCCTTGGTCCTGGGCGCCGGCGCGCTGGCGTCGGCGGTGCTGCCGGCGAGTGGCGCCCGCGCCGCGATCCCGGTCACCGACGTCAAGAACCCGGGCTATGCCCTCGAAAAGGGCGCCACCCTGCGCGTCCTGCGCCCGACCAAGTTCGTCGATCCCGACGAGGCGATCTTCCGCGAGAACACCAAGGCCTACACCGCCGCGACCGGAGTCCCGGTGCGCGTCGACTTCGTCGGCTGGGAAGACCTGCGCCCGCAGACCGCCGTGGCGGCCAACACCGGCGCCGGCCCGGACGTGATCCTGGGCTGGCCCGACGACCCGCACCTCTATACCGACAAGCTGCTGGACCTGACCGACCTCGCCGACTATCTGGGCAAGAAATATGGCGGCTGGATGTTCCTGCCCCAGAAATACGGCAAGAAGTGGGGCACCGACACCTGGATCGCGCTGCCCATGGGCGGCTCGGGCGGTCCCGCCGTCTACCGCAAGTCCTGGGTCCAGCAGGCCGGTTACGAAACCATTCCCAACGACCTCGACAAGTTCCTGGACCTCTGCCGCAAGCTCAACAAGATCGGGCATCCGCCGGGGTTCGCCCTGGGCAACTCGGTCGGCGACGCCAACGGCTATGCAACCTGGCTGCTGTGGGCCCACGGCGCCAGCGCCGTCGACGAACAGAACCGGGTCGTCATCAACCAGCCGGCCACCATCGAGGCGCTGAAATATGCCAAGGCGCTGCAGGAGACCTTCATCTCGGGCACGTTGTCCTGGCTCGACCCCAGCAACAACAAGGCCTACATCGCCGAGCAGATCAGCCTGACCGCCAATGGCGTGTCGATCTACTATGTGCTGAAGAACGATCCCAAGACCGCGGCGATCGCCGCCGACACCGAGCATGCCCACATGCCCGCGGGCCGGGTCGGCAAGCCGCCCGAGGCGGCGCTGATCCTCAACGCCATGGTCTTCAAGCACGCCAAGTACCCGAATGCCACCAAGGACTACCTGCGCTTCATGATGGAGCAGGAGCAGTACGACAAATGGCTGACCGGCTGCCTGGGCTACTGGGCGCACCCGCTCAACGCCTACGGCCAGAGCGCGGTGTGGTCGTCGGATCCCAAGCTGCACGCCTATCAGGAGACCTGCGCCAACCAGTTCTGGAACGGCTACAAGGGGCCGATCACCGCGGCATCCGGCGCGGTTACCGCAGATTACGTGCTGGTTCAGATGTTTGCCGCGGTTGCCTCGGGCAGCGCTTCGCCCGAGGATGCCGTGGCGGAGGCTGAAAAGCGCATCAAGCACTACTACCAGGGCTGACGACCGGGCCGCGCCCCCTCGGGCGCGGTCGCCTTCCGCGGGAAGGAGGGAAGGATGGCCAACGCGTCCGCCATTGCGCAAAGCGGCGTCGCCGCCCGCCGGCGGCCGATCCTGGCCGTCCATCCCTTCGCCGAGTCCGACGCCGCGCCCGGCCTCGGCTTCGGGGTGGCCGATGCCCTCGCCCGCTTGGCCTCACGCCGCGATCGCTACGTCGTGCTGTGCCGGCTGGCGGCGACGGTGCCGCGCGGCCGGGCGCTGCTGGGCAACCACGCCGAAGGTCGGCTGATCTGGTCGATCGAGGGCCGGGTCAGTCAGCCGGGCGGCCGGCTGCATGTCCATGCCACCCTCACCACCCCGACCGCCGACGATATCGCGCTTGACGAGGTCGGCGCTGCCCGCGACTACGGCCAGCTGATCGAACGGCTGGCCGCCCGAATCGCGGAGGCCGTGGGCGATGTCGGCACCCTGGCCGCCTTGTCGCCGGCGCCGCGCTGGCCGGCTTGGCCGGCCTTCCGCCATGCCGCCGCCGCGAGCGCGCCCCTGTGGTCGATGCGCCGCGAGGAAAGCCCGCTGGCCGGTGACGAGCTCCGACGCGCGGTCGCGGAGGATCCCGGCTTCGCCGCGGCCCACGGCCTGTTGGGCTTCATCGCCGCCCGCGACTTCCGCCGCGGCTGGACGCCGGACAAGAGCTCGGCCGACGCCGCGGCTCGCGCCCATAGCGACGCCGCGCTCGCCGCCGATCCGGAGGATCCGGTGGCGCTGTGGACCGCTGCCTTCGCCCACGGCATGCTGTTCCGCACCTATGACGACGCCTCGGATCTGATCGACCGCTGTCTGGCCGTCGACCCGTGCGAGACGGCCGCGCTGGCCTGGGGTGCCCTGTTCAAGTGCTACGCCTGGGATTTCGACGCCGCCGTGGCGCTGGCCAGCCGGGCGCGCCGGCTGGCGCCGACCGGCCCGTTGGCCGAGACGACCCTGTTCGCCGGCGCATTGGGCGCCATCCACGCCCATCGCTATGCCGACGCCGTGGACTGGGCCGACCGCGCCAATGCCCTCAATCCGCAGCTGGTCAACACGCTGCGCATCCGCGCCGCCGGGCTGGCGCGGCTGGGCCGGCTGGACGAGGCCCGCGCGACCGTCACCCGGATCCTGGAAATCGATCCCGAGGAGACGATCGCCCGCAGCAATGCGCTCAATCCGCTCAGGGAATGGCGCGGCTTCGCCCATTACATCGAAGCGTTGCGACTGGCCGGCCTGCCCGAATAGTCGTTCTGATCAGCGCTTCGGCCGGCCGTCCTTCGAGGCGGCGACCGCTTCAAGCGCCTCGGCCCGGGCGATCAGCTCGCGCGCCTGGCGGCGCAGGCTCTCGGCCGCATCGCCCTCATGGAACTGCGCCATGGTCAAGCATTGCTGCGCCTGGGCACGAAGAGAGAGCGCATCAGCATCATCCATGGGAACGGATATGGATCACGCGAGTTTGTAGGGCTATTGAAAAAAGAGCCTATTCATTTTTCCCCGGCGCGGCGTCACACGCTCGACGGCTGCGCCAAGTGGCAGGCGACGCGGCGGTCGCCGCAGGAGAGGAGCTGCGGCTCCATGCGGCTGCAGGGCTCGGCCCGGTCGGGGCAGCGCGGGTGGAACCGGCAGCCGGACGGCGGCCGCGCCGGGTTGGGCGCCTCGCCCGACACCTGCGGCCGCAGCGGCGGGCCGTCGGCGCGCGGATCGAGGACGGCGGCCAGCAGGGCCCGGGTATAGGGATGGCGCGGGCTGCCGAACACCTCGGCGACTGGGCCCTCCTCGACGATCCGGCCGAGATACATGACCGCGACGCGGTCGCAGACCTGGCGGACCACGGCCAGGTTATGGCTGATGAACAGATAGGCCAGGCCATGCCGCTGCCGGAGGTCGGCCAGCATCGCCAGGATCTGCGCTTGCACCGAGACGTCGAGCGCCGAGGTCGGCTCGTCCAGCACCACCAGGCGCGGCTTCAGGGCCAGGGCGCGGGCGATGCAGACGCGCTGCTTCTGGCCGCCGGACAACTCGTGCGGATAGCGGTGCGCAAAGTCCCCCGGCAGGCTGACCTCGGCCATCAGCGCCTCGACCCGGGCCCGGAGCGCGCCGCCGCCCAGGCCAAGCTGCACCACCAGGGGCTCGGCAATGCTCGCCGCGACCGTGATGCGGGGATCCAGCGCCGAGTGGGGGTTCTGGAAGATGATCTGCATGTCGCGGCGCAGCGGCCGCAGCGCGCGCTCGTCGGCCTGGCCGATATCGCGGCCGTCGAACCGGATCTGGCCGCGCGTCGGCTGGATCAGCCGCAGCACCAGCCGCGCCACCGTGGACTTGCCGGAGCCCGACTCGCCGACCAGCCCGAGCGCGCCGCCGGCCTCCAGGGCGAGGTCGACGCCGTCGACCGCCTTGACCAGGTCGTGCTCGAACCAGCCGCGGCGCACCCGGTAATGCTTGGCCAGGCCCTGGGCGTCGAGCAGCATCACGGCTCCGCCAGGTGGCAGGCGACGCGATGGCCGTCGGCGACCGTCCGCAGCCGCGGCTTCTCGGTCCGGCAGCGCTCGATCTTAAGGGGGCAGCGCGGGTGGAAGCGGCAGCCCGTGGGCGGATCGATCATGCTGGGGATGCTGCCCGGGATGCCCGCGGGACGCGCGCCGCCGTCGAGGGTTGGGATCGCCGCCAGCAGGCCGCGGGTGTAGGGATGGCGCGGCCGGGCGAACAGCGCCGCCGTATCAGCGTCCTCCACCACCGTGCCGGCATACATGACCGCGACCCGGCGGCAGACCGACGCAATCACCCCCAGGTCGTGGCTGATCAGCAAGAGCGCCAGGCCGAGACGCTCGACCAGCCCGGCGACCAGCGCCAGCACCTGGGCCTGCACGGTGACGTCAAGCGCCGTGGTCGGCTCGTCGGCGATCAGCAGGCTGGGATCGCCCGACAGCGCCATTGCGATCAGCACCCGTTGGCGCATCCCGCCCGAGAGCTGGTGGGGATAGCGGGCCAGCAGCGCCGCGGGGCTCGGGAGGCCCACCCCACCCACCCGCGCGGGGGCGGGGGGGCGGGGCCGCCGCCGGGGCCGGCGCGCGGCGCGCGGCCGGCGGGG
>CAZEFK010000142.1:0-18933 GCA_964511405.1 uncultured Comamonadaceae bacterium | reverse complement strand
GACCTTCGCTCAAGTCCCTAACGCGACAAAGGTGGCCTGAGAACAGCGCTTACGGATGGCCCCAATGGTGTGATGCTGTCTCGATTGCAGCAAATTGCCGATGGTAAGCTGGCGCCCACGCAGTATGACTTGAATTTCTACACACATGAGATTAGGGAATGCCGTCGTTACACAAACCTTGGCTGGGAGTCCGGCGTACCTGAAGACGCTGACGCCAGGCATGAACTTTGGAACAACGCCCATACGGCAACCCTGGAAGACTATCGTTTGAAGGACGAGAACCTGTATCACCCGGATGCGCTGTCGAAGGGAGAAGGTGGATGACAGACGATGAACGGTACGTGATCCTGAAGGTAATATCGGATTCGGGTAAGAATTGGAATTGGTACTCCGTAGAGCGGGCTTTTGGGCTCATGAATGTGGTTGGCATCCAGAAGCTTCCGGCGCTCGCGCGTGAGCTTGCGGCCGAGGGATTTCTAACCATGGAGCCAGGCCAGAAGGAAGACCTTTACGTGATTACACCAAAAGGACGGCAGTATCTCGCGCAGCAAGGGGATCGGCCAATACCGGAATATATGATTTGGCGGGGCCCAGAGCGGTCTGTGGACGAACCTTGAGTCTTGTCGGCACGCGGATCCTGCTCCGGAGATGCCGACGGTGCTCATGAGCCGCAGCCCTGCGACGCCTGCCGGGCCAACCCGGGCCGTCCAGGCCCAACGGTTGAGCGGGCCGGGATCATCCCGGACGAGCCGCCCTTCCTGAAGCGCTGCCCGCGGCGCGCCGACGCTTGTTGGCTGGGAGTCCGGCGTACCTGAAGACGCAGACGCCAAGCATGAACTTTGGAACAACGCCCATACGGCAACCCTGGAAGACTATCGCTTGAAGGATGAGAACCTGTATCACCCGGATGCGCTGCGAAGGGAGAAGGTGGATGACCGACGATGAACGGTACGTGATCCTGAAGGTAATATCGGACCCACGAAAGAACTGGCATTGGTACTCCGTCGAGATCTCTTTGGGAATCATGAATGCGGTTGGCATCCAAAAGCTTCCGGCGCTTGCGCGTGAGCTTGAGGCCGAGGGATTTCTAACGATCGAGCCGGGTCAGAAGGAAGGTTTTCCTCATTACGTGATTACACCAAAAGGGCGGCAGTATCTCGCGGAGCAAGGGGATCGGCCAATACCGGAGTATATGATCTGGCCGGGCCCAGAGCAGTCTGTGGACGAACCGTGAGCCTTGTCGGCACGCGGATCCTGCTCCGGAGGTGCCGACGGTGCTCATGAGCCGCAGCCCTGCGACGTCTGCCGGGCCAACCCGGGCCGTCCAGACCCAACGGTTTTGAGCGGGCCGGGATCATCCCGGACGGGCCGGCCTTCCTGAGGCGCTGCCCGCGGCGCGCCGCCGCTTGTTGATTTCAAGCCGCAAACCGATCTCGAGCGCGCGATCGCCGTTGCGAAGCGGGGCAATCGCGAATAGGTCCCCGCCGCTATCGTGACCATCGTGCCCGATGCGCCGCCGGATTTTGGGGCGACGCTTCGGTTCGGCACCGGACGCCGATAGTCCCCGGGGACGCCGCCCCCCGCCATCGCGGCTCCGCTTACCCCCTGCCATACCCGCCGCCCGGTTTCTCCGGCGGCATCCTGGAGGCTTCCATGGTCGCTTTCACCCCGACCGGCCGGGCGCTCGTGCGCCTGGTCGGCAAGTCCACCTTTGCCAAGGCCGACCAGTTCTGCGCGCTGGTCGGCTCGCTGTTCGACACGGCCGCGCACGAGGCCAACGCGGCGGTCGCCGCGGCCGCCGGCACCACGCTCACCGCGGCGCAGATCGCGGGCCAGCTGATCACGCGGTCCGGCGCCACGGCTGCGTTCACCGACACCACGGACACGGCGGCGAACATCATCGCGGCGCTGCCCAATGCCCAGGTCGGGCAATCCTTCGAGGCCACCATCGTCAACGCCACGGCGTTCCCGCAGACCCTGGCGGCCGGCGCCGGCGTGACCCTGAGCGGCGTCACCCAGATCGCGCCGAACTGCGTCGGGCGGTTCCTGATCACCTATGCCGGCCCGAACGCCGTCTCGATCTATGGGCTGTGGGTCGACGACCGCGGCATCAACAATTTCACCGCGACCACCGACCCCGGCGTCGGCAACGACAACACCCAGGGCTATGGCCCGGGTTCGGAGTGGTTCAACACCACGACCAACCGTGAATGGACCTGCCTCAGCGCCGCCACCGGCGCCGCCGTGTGGTCGCTGGGCGGGGTGGTTCCGGGCGTCGGCGTCGAGCCGTCCTCGATGCTGACCCAGTTCGGCGGCGGCACGGCGTCGTTCCCGGAGGAGGGCAACATCAGCCGCCAGATCAGCGCCGCCGGTATCCAGCCCGGGGCGACCGGTGCCGACAATGTGCTGGCGGTGTTCACGCTGCCGGCGAGTTCCCTGGACCAGGCCGGGCGCGGCCTGACCATCTCGGCGATCGGCAGCTTCGGAGCCACCGCCAACACCAAGACGGTGAAGCTCATCTGGAACCCGTCGACCGCGGTGGTCGGCTCGACCGTCGGCGCCGGCGGCACGGTGATCGCGACCACCGGCGCGGTGACCACCAATGGCGGCGGCTGGCAGCTGAGCGGCAACGTCTTCAAGTACGGCGCCGCCGGCTCCAATACCCAGCTGGTCACCTCGAACGGGGCGATCGCCGGCGCCGCCCACCTGGGCACCACCTCGCCGGCGCTGGCGACCGCGACAGAGTCGGGCGCGATCCTGATCGCGGTCACCGGCAATGCCGCGACCGCCGTGTCGGACATCGCGCTGAACTGGCTCGAAATCAACGCGATGAACTGAGGCTCGCCATGCAGCACGACGAGCAGCTGCTCGACCTCATCCGCCACGACATCCGCCACGCCAACGAGGCGCATGGCTCGGCCCGGTGGATGGTGTGGGCCGCCCCGGACGGCTCGATCGAGAGCCGAGCGGTCGGGCCCTGCCATCCGACCCCGGCCCAGATCGACTGGGCGATCGGCCTCGGCCGCCGGCTCAACCGCGATGCCAGCGACGGCGGCCAATGGCTGATCGTCTGGTGTGATTTGGCCGGCGACCTGAACCTGCCCAGCCGCCTGGTGATGGCCTGGATCGACCCCGACGGCGATATCCCGTTCCTGGTCGACACCGACGATACGCTGGTCGACATGGCCGTGAGCGGCATCGACCACTTCGTCGGCCAGGCCGTGTCCGCGCTGCGGCAGTACCGCGATCACATCGCCGCGATCGAGGTGGCACCCGGGCAGATGAAGCGCCGCCGCCTGGGCGAGCCGGTCGCCGACCCCCGCATTCCCCAGCCCACCATCTGAGGGCTTCCCATGCTGCACCTGACCCAGACCGCCGACATCGCGGCGGCCAACAGCTTCACCACGCCGATCCCGCTCAAGGCCGGCGAGTTCTTCGCGGCCTCGATCAGCGGCAGCTTCAGCGCCACCGGCACCGTCCAGCGCAGCCTGGACGGCGGCATCACCTGGGACGACCTGGCGTCGAGCACCGGTCCCATGAGCTGGGACCTGCGCGTCGGCGCCTCGTGCCAGGTCCGCGCCGGCATCAAGGCCGGGAACTACACCGGCGGCACCCTGCACGCGGTCGTCAAGTACGGCTGACGCGGCCGGACCACCCTTTCGCATCCCAGCAATCGAGGACCCCATGGCCGATCCGCAGACGGCCGCCGATCCGGCGGCCGAAGAGACCATCCGCGACCCCGAGCTGGTCGCGGCCGAAGCCGAAGCCCGAGCCGAGGAGAGGCAGCTTCAGGCGGAGGCGGCGCCCGAGCCGGACCCGCCGACGATCAGTCTGCCGAAGGAGCGCCTGGATCAGGTGCTGCGGCGGCTGGACGAGGAGCGCTCGCGCCGGCTGATGCTCGAGGGCGAGAACGGCATGCTCCGGGCGGCCCACGCGCCGCCGCCGCCGGAGCCACCGGTCGATCCCCGGGCCGAGCGCCTGCGCCAGATCGATGCCGAGCTCGACCATCTGTATGCGCAGTATGACCGGGGCGGCGTGGCGCTGCAGGACCTGCGCCAGGCCGAACGGCGCCTGAACCGTGAGGCGGTGGAGGTCAGCGCGATGCGCGCGGCCGACCCGGCGGCGCGGCGCGGCGACGACCCCTACGTGGCCGACCAGACGCACCTGATCGAGGCGGGCAATCCCTGGCTGGTCAACGTGCCGGGCGCCGTGCTCCACGACTTCATGCCGATGGCGGCCCGGCTGTGCCAGGCGAGCGGCATCGCGCTGCGCGTCGGCGACCCGACTGCGGACCTGGCGATGCGCCGGGCCCTGATCACCGTGCTCAAGGAGCATGGCTATGACCGCCGCTACGGGGCGCCCGGGCCGGAGGCCGACGGGCCGCGGCCGGGTCAGCGCCTGGCTACCGGCGGTCTCACCCCTCGGCAGATCCGGGACAAGATGGCGCTGGCCGAACGGGCGGCGCCGTCGCCCGCACGCGCGGGCGTGGTGCCCCGGGACCTGTCCGTCACCGCCTCGGACGTCGAGCGGATGTCCGAGGACGAGATCCTCTCCCTGCCCACCGACATCCAGGAGCGGATCGCCGCATCACGCGCCTGACCGGGCGCGCCTTTCCTCAGGAGACCTGATCCAATGGCAACCACCGATTTCTCGTCGCTGACCACCAGCCAGAAGAAGCTGTGGTCGGCGCGGGTGTGGGCGGCCGGCCGCGACATGACCCTGCTCTTCGGCAACGAGGGCTTCATGGGCAGCGGCACCGCCGACCACACCAAGCCCATCCACCAGATCACCGACCTCACCATGACCGAGCGCGGCGCCCAGGTGGTGATGCCGATCGTGCTCGACCTGCAGGGCGACGGCGTGGTCGGCGACAACGAGCTGGAAGGCAACGAAGAGTCGCTGATCAACGACGACGTCACCATCCAGATCGACCAGCTCCGCCACGCCGTGAAGAGCCAGGGCAAGATGTCGGAGCAGAAGACGGTCATCCGCTTCCGCGCCGCGGCCAAGGACAAGCTGGCGTTCTGGCTGTCGGACCGGCTGGAGGAGCTGGCGTTCCTGACCCTCGCCGGCATGCCCTACAGCCAGCGCTACAACGGCGCGGCCCGTGTCGCCAAGAGCCAGCTCGTCAATCTCAAGTTCGCCTCGGACGTGACCGCGCCGTCGCCGAACCGGGTCATGTACCCGAACGCGAATACATCGACGGCGTCGCTGACCACCACCGACACGCTGGATTGGGACACCATCGTCAAGGCGATGACCTTCGCCAGCCGCAAGAAGATCAAGCCGGTGCGGGTAGCGGGCAAGAACCGCTACGTCCTGATCGTCAGCCCCGAGCAGATGCGCGACCTGAAGCAGTCGTCGGACTTCAAGACGATCCTCAGCCGCGCCGACGCCCGCGGCCCCAACAACAAGCTGTTCACCGGCGCGGCCGCGATGGTCGACAACGCCATCCTGTACGAGAGCCAGAAGGTGCCCAACACCCTGGGCAAGCCGGCCGGCCAGAAGTACGGCGCCTCGGGCACGGTCGACGGCGCCACCGCGCTGCTGCTGGGCGCCCAGGCCCTGGGCTTCGCCAAGATCGGCGACGCCGACTGGGTCGAGAGCGACAACCAGGACTACGAGAACCGCCAGGGCATCGGCTATGGCCGCATGTTCGGGCTGAAGAAGCCGAAGTTCAAGGCCTTCTACGACAACTACTCGTCCGAGGACTTCGGCGTCATCGTCCTGTACACGGCGGCGTCGCAGTAATCCCTGAGTATCGGAGCTTCCCCATGGCGAACTTTTCCTCGGCGGCGCTGCCCGTCAACCTCACGCCTGCGCGCACGGCCGGGCTCACCACCGTCGAGATGCCGATCGACCCGTCGACCCTGCCCAGCTATCCGCAGAACGGCGACACCATCCAGCTCTGCACGCTGCCGGTCGGCGCCCGCATCGTCGATGCCTTCCTGCGCAACACCAGCGTCGGCGCCGCCGGCGCGACCCTGCAGCTGCAGCAGCTGCTGGCCGGCACCACGACCAACCTCACGACCACGATCAGCGCGGCCCAGTCGAGCACCACCGGGCTGCTCGACAGCTATGGGCCGTCCGCCCGCGATCTGGTCAACCCGATCACCGTTCAGGTCCAGGTGAGCGGGGGCGCGCTGACCGCTCCCGGCCAGATCGAGGCCCTGATCGGCTACGAGACCGTCTGACCGCTGGCCGGCTTCGGCCGGCCAGCACCACCCCGATCCCCATCATCACCGAGGTCATCATGCCGTTCACCGCCCTCGACCGGGTGGCGCGCGAGCGCCGCCGCGTCCACGAGTTCCTCAACCCCGAGACCGGCAAGATCGAGATCTACCGGTTCGAGCCCGACGCCGCGGTGCCGGTGCCGCGCACCTTCGCCCTGATGCTGGCGCGCAACCCCGATTTCCTGGTCCGCGACGAGGCCGGGCAGGAGCTGGCGATCGTCGACGGGCCGGCCGGACCGGCGCCGGCGCTGGGCGCGGACCAGGTCGTGGCGCGGCTGCCCGAGCTCACCCATCAGGCGCTGATCGACCGCGTGCGCGCGGTCGGCGGCCAGGCGAGCCCGGCGACGCCCAAGGCCGAGATGATCGCCTTCCTGGTCAACGAGGCCGCCCGCGCCGCGCCGGCCGATGACGAGGACGTGATCGTGGTCGACGACGAAGCGGCATGAGCGCCCTGCTGCCGGTCGCCGACATCGCCACGCATGCGCTGCGCGAGATCGGCGAGCTGTCGATCTATGACGGCGAGCCCGACGCGGTGGCGCTGGAGGTCGCGATCCAGCGCCTCGACCTGCTGGTGGCCGAGCTGGCCGGGACCGAGGCGATCTGGTGGCTGCGGCCGTTCCAGCAGCAGCTGCCGCTGACCAACGGCCAGCAGGTCGTGCCGCTGGCCGGCCTGGCCACGCCGTTCCAGTTCTTCACCCATGCATCACTGATCGCGACCAGCGATACGCCGCCGGTGGCCGAGGTTCCGGTGAAGCTGGTCAGCCAGCAGGTCTATGACGCCATCCCCACAAAGGCGACCGGCGGCGATCCCGAACTGGTTCTGATCCAGCGCCGGGACAGCCCGCAGGCGGCGCTCTACCCGGTGCCGGCCCGCGACGGCCTGGTGCTGGTGCTGAGCGGGCAGGCCTATGCCACCGACCTGACCGCGGATAAGGGCGGCGCGGACCACGGCTTTCCGGCCGCCTGGCAGCGCTGGATGGTGCTGCAGCTGGCCGCCGATATCGGGTCCGGCCCGGTGCGCACCATCCCGCCCGCCGACCGCCAGGAGAAGCGGGCCGAGGCGGCGCGCATCCTGTCCCTGCTGCTGGCCCGCAACAGCCGGCAGAACCTCGACCGGCCGCGGTTCGTGAAACCCTACTTGCCCTGAGGAGACGGCCATGGCCTACCGCCGCAGCCCGATCCACCAGTTCGAGCTTCAAAATGCGGCCTATGCCAACGCGTCGGTCAGCTTCTTCGCGATCGACCCGGTGCTGCAGACCGCCACGTCCACCCTGATCGCGCTCTATGACAGCGCCACCGGCACGGGGCAGCTGCCCAACCCGCAAGTGCTGGGGCCCGACGGCGCCTTCGCGCGCACCGTGTGGGCCCAGGATCCCTATGTCGCCCAGGTCTCGGGCCAACTGGTCGGCACCCACGCCACCGGCGTGGTGTTCCCGGCCTCGACCCTGTGGCGCGGCGACTGGGTCGCGGGCGCCGGCTACCAGCCCGGCGACTTCGTGCGCGACGGCGCCAACGGCGCCTCCAGCTACAACATCTATGCCTGCGCCGTGCCGCACACGTCCGGCGTCTGGGTCGCCGACCTGGCGGCCGGCTATTGGCAGACCGTTCTCGACTTCGGCGTCGCGCGCCTGGCGATCGGCGCCGCGGTGGTGATCGGCGGCCTGGACGCCCAGAAGCCGACCCCGGGCACCGCCGGCCGCATCTACATCGCCACCGACACCGCCCGGATCTGGCGCGACACCGGTGCCGCCTGGGTGCTGGTGGCGGTCACCAACTGGGCCGACATCGGCGGCAAGCCGACCACGCTCGCCGGGTTCGGCATCACCGATGCCGTGAGCCAGGGCCAGGTCGGCACCGGTCCCGGGCAGGTCGTGCAGCTGACCGGCTCGGGCGCGCTGCCGGCCCTCGACGCCCACCTGCTGACCAACCTGCCCAACAACCTGCCCGCCGTCTCGGCCGGGGTCGCGGGACAAGCCGTGATGGTGAACCTCGCCGGGTCGGGCTTCACCACCGGCCGGCCCGAGCCCGGCTACACCGCTTTCCTGAGGGCCAACGCATGACCATCGCATCAGCCGCCGGGCATATCGCCTCGGGCTGGGTCGGCACCAGCGACACCCAGGTCCGCACATATCCCGGCAACAGCCTCGGCACCTACACCCTGCGCCTGGTCAACCAGAGCGGCACCACCCAAGCCGTCACGTTCGGGGTGGTGCCTGGGGCGCTCGGCACCGAGCAGCCCTACCACGCCTGGGAATACCAGTACCCGCTGCCGCCCAACGCCAGCTACGAGCAGACCGGCCTGGTCCTGGGCAAGGGCCACACGCTCTACGCCGCCAACCCGGGCGGCACCGGCACGGCGATCAGTTTCACCCTCAACGGCGTCGAGGAGTAGCGGCCATGCCCAAGAACGCCCCCGACACGCTGCGCGCGGTCCAGGCCACCCAGGCCTTCCAGCAGCCGATCGGCGCCACCGTCGACCTGATCGGCGGCCTGGCCAGCGCCCCCGCCGGCTACCTGGCCTGCAACGGCCAGATCGTGCCGCGCGCCAGCTATCCGGCGCTGTCGGCGCTGCTCGGCACCGACCAGCGTTTGCCGATTTCGTTCGACTCGGTCCATCCCAAGGTCGGCTGCTTCGAGCAGCCCTGGGACTTCCTCTACTTCAACAGCAACTTCGTGGTTTCAGGCAACACCGGGGTCGCCATCTCGGCCGACGGCATTGCCTGGCGCCGCACCCTGGTGACGCCCGATTGGGTCGTGATCCACCGCCTGCGGGTGTGGAACAACCTGATCTTCGCGATCGGCGTCGAAGTCAGCAATAGCCCGGCCGTTACCGCCGGGGCTGTCAATGCCCAAGGCAACGGCACCGGCAAGCTGCTGCTGTGGTCGTCGCCGGACGGGGTGACCTGGACTCAGGTCAACTTCCCGCCGGCGTCGCTGGCCAATGCCAACATGGCCAATGTCGGGTTCGGCATCTCCGATATCTGCTACGGCAATTCGCTGTACCTGGTGACCTTCTATGGCGACGGCGCCCTGCGCTACGCCACCAGTCCAGACCTGGTGAACTGGACGTTCAATACCTATGGGGGAACCGGCGTCAGCGCTTGGAACACGGCGTCCTGCACTTATTTCAATGGTCGGTTTCTGATCCTCAATGTCGCGAACCTGACCAACTACACTAAGTTCTTTCACACGCCCTATACTGGTATCGCTGGCGCCAGTGCGTCAGCCCAGATCGTCTATTCGACGACGGGCGCGCAAGGCAGCTGGTCGGCTGGCGTCAGCCTCGACCTGACCAGCGGCGGCGTCCATGCGCGCACCCGCTTCGTCATCGCCAACGGCACGCTGTTCGTCATGGGCGTCCGCTATGTCTATGTCTCGACCGATGGCATCGCCTTCACCAAGACGGACATTACCGCAGGCAGCAGCACATCGCAGATCGCCAGCGTGATGTACTGGCAAGGCGCCTATCACTTTGGCGCCTCGGGCGCCAACAATATCGGCGCCACCACAGTAGGCACCGTCGTCGCGCGCTGGTATTCGACCGCGGCGACTGGCCCGATGACGGCCTATAGCGGCGCCAATGATAACAACCACAGCCAGGCCGACAACGTCGATCTGACGCCGGGGCGGGCCTATTACATGCCCCAGGCGTTCTTCAACAACATCCTGGTGGCCTGCTCCAGCCCGACGGGCACGGCGATCTGGGCCATGCCGCTGGGCATGTTCGAGTATTCGACGTCGGTCACGTCGAATGTCCCGAACTTCAACCCGCACTACACTGGCGCGAACACCGGCACTAACCGCCGCTGCGCTTACATCGGTAAAGGCCTGCTGCAGACCCTGCCGAACGGCACGATAGCAGGCGGTCTCTATTTCTACTTCACGGACAATGCGACTGCATACTCGCACCAGGGCCTGTTCACGATCGACACCGCCGGCATTGTCCATGCCGGCCCGTATATCCCAACGGCGATTGGCGCCTATCAGGCGTTTCGCGTCAGCTATCATACTTTGGGCGGCCAGAGCCTGATCCGCTGGGAGCTGAACGGCAGCACTGCCGTCCACAGCCTGGACAACGGCGCCACCTATTGGCCCTTGCTGGGTGGCGGCGGGTTGCCGCTGAACACGGCGGCCTGGGCCAGCGACGGCCAGGGTACGGTCGCCACGGTCAACAGCAACGACCAAGTCGTCTACTGCAAGATCCAGCTCGACCAGGGCACGAACCTGGGTGGTGCGGTGACGCTGACCAACGGGCTCAACAACTTCTCGGCCGGCTACCTGCCGACCACCAACGCGCAGTCGATCGTGTGGACCGGTACGCAATGGATCGTCGCCTGCCGCGACACCGACGGCAGCACCTATGTCGAGGAGAAGTTCCTGGCAGCGCCGCAGATCGAGGGGCCGTGGTCGACCATCCACGCCGCCGGCTATGGCGGCTCGACCAGCGCTGCGAGCTACGTGAATGCGGCGCCGCTCGGAGTCATCGGCGACATGAAGATGATTGGAACCGACTTGTGGGTGGTCGACGCCAACACCAACGCGCCCGCCCTGCGCCGCGCCATCAATCAGGACCCCTCGGCGTTCGACGTCTCGATCCCGCTGCCGGTCAGTCCCGCGACCACCACGGTCTCGAACAGCACGGCCGGAACGAGCTTCGGCGCGCTCAGCAATGTCTGGGGCGCGGCAACCGGCTCCAACCTCCCGCTGGGCTCGATGGCCGTGCTCAATTCGACCGCGGTCATCGCTTGCTATGACGGCACGCTCATCGGCGCCAACGTCCGCACCAAGCAGGCCGATATCATCGGCGCCTGGCGGATCGGGAGCCTTGGCCAGGTTGTTGGTGGCGGCGGCCAGCTGCCGGACGGTATGCCGTTCCTGGGCATCGCCCAGCTCGGCGATTACCTGTACGTGGGCGGCTTCGACGCCCAGGCCTGGGGCAACCCGGCGCAGGACAACGGCAACGCTTTCAACGCCCACGCCAAGCTGCTCGAAGCCACCGACAGCACGGTCAACATGATCGTGCCTCGCGTCACGCCGGCGACGCCGGACCGCGTCAGCTACGTGCGCGCCAGCTGACGGAGCCCGCCATGCCGACTTTCATCCGCATCGGCCCCGGCGGCTACGCCGCGGGCCCGGTTACGGCCGACCATCTGCTGCCGGGCACCACCGACCGACCGCTGCCGCCGCTCGGCCCCAACGACTACGCCCGGTGGACGGGACGCGACTGGCAGGTCGTGCACCTGCCGCCGCCGACCCTGCCGCCGCGGCAGCCCTGAGGAGCATCCCATGCAGCTCATCCGCCAGAACACGGCCGCGTCGGTCCTGTGGGGACCACTGGTCGACTACACCGCCGGCCAGGCGCCGGTCACCGGCATCACCCCTGCCGCCAACGATGTCGTTCTGATCCCCAATCAGGCGGTGACTGGCACCGACCTGTCGACCCGCACGATCAGCCATGTCGCCCAAGGCCTGTACAGCATCAACCTGACGGCTGCCGACACAGCGACCGCCGGCCAGCTCAACATCGTCGGTGCGAAGTCCGGCAGCTATCGCCCGGCGCGCGGCGAGTACATGGTGCTGCCCCAGCCGGTCTTTGACAGCCTGATCACCGGCAGCGTGAAGCTGCCGGTCGACGTCGAGCAGATCGGCACCAACCCGATCGCCGCCTTCCTGTCGGGCACCAGCCAGCTGCGCGCCGACGTCGAGCAGATCGCCGGCAACAGCACCGCGGCCGCCAACCTGTCGGCTTCGGCCCTGGGCATCACGGTCGGAACCGCCCAGGCCGGCGGCACGGCGTCGAGCTTCCGCACCAACCTGCCGCAGACGGTCAACGGCTTCTTCGTCGGCCGCATCGTCGTGTTCACCACCGGCGTGCTGGCGGGGCAGGCCTCGACCGTGATCGCCTATACCGGCGCCACCGCGACCCTGTCGGTGGCCGGCTTCACGGCTGCGCCGTCCAACGGCGACAGCTTCGTGATCCTGTGACCGTCCCCGCGATCAGCCGGCTCGCCGCCGGCGCCCTGCCGGGCCAGGCCGAGACGATTCCGGCCCACGCTCCGGCCTTCTATCCCGCCTTCGGCCTGCTGGTCGGCGAGTTCGACCTGTGGCGCCAGGGCTATGCGGGCTCGGTGGTGACCGTGTTTCAGGCGGGCTCGACCCAACTGGCGCCGGTTTACACCGACCCGCAGATGACCCGGCCCGCGGCCAACCCGCAGGTGCTGCTGTCCAAGACCGACGGGCGCGGCAACACCTACGGCAAGTTCCAGGTGTCGCTGTACACCCCCGTGCCCTATGTGCTTGACATCGACGGCAGCGCCCAGACCGGCATCGAGCGGCCGCCGCTGGTGTCGCTGGACGGCCAGGACGGGTCGGCCGCCTTCGTCACCCGCACCGGCGGCGTGCTGGCGCGCAAGCTCGCCGACCGCGCCGCCGACCTGGTGGTGGCGCTGGACTATGGGCCGATCTCGGCCAGCACCCAGTCGGCCGCGGCCAACACCCAGACTATCCAGACCGCGATCGGCGCCGCGTCGGCCAATGGCGGCGGCAGCGTGCTGCTGCCGGCCGGCGTCATCCCGTTCAACCAGCTGAGCCTGCCGACCAGCGTGGTGTTGGCCGGCCAGGGGACCAGCGCCACCACGCTGACCTCGGTCGCCACCCAGACCGTGGTCAAAGGCACCGGCGACGGCTGCGGCCTGGCCGACCTGACGCTCGACGGCCTGACCCTGATCGCGGGCTCGGTCGGGCTGGGCGGCACGGCGCTGAAGGGCGTGACCCTGACCCGCGTGGTGATCAAGCGCTTCGCCACCGGCCTGCAGCTGCGCGGCGGCAGCGACCATGTCTATGACCAGCTGACCGTGACCAACTGCACCGTCAACGCCGCGCTGCTGGGCGACAGCGCCGCCGCGGCGGGCGGCGGCGGCGACCAGTTCACCCGCCTGCTGTGGCGGGGCGGCGAGCTGAGCCTGTCGACCGACACCGCGCTCGACCTCAGCATGATCGACCGGCCGGTCACCCACTGCGTGCTGGACGGCGTGCGCATCGTCAACAACACCGGGCCCGACGGCGCGGTGCTGATCGGCACCCGCTTCTGCCTGTTCCGCGACTGCCGGTGGGACACCAATGTCTGCCACCTGCGGGTCGCCGACCACCCCGACACCACGCTGGCCAACCGCCAGACCGTGTCGCTGCGCCTGGCCGGCGGCGCCATGACCGGCGCCAACGGCGTGGCCAAGTTCGACGGGCTGTGCAGCGACGTGGTGCTGGACGCGGTCGAGCTCAGCAGCGTCAACGTCCAGCTCAACCTGCCGCTGACCCCGATCCTGGCCGAGGACTGCTTCGAGACCGGCACCAGCCTGACCGGCGACCCGACCAAGTTCGAGCGCCTGACCCGCGACCAGAAGGGCACGGTGTTCGGGGTCACCACCACAGGCGCCACCACGACCGCCTGGCAGCGCACCCTCAACCCCAACGAGGTGGTGATGCTGACCTGCACCGCCACCGCCGAGCAGGTCAACGGCGCCGACTTCGCCGGCTTCAAGATCGCCCAGGCCGCGCGCGGCGCGCCGCTGACCCTGAACTTCGTCAACCTGGGCACGGCGTTCACGGCCGGCAACACGATCCAGGGCCAGACCTCGGGCGCCACCGCCAAGGTCGCCACATACGCGGCCAGCGGCAGCAGCGGCACCCTCACCCTGGGCTCGGTCGCCGGCAGCTTCACGCCGGGCGAGATCATCAAGGAGACCAACGGCTCGGGCCAGGCCAGCGTCAACGGTTTGGCGGTGCCGGGCAACGCCCAGCTGGTGGGCGCGGCCGCCACGATCTATGCGGGCCGCTCGTCGGCCAACGCCAACCCCTGGGGCGTGTCCTTCGCCGTGGTCGGCGCCCTGGTCCAGGTGCAGCTGACCGGCGCCGCCGGCGTCACACTCGACTGGTCGCTCAATGTCGACGTCACCAGCCTGTCGGGGTGACGGAGCACGCGGTTGCACAACTGAATGAAGGGCCTGGCGAGCATCCTGCAGCCCGATATACTGACCTCGAACAAACCAGGAACTGTTCCGGTGCGGAGGTGTTCGATGCGATCGTGGGTCACCCTTTCGTTTGCGTTGGCCGTGGCGCTGAGCCCGGTCGTTGCCCTTGGGCAACCGGGCGAGTCTGCGACGGCAACGCGCAGCCTCGGCCGCGTGGTCCCGGCGACGGAGCAGCTCGGCCTGGTCGAGGTCGACGGCAAGGTCGTCATCGTCAGCATGGCGGATCCCAGCCGCGGGATCGACTTCGACACCGGCGCGACCGTCACGGGCCTGAACGCGCCGGCGCGGCCGTTCGAACCCGAGCCTCGCTTGCACAGCGGCTTCTGGCTTGGGTTCACCGAAGATCTGGACGACGCCTGCCTCGGCCTGCTGCTCACGCGGATAGACGTGGTCGGCGCGCCGCCGCTGCGCGAGCACGTCGAGTTGACCAACATCGTCGCCGTCCGGCACGTCGCCAAGCTGATGCGCAACTGCCGGCCTGACAAGAGATATGAAGAGACGCAGGCGATGCTGTCGCAGACCGAGCCCGTCGATCTGCGGGCCGCGGTCGCAAACGACGGCGCTGTGTATCTCGAAGTCATCTTGGATGCCGAGCGCGCCGCTCGACTCGCAGCGGGAGCGACCGTCGTGGTCAAGGTCGATCCTGATTTCAGGCGGGCCGAGCACTTCTCCACGGCTTGCTGCGACCTGTACTTTCTGAGCCGTGCAGCAATCAACACATTTATCCCAACTTTACTCCTAGATATTGGGAGGTCGCGAGGAGAGAACCCTCAGAGCTACCAACGAAGGCTTGGCCGGCGATTGGCGGAGCTGATCGCGAAATTCGGCAGCTAGTTCGACCGGAGTAAGTGAGCCGGCTCGGCCGGACCAAGTGCGGTTGCCGCGGCCGAGGCATGCGAGACCGAGACTGGTCGCAAACGCTGGTTCCTTTCAAGGCATCGCGAGGTGAACGTCATGGATGTACCATCACTGTTGAAGCGCAATTTGCAACTTCTGTATTGGATGGGAGACAATACCGAACAAGCCGGCGATCCCTACCGTATCTCGCCTCCTGCTTCGGGCAAATCGAGCTGGGCCTTCGGCCGCTTCCAGAACGACCTTCAAAATCCGGCGCCGCGCAACGACATCGCCACGGGCATGCGCAAGGACGGATCGCTGGGCGCCCTGTCGGCTGCGGCGCAGGCGTTCTTGGCCGATGCCAATCGGCGTCCGGCCGGCACCGGACCGCTGACATCGCAGGATGTCGCGCAGATCAACCAGTTCCTGGCATCGCCCCAGGGACGCGAGGTCGTCGACAACGCCGACCTGAACCAAGCCGTCCACCTCAACAACATGATAACCGGGGATATCAGCAAGACCCGTTTCGGGTTGCCATTGCTGCTAGACCCCACATCTTTCGCCATCTTGTCGAAGATCTACAACGCGACGGGCGATGGTCGAACCCTGGCCCACATGCTGGACGGCTACACAGTGTCCAACGATGGTGGCGGCAGTCTTCCGTCGCCTTCCTATTACACGCTGCCGCCCGAGGTGCTGGACGGTACCCGACCGCCAAATGCCGCCGACCTGGCCAACTACGTCCGGACTTTCCGCTACGGCGACCAGATCACTGACCCGACCCACCGCGGCAACAACATCAACATTGTTTATCGCGACACCATCCAGCGGATCCTAAACCGCGTCCCAGATGGTGCGGCCCTGGATGCTGCGACCCGAGATTCGGTCACTCCCGACCTGTTGGACCGGGCCTATGGCCTTACCGATCCAACCGGGCCGTTGCAGCAGCGAGCTCCGACGGACATCCGATACGATCCGGCGGGGCGCAGCTACGCCGTGGTACCAGGCTTGCCGAGTCTGTTGGGAGCAATCGGGACCACGGTGCGGGCGGCGGGCCAGGCGTCCGGGAATCTGGCCGCCGATCCCGGCACCGGCCGCATCGGCGCTGCGCCGCTGGGCCTGTCGTCGTTGGATCCGCGGGCGCTTGGACCACTGTCGGCGCCGGCCGCCACGGGCAGCCCGCAACCGGGCGGCAGCCGGTCCCAGCTCTGGACTGCGCCGGACCCGAGCTTGTTGTCGCTGGATCCGCGGGCGCTCGGGCCGCTGTCGGCGCCGCCCGCCGCGGGCAGCCCGCAACCGGGCGGCGGCCGATCCCAGCTCCGGACCGCGCCGGACCCGGGCTTGTCGTCGCTGGATCCGCGGGCGCTTGGGCCGCTGTCGGCGCCGCCCGCCGCGGGCAGCCCGCAACCGGGCGGCCCCCGGTCCCAGCTCTGGACCGCGCCGGACGGGAGCGGCCTCGCCCAAGCACCGTCGCCGACGGCTACGGCACTGGGCACGATATCCGTGGCCTCGCTGCCGCCCGGCTTGGTGGCCCGGACGGCGCCGCCGCCGGGCACCGACCGCCTGGCGCGCGAGATGATGGTGGTGCAGGCCTATGACCAAGGCCCGGAGCAGGGGCAGGCGGCAGCTGCGCGGCTCGGCGTTGACGTGCCGGATCCGCTGAAGGCCGATCCCGACCTGCGCATGGCGGTGCGCCTGGCCTATCAGGGCATCGGCTACCGGCATCCGCACCAGCTCGGCGCCGCCACCGGCTTGCTTCTGAGCGGCCTTTCGCCCGACCAAGTGGAACAGCAGGTCGGCCCGGCCTTGCCGCCACCCGGGGCCGGGCCCGGGCCACTCGATCAAGTCTCCGTCGCGGCGCTGCAGGGACTGGCGTCCGGCGCGCCTGCCTAGCCCAGGCTGCCGGTCCTGGGCGTCTGTCTCCAGCCGAGGTGCCGCCCATGTGGACTCCCATCCCGTTCAACGCCGACTGGCTCGCCAACGCCGACGAGACCGCGCTCAAGGCCGACACCGCCGGCCTGGAGAACGCCTATGTCGGCGACGCCGGCCAGGTCACCCGCTTTCCCGGCCTGAAGCCCTTCGCGTCGGTGGGCGCCGGGCGCGTCTACCTGACCGATTGGCAGAACGACCTGATCGCGCTGACCGCATCAGGGCAGGTCTGGCGCGTCGACCCCAGCGGCGCGGCCGCCGACGTCACCGACTTCGCGCTGACCGGCGGCCGCCGCCCGACCGTCGCCAAGACTGAGACGGCGCTGCTGGCCGCCGCCGGCGGCCCGATCCTGGCCTTCGACGGTTACCGAAGCAGACCGTTGTCCGCGCAGGCGCCGATGACCACCCATATCGGCTATGTCGCGCGCCAGGTGGTGGCGATCGAGCCGCAGTCGGGCCGCTTCTCATTCAGCGACCCCGGGCAGCCGGACGTCTGGAACCCGCTCAGCGTGTTCTCGGCCGAGGGCAAGCCCAGCGGCCTGACCGCGCTGTGGGTGACCGAGTTCGGCGAGCTGCTGGCCTGCGGGCCCGACTCGATCGAACAGTACGACCCCGCGCCCAACGCCAGCGCGCCCTTCGCCCGCCGCTATGTCGCCGGCGACGGCATCAGCGCGCCCTATACCCTGGTCAACGAGGACAATGCCGTGTGGGGCCTGAACCGCAGCCACGAATTCGTGCGGCTGTCGGGCCAGATCACGATCCCGCGCAGCTTCGCCGTGCAGGCCCAGCTGGAGGCGATCGACGATTACACGGATGCCTGGGCGACCCGGATGCGGCTGTTCGGCCAGCGCTTCATCCTGGTGCAGTTCCCGCACGCGACCAGCGCCTATGGCACCCCCGGCGTGACCCTGCTGTACGACGTACGCCACAACCGCTGGTCCAGCCTCTATGGCTGGGACCCGAACCAGGGCCTGCCGGCGCGCTGGCCCGGCTGGTCCTATGCGCCGCTGTGGGGGCGGCATTTCGTGGGCGGCGAGGGCGCGATCTACGAACTGGACCCGGCGGTGGCGAGCTGGGCCGGACAGCCCCAGCGGGTGCGGCTGCGCACCGGCCATCTGGGCCAGGACGGCGGCGAGTTCCGGATCAACAACATGCGCCTGCGGCTGCGCCGCGGCGACGGCGCGGCGGGGGCCGCATCAGGCGGCTTGCCTGGCTGCTTGTCGGTGCGCGCCAACAAGGACAACCGCGGCTTCGGCCGCTGGAAGCGCCTGAGCCTGGGCGCCGTCGGCGAGCGCGCCCTGGTGATGCAGCTGGGCGCCCTGGGCTGGGCCAACACCGTCCAATTGGAGCTGGAGCTGACCGATCCGGTGCCGCTGCAGCTCTCCGACCTGGCGTGGGACATCGGATGACCGCGTCGACGCCGGCGATCCTGCCGCCGCCGCGCCTCAAGGGCGATCCCGCGACCGACGCCTTCGAGAGCAATCGGTACCTGTTCCAGCTCTACTACGAGCTGGTGGTCAACCAGAAGCTGGGCAACCGCCTGGACGCCATCGCCGCCTTGGCGCCGCTGCCGACCAACCTGACCGGCACGCCGACCGCGGCACAGCTGAACGCCATCAGCGCCGCCGTCAACGCCATCATCGCGGCGGCCAAGCGCGGGTAAGCCGCAGCGGCCGTCCACCGCCCGACGATTTCAAGCCCGCCCTTCCGGCGGGCTTTTTCTTTTTCCGGGACTGCTGCCATGACCATCGATGATTTCGGCCAGGACGATCCCGTCCTGGCGCCTGGCCTGCCGCGGCCTTCGCCTCTCAGCCGCGTGCGGGCGCAGGATGTGGTGACCGCCCCGTGGTGGCCGGCATTGGCCGCGTCGGTCCGCCCGATCGGCCGCCCAGGGCCCAGCCCGCTCT
>CAZEFK010000141.1:0-19146 GCA_964511405.1 uncultured Comamonadaceae bacterium | reverse complement strand
GCGATCAGCCCGTAACCGCCGTCGCCGCCGCCGGTGCCGCTGCCGCTGGCCGCGAATCCGCCGCCTGCGCCCTGGGCGTTGGAGCTGTTGCCACCGAGGCCGCCGCCGCCCAGCCCTCCCGTGCCGTTGTTGCCGCTGCCACCCTGCGCCTGGTCGTTTACGAAGCTGACGCCGGTCAGGGTGACGTCGGCGCCGCGGTTGACGAACAGGGCACCGCCGGCGCCCAGGCCGCCGCCGCCCAGATTGCTGCTGCCGCCGGTGGCGGTGGCGTTCTTCAGGATCAGGTTGCTGATCTGGATGATGCTGCGGCCGCTGCTGCCGCCGGCATAGGCGCTGGTGGTGTCGGCGAAGAAGATGCGGTTGCCGCCGCCGTCGATGGCCAGACCCGGATCGCCGCTGCCGTCGATCGTGACGGCACCGCGCAACAGCGGCAGCATCCCAGCCAACGTGATGGTCGCGCCGACGCCTGCCGAGACCTGGATGAGGCCGCCGTTCGGGTCGGCGCTGGCCAGCGCCAGCACATGGCGCAGGTCGCCGGTCGTGGCGGTGCCGCCGGAGACCCCGGCATTGGGGCTGCCGGCCACGAAGCCGGTGTCGCCCGCGATGGTGACGGTGTAGACGGTCTGGGACATGGCTGTAGCACCCTGGGATCGCTCGGGTGATGCGAGACGTCCGGGACGCTATCGGCGCTCCCCGGCCGACCACCAGTAAAGTTTTCCTAATTGTGAGGCGAACTGCCTTAGGAATGCCGTAGCCTTCGTAAACGACGCTGCTTGAGTTGGCCGATCGTCCAGTTTCCTCAGGCCAATTCTTGATCTTTGCTGGCGCAGCTGCTCGATCAGATTGAATACTGATCGCCATACGGCCGCAAATGACTTGTCACACCCATTCGCGCCTCGACCAGCAGCGGGCTCGCGGTTTCGGCTGTGCAGCGCCAGCGCGCGCCCGGCGAGGTTGATCCCCGATGCGACGCCGTCGCATCATTCGATGATGAGAGACTACAGGGGCTGTACGGAATGAGGGCGGGCCAGGCTTTTGCGTTCGACCGCTTCGTCCTGGATCCGGCGCGGCGCGCACTTCTGGCCGACGGCGAGCCGGTTTCGCTGGGCGCGCGGGCGCTCGATATCCTGACCTGCCTGGTCAACAACCCCGCCACCCCGGTCAGCAAGCATCAGCTGCTGAGTGCCGTGTGGCCGGGCCGGACGGTCGAGGAAAACAATCTGACCGTGCATATTTCGGCGTTGCGGCGCGCGCTGGGCGACGGCCGCGACGGCGCACGCTTCGTCGCGACCTTGCAGGGCCAGGGCTATTGCTTCGTCGCGCCGGTCAGCGTCGTCGAGGCCGAGCCCGACGCGGCTCCCGGCGAGCCGCCGCGCGCCAAGCGCCTGCCGACGCCGGGGACCCCGTTCGTCGGCCGCGGCGAGGAGCTGGCTGCGATCGTCGAGCGCATGAAGACGCACCGACTGCTCACCATTGTCGGCGTCGGCGGCATCGGCAAGACCCGCATCGCGCTCAAGATCGGCCAGGACCTGGCATCGAGCTACGCCGGCGGCGTCCATCTGGTGGAGCTGGCGCCGGTTGCCGATCCCGGGCTGCTGGTCGAGACGGTCGCCGGCGCGTTCCAGGTCGGCGGTGCCGCCGTCAGCTCGGTCGAGCGGCTGATCGGCTTCCTGGCCGACCAGGAACTGCTGCTGATCCTGGACAATTGCGAGCATGTCGTCGATGCGGTTGCCCGGCTGGCCGGCACCATCCTGGCGCGCTGCCCGCGCGTTGCCATGCTGGCCACCAGCCGCGAGCGCCTGTCGATCGACCGGGAGAGCGTCTATCGGCTGCCGCCCTTCGCCGTGCCCGCCCCCGACCGGCCGATCGATGCCGAGACCGCGCTCGGCTACGACGCCGTGCGCCTGTTCGTCGACCGTGCCGCCGACGCCCTGGGCGGCTTCACCCTCGACAACGGCAATGCGGCGGCGGTCGCGCACATCTGCAGCCGGCTCGACGGGATTGCGCTGGCCATCGAGATGGCAGTGCCGCGCCTCATGGTGCTGAACCCCGCGCAGCTGGCCGACTGGCTGAGCGAGCGATCCCGCCTGCCGGGCAGCCAGAACCGCGGCACGGTCGAGCGCCACCGGACCTTGCGCGCCGTGTTCGACTGGAGCTGGGAGCTGCTGACCGGGCCGGAGCGCCGGTTGCTGCGGCACCTGGCGGTGTTCGTCGGCGGCGCCAATCTCGAGGCCGTCGTCGCGGTCGCCGGGCCGGGCCCGGCCGCGACGGACGCCGACGTGCCGGATATCCTGGATTCGCTGGCAGCGCTGGTCGAGAAGTCGCTGGTGATCGCCGACATGTCCGGGCGCGAGCCGCGCTACCGGATGCTCGAGACGACCCGGCAATACGCCTCGGCTCGGCTGGCCGAGGCGGGCGATCGCGAGCCGCGCCTGGCCCATGCCCGCCATTTCGCCCAGTTCTTCGCGCAGGCCGAGGCCGAGTGGCCGACTACCTCAGGCGCCGCCTGGCTCGAGGCCTATGGGGGCGACGCCGACAACCTGCGCGCCGCCCTGGACTGGGCGTTCGGCCCGGACGGCGATGCGGCACTGGCGCTGCAGCTGGTCGCCCACTCCGGCCCCTTGTGGTGGGAGCTGCCCCAGCTCCCGCTCAACGAAAGCGGGCGCTGGTTCGACCGTGCCGTCGACCGCATCGCCGCCGACACGCCGCCCGCGATTGCCGCCCGGCTGTGGTTCGGCAAGAGCTGGCGGGACTTCCGGTTTGCGGACCGCGAGAACTTCCCGGCGGCGGCCGAGGCGATCCGACGGTTCCGCGCGGCCGGGGAGCCGGTGGGCCTCGGCGCCGCGCTATGGCGCGCCGGCAGCGCCCTGCTGACCGCCGAGACCGCCGACGCGGCCGCCCCCTATCTCAACGAGGCGGTCATGGTGCTGCGCGGCCAGGCGCCCAGCAAATGGCTGGCGCTGGCGTTGGTCCGCCAGGGTGATTTGTTGTTCCGCCAGGGCGATCTGGCGGCGGCGCGGCCGGCCTTTGAGGAGGGGTTGCGGCTGGCGCGGCTGACCGGCCACTGGTTCGGCCTGGTCAATGGCGGCTCCAACTTGGCCGAGCTTCTGCTTGATCCCGGCGAAGGCGACCGGGCGATCGCGCTGATGCGCGGTTTGCGCGCCGAACTGCTGCCGAGCCGCGCGCCGCCGTTGCTCGCCACGCTGGCGACGCATCTGCTGCTGGCCGGTGCTATGACGGAAGCCCAGGCCGCGCTCCGGGAGGCCATCCCGTTCGCGCGGGCGAGCGGCCTCGCCGGCGTGCTCGGCTGGGCGGCGCAGTCCACCGCGCTGATGACCGCGCAAGCCGGCAAGGCCGCCGACGCGGCTCGGCTCGACGGCTTCGCCCGCCGGGTCCATCCCTCGGTGGCCACGCGCGCCGGTGGCCACCGCCGAGCGATCGAACAGCTCGACCGGCTGCTGGCCGACCAGCTGGACGCCGCCGAACGGGCGCGCCTCATGGCCGAGGGCGCCGCCTGGATCGCCGAGCAGGCGGCGGATACGGCGCTGCGGCTGCTGGATGCCCGCCGCCCGGACGGTAGCAGCCACTCGACTACCATTGACGCAGATGGAGCCAACAGCCCTGCGCGACCTCAGCCATAGGCGTAGCGCGGCATCCACCCCGCCGCTCCCTCCGGCAGCAGGTCGAACAGGTGCCAGACGGCGCAGAAGTCGTCGCCGAGGCGGAAGCGGGTGTCCGCGACCCGAAGCAGCCTGTTGCGGTCGCGCTTGAACACCGAGACGCCGGGCAGCCAGCCGCCGCTCTCGGCGCGATAGCCCATGTCGGCGGCGAAGCTGGTGCCCTGGTGGCTGGCCATGGGGAAGCGCCAGCCGCGGCCGGCGGCGAAGCGCTGCTGCACCTCGGGCGGGTCGGGGCTGGTGACCACGAAGGCGGCGCGGTCGGCCAGGTGCGGATAGACGCCATTGAAACCGTCGGCCCACAGCGTGCATCTGGGGCAACCGGTGCCCATGTTGTGCACGGCGATCAGCTCAGGCTTGTTGCCGAACAGCGTCGACAGCGTCACCGCGCCGCCGGACGTCCGGAACTCGTAGTCGCGAACCGGCTCCGGCTCGACCGCCGCCTGTGCCACGCGCATCGCCTGGCGCAGCTCGGCGATCTGGCGCCTGAGGCCCGCGAGCTGCACCTGTGTGTCGCGATAGCCGGCCATCACCGGGCCTCGTATTCGTCGCGCCGGCGCAGCCAGTCGCGCATGCCGCGGCCGCCCTCGTCGCGGCCCTTGGGCACCAGGTCGAGGAGGTGATAGGCGCCGTTCAGGATGTCCAGGCCGCGGGCATAGCAGGAATAGGTGTGGAACACCGTGTCGCCGTCGCGCCAGAACACGCTGACGCCGGGCATCTCCGCCGCGAAGGCCGGGCGCCGGGTGAAGTTGTAGTCGACCTCGCCCGCGGCCAGCTCCTCGGGCGTCGCTTGGACCTGGAAATCGCGGTTGAACTCGCTGCCGGCCGACGACGCCCAGGGCAGCCGCCAGCCCATGCGCCGCTTGTAGGCCTCCAACGTCGCCAGCGGCGCCGCGGAGACCAGGGTCAAGGTCACGTCGCGGTGAGCCAAATGGATGTCGATGCCATCGAAATTGTCGGCCCAGAACGAGCAGCTCTTGCAGCCGGCCTCCCAGTCGGGCGCGAACATGAAATGGTAGACGATGAGCTGGTGCCGGCCGTCGAACAGGCCCGCCAGCGACGTTTCTCCCGCCGGCGTCTGGAACCGATAGGGCTTGTCGATGCGCACCCAGGGCAGGTCGCGGCGCATCTGGCTGAGCTGATCGCGCTCGCGCGTGAACGCCTTCTCACGCGCTAGCAGCGCCCGGCGCGCGTCCAGCCACTCATCCCGGGTCACGATGCGGTGGTCCATCCTCCGTGCTCCCTTGGTCGAGGTGGGTGAGAGCAGCGGCCAGCAACTCGAACTGGCCCTGCCAGTACTTGCTGTAGCGGTTGATCCACAGGGCCGCGGCGGCGATCGGCCCGGCCTCCAGCCGGCAGCGGCTGATCCGGCCGGTGCGCTCCTGGCGCACCAGCCCCGCCTTCACCAGCACCTGGATGTGGCGCGACACCGCCTGCAGCGAGATGGCGAAGGGCTGCGCCAGCTCCGAGACCAGCAGCGGCCCTTCGTCCAGCCGCGCCAGGATGCGCCGGCGCACCGGATCGGACAGGGCAAAGAACACCTGGTCCAAAAGCGCGTCGTCGGGATCGGCCGCAGCCTCGAGCGGCGGCACTGGGCGCAGCAGCGACATGGCGCGGAGACTATCAACTTATCAGTTGATAGTCAACCGATCGATTGATATTTGGTCAGTCCGGCCAGGCCAGCAGCCGCGCCTCGGCCTGGCGGCGCATGGCGTCGAGCGACGGCACCGGCTTCCCGGCCAATGTCGGCAGCACGCGGGCGATCTGGTCGGCCACGATCTCGGCCTCGCCGGGATGCAGGTTGCACGGGTCCAGGAAGACATGCCCATGCTCGACCTCGTGATCGCGCACGATCACCGGCGGGTCGGCGGCAGCCAGGCCCGCGGCCAGGCCCCAGGCGGTGGTGCCGGCCTCGGCCGGGCGCACCTCGAGCTTCAGGCGGTCGAGCGGGTTGTTCGTGGGATCCGGCACGATGCTCGGCACCAGGCCGGGCAGGCGCGCCAGCCGCGCCATCCACAGGTCCAGGTAGCCGCGCTCGCGGGCGCGCACGCCGGCATGGTCGCGGCGCTCCCAGGCTTCCAGCGCCGCCATGGCGCCGGCGACGCTCTCCTTGCCGGCCTTCATGCCGCGGGCGATCCCGCGGTTCTGCAGGAAGCAGGCGCGGATCAGGTCCTTGGTTCCGGCCATGATGCCGGCGGTCGGGCCACCCAGGAACTTGTGGGCGCTCCAGACCGCCAGGTCGGCGCCCAGCGCGATGTAGCTCTTGAGGTCATACTCCGAGGCGCCGTCGACGATCACCGGCACGCCGCGGGCGTGGGCGATCTCGATGAACGCCGCCAGGTCGAGCTGGCCGTACTGCACCGTATGGTGCGACACGACATAGAGGGCGGCGGCGGTGCGCTCGGTGATCTTGCCGGCGAGCTGATAGCCGTTGACGTGGGTCGCCTGGCCCACCGGCACCACCTTGGCGCCGGCCAGCCGGATCGCCTGCTCCACCGGCGCGCCATAGCCGACCATGTGGCCGAGCTGGATCACCACCTCGTCCTTCATGCCCGCCGGGTCGGGCAGCTGCTCGATCCGCGCCAGATCGCTGCCGGTCATGGCGGCCGCGATGCCGACGGTGATGCCGGCCGAGGCCGAGGCGGTCACGAACCCGGCCTCGGCGCCGGTCAGGCGCGCGATCATCCCGCTGGCCTTGCGGTGCAGGTCGGTGATCTCGACGAACTCGCCGAGGATCCGCGCCACGGTGTCGACCGCCTCGGGCACCACGATCGAGGCGCCCAGCGCCGTCATGGTGCCCGACACATTGATGATCCGGCGGAGCCCCAGCTCCGGGCGGATGTCGGGACGGTTGGAGAGCATCGATCCCACTCAGTCGGGCTTGTAGAGGGGCTTGGCCACCGCCGCGCTGTCCCGACAGCCGGCGACCTGGCCCTGGTCGGCCGCCGCGGCCGGAATCGGCGCCGCCAGCACCATGCCCTGGGCGCAGCTCACCTGGACGAAGGCCGGCTTGGCCGGCACCTGGCCCGACGGGCTGAACTGATAGGCGTAAAGCCCGCGATCGACGGCCGCGAAGGTGACGCTGCCGACCGTGGCGCCGTCGAGGGTCAATGGGCTCGTGGGCGGATCACCCGGCTGATAGACCACGGCGCCGGGCGGCACCGGCTGGCGATAGTCGGACTGCCACATACTGTCGTCGCACGCCGCCAGGCTGGCGGCGGCAAGCACGACCGGAAGGAGACGAACGAACATCGGGACGGACTCGGGACATCGCTGAAACCGGACAGATGTGTACTACGCCGGTTCCGGCCCTGTCCCGTCTCAGGAGCGGTGGAAGCCCAGCTTCACGGTCTCCGGGATGCGGTAGAGCGGCACGCCATGGGCGTCGAGCAGGCCGACGGCCACCGGCGACTTGTCGCTTTCGAAGACCTGCACCGACGACGGTGCATAGACATAGCCGCCGACCGAGTCGTCCCAATAGGTCGCCTTGGAGGGAATCGCGACATAGCGGTCGCCGGGCATCGACACCTCTCCTGATCTAATCTGAATAGTCAGATCTCATCCCGAATTGGTTAACGCGCGCTTTACCCCTCCCGCGAAACATGGCAGACAGCGCGTCGCAGGAGAGGACCGGTGGCCGAGCCCAGGCGCATCATCGTCGCGATCACCGGCGCCTCGGGCGCCGTGTTCGGCATCCGCGCGCTGGAGCTGCTGCGCGGCATCGACGGCGTCGAGACCCACCTGGTGCTGTCGCCGGCGGCCCAGCGCACCATCGAGGCCGAGACCGACCGCTCGGTCGCCGACGTGCGGGCGCTGGCCCAAATCGGCCACGGTTACCGCGACATCGGCGCGTCGCTCGCCAGCGGCTCCTACCGCACCCTCGGCATGCTGATCGCGCCCTGCTCGGTCAAGACGCTCAGCGGCATCGCGCACTCCTACGATGACAACCTGATCGTGCGCGCCGCCGACGTCTGCCTGAAAGAGCGCCGCCGGGTCGTGCTGATGCTGCGCGAGACGCCGCTGCATCTGGGCCATATCGAGCTGATGGCCCAGGCTACCCGCATGGGCGCCGTGGTGATGCCGCCGGTGCCGGCCTTCTACCACCGCCCGCAGACCATCGGCGACCTGGTCGACCAGTCGGTCGGCCGCGCGCTCGACCTGTTCGACCTCGACGCCGGCGTGGTCCGGCGCTGGACCGGTGACCAATCCTAGCCTTACGGCCGGGGATATCGCTATTCTGCACGCCTATCGCGACGAGGGGGACGATGCCTGATCCGAAGCCGGACGCCCCGCTCGACCTGTCCCAGTTCGACAACCTGGAGGCCGAACCCGTCACCCACGCGGTCGTGCCGCAGGCACCGGCCGGCGCGCCGGTTGCAGCGGCGGATCCGCGGCTGCAGCCGGAACCGCCGGCCGAGCGGCTGGTCGATGTGGCCACGCTCAATCCCGACGACCTGGCGGCGGCCCAGGAGCATGCCGCCCGCATCGACTTCCGCAAGACCGCGAGCCTGCTGGCCCATGGCGACGGCGTACTGGCCGAGATCGCCGAGGCATCCCGCCAGCTGCTGACCGGGGTGCGGCTGGGCGACGCCGGCGAGGTCGGGCGCATCGCCGCGGCGGTCATCGACGGCGTCAAGATCCTGCGCATCGAGGACCTGCAGGCCGAGGCCCAGGCCGGCCACGCCGCCCAGCCCAAGGGACTGTTCGGCAAGCTGCTGGGCATGGCGGCCGAGGCCCGCACCGCGTTCAAGGGCTTCCAGGAAAGCCGCAAGGCGTTCCTCGAGCTGATGGACGCCGAGCAGGCCAAGGCGCGCAAGACCAAGGCCGACCTGGCCGTCGCCATCGAACTCCTGGACCAGCAGGCGGCCGCGATCCGGCGCAGCCTGCACGGCCTGAAGATCGAGATCGCCGCCGGCCAGATCGCCCTCGACCGTGGCCAGGAGGAGCTGGAGGCGCTGCGCCAGCAGGCCGTGGCCTCGGGCGACCCGGCCGACGCCGCCGACGTCCTGGAGTTCCGCGGCGCCCTCGCCAACTTCCGCGGCAAGGTCGCCGAAATGCGCGAGAGCCTGGTCGGCTCGGCCATGCTGATCCCGCTGATCGGCCAGAACAAGAAAGCCGCCGAAACGCGGATGATGAAGATCTCCAACGGCATGCTGGTGGTGATCCCGCGCCTGATGGCGGTCGCCTCGCAGGCCGTGGTCCAGGTCGACATCAAGCGCGCCGCCGACGAGGCCGAGCATCTGGACGAGGCGGCCCGGCAACTGACCGTGCTGGCGGCCAAGGGCGCCCACGACGCCGCGACCTCGGCGGCGCGCAGCCTGGGCGGCGACCAGCGCAACATCGATGTGCTGGCCCAGGTGGCCGACGAGGCGATCCGCACCATGAACGAGGTCATCGACATCGAGCGCGAGGTCGCCGCCGCCGACCGCGACCGCGAGGCCAAGCTCGCCGCGATCCGCGACCGGCTGGTGACCGGCATGCAGGGCGTCAACCAGCGCGCGCTGCAGCCGTGAGCGAGAACCTGGACTTCGACACCCAGGCCGCCTGGTTCAGGCGCTTCAGCGCGGATGCCGACAGCAGCCTGCACGCGCTCGCCCTGCGCCTGAAGGAGGCCCTGCCCGACCTGGTGACCGTGCACAGCAGCAAGGGGCTGTTCAGCCGCCAGGCCAAGACCACTGGCGTGACCGTGGAGATCGGCCAGAGCCGCTATGTGCTGGAGCTGGACGGCAGCCGCCTGAAGGCCAGCGTCGCCATGATCGTGCGCGGCATCACCCTCAGCACCAAGCCGCTCGACCCGGCGGAGTGGTTCGCCCGGCTGGGCGAGGAGACCCGGGCCGCCACCGACCACGCCAAGGCGCTGAGCGAGTCGCTGCGCCGCTTCATGGCGGGCTGACGTGAGCGCGCCCGACCTCGACCCGCGCCAGGCCGACATCGTCCGCAGCCTGGCGGCCGGCCAGGTGCCGGCAACGGTCCGCGAGCGGCTGGAGGGGGCCCGGGGCGGCCGCCTGCCCTGGACCGCGACCCTGACCCCGGCCGAGCTGCGGATCGCGCGCAGCCATGGGCTCCGGCCGGTCGCGGCGGTCTCGGCGACCTGCTGGATGCATTACGGCTGGTCCTGGACCGAAGGTCACGCCCAGGGCTGGCAGGCGGCGCTGGGCCGCCTGCGCGAGGAGGCGCGCGCCGCCGGCGCCAACGCCGTGCTTGATGTCAAGATGCGCACCGTCCCGCTCGACGTCGAGCACAGCATGGACTTCACGCTGCTCGGCACGGCGGTGCGCGCCGAAGGCCTGCCGCCCAGCGCCGAGCCCGTGGTCGCGACCCTGCCGGCCCTGGCGTTCGCCAAGCTGGTCGAGGCCGACGTGGTGCCGACCGGGATCGCCGTCGGCGCCCAGTACGACTGGATGAACGACTGGCGCGGCACCGCCGCCCAGACCGGCTGGAGCAACGCCGAGGCCCGCGCCCTGAGCCACTTCTGGGAGAGCATCCGCCAGCGCGCCCATGCCGGGCTCCGGCGCAGCGCCCAAGGCCAGGGCAATGGCGTGCTGGCCCACATCAACTTCAGCCAGATGTTCGAGTTCGAGGGCGACGACAAACGGCCCAAGCGCTTCCTCGGCCGCCACATCGTCATCGCCACCACGGTCGACGCCCGGCCCGGCGCCAGCATCCCCCACGACGTCCGGATCGTGGTCGACCTGCATGCCGGCCGCAGCCCGCTGACCGGCACCCAGCGCCACCACCAGTCCTACGCCGCCCTCGACAAAGACGGAGCGATCTAGCCCCATGTCGACCGACAGCCCCGCGACCGGCCTTCCCGCCCACGCCCAGGCGCGCCTGAAGGGGCTGCGCAGCTCGGCCACCTCGGGCGGCGTCTTCACCTCGGACTTCTCGGTCAACGAGTTCCTGCTGGTGCGCAAGGCCGGCTTCGAGCCGATCGGCCTGTGCGTCGGCAGCTGCGTCTACCATGTCGGCTACCAGTTCGGCGCCTGGACCCGGAACCAGGAGCTGGAGGTGCTGTCCAAGGCCATGTACCACGCCCGCGAGCTGGCCATGGACCGCATGCGCGCCGAGGCGACGGCCATGGGCGCCGACGGCATCGTCGGCGTCAAGCTGACGATCAAGCGCCTGGAATGGGACGAGCACCTGCTGGAATTCATCGCCATCGGCACCGGCGTCGTCCATGCCGCCGGCCATGCCGGCTTCCGCGCCCATGACGGCGGGCCGTTCACCTCGGACCTGTCGGGGCAGGACTTCTGGTCGCTGCTCCATGCCGGCTACCGCCCGGTCGAGATGGTGATGGGCAGCTGCGTCTACCACGTCGCCCATCGCGGCGTGCTGTCGAGCCTGGGCACGGTCGGCCGCAACGTCGAGTTGGAGAACTTCACCTCGGCCATGTACGAGGCCCGCGAGATCGCCATGGAGCGCATGCAGGCCGAGGCGGTGGCGGCCAAGGCCGAGGGCGTCGTCGGCGTCGACATGCACGAGGGCAGCCACGGCTGGAAGACCCACGTCATCGAATTCTTCGCCATCGGCACCGCCGTGCTGCCGCTGGACCAGGAGATCGCGCCGGAGAAGATCGCCGAGCCGATCATGGTGCTGTCGGTGAACGACTAGGCCGATTCCTTCACGGCCGCTCAGCCGATCCCGTACCGCCCCGGCGCGATGATGCCGTTGGGGTCGAGCGTCCGCTTCAGGCCGTTGCACAGGTCGCGATAGGCCGGCATCGCCAGCGCCATGTGGAAGGCGTGATACTGGATGGGTGCGCGCCCGACATAGACGCC
Source organism: uncultured Comamonadaceae bacterium (assembly GCA_964511405.1). GTDB lineage: Bacteria > Pseudomonadota > Alphaproteobacteria > Elsterales > Elsteraceae > CAZEFK01. Next base: position 7,691 of record CAZEFK010000141.1, on the reverse strand, counting down.
GCGGCGCGCGACGGCCTCCGACATGGCCCGATAGCACGCGTCGGCCCGCGCGCATTCGTCGGCGTCCTCGCGATTGAAGGTGATGACATGCAGGCCGCGCGCGAAGCGCGGGCCGCAGACGTTCATAACCGTGTAGTCCATGCCGTGCGCTTCATAGATGCCGCGGCAGAGGCGCTGAAACTCGTTGGCAACGTTGCCGTCCATGGGCGTGCCCGGCAGGAACCAGAGATTGCCGCCGCCGGGGCGCCACCGCAGAAGCCCGAGCTCGCCGAGGCTGGGAATGCCGGAAAAGGCGTTGATCGCCACCTGCAGCGGCGGCATCGCGCCCGCCGCCGCGTGGTCGATGTAGATGGCCTTGCCGCTCTGACCGAAGTGATCGCGCACGCGCTGGAGCATCGGCTCGAGCGCCGCCGCGCTCGGGCCGTAGAAGGCCCCGGAGACGGTCCAGGCCCCCAGCCCATGCCGCGCGCGCAAGGCCCGCCGTTCGTCGTCCGAGATCGATGTCCGGCCGTTGGCGGCGCGATAGTTCGGGCTCTCGCCTTCCGATCCGCAGAGATAGAGATCGTTGGCAACGCGCAGGAGCGTCGGCACGAAGTTCGACATCTTGAGCGGCCGGCACAGATCGATGATTGGCTCGAGGTCGTCGTCGTCGGGAAAGGTGAAATGGAACGAGCGCACCACCGGCGGCCGCGGCAGAAGCCACACGCCCATCCGGGTGACGATGCCGTAATTCGACTGCGTGAACAGGCCGTCGAGACTGGGGCCGAACGAGTACTTGGACGTGTGCCAGTTGGCGAGCGTGTCCGAGTTCAGCGCACCGTCGCCGGTGCGCAGGATCTCGCCGGTGCCCAGCACGATTTCAAGACCGCAGGAAAAGCCGAAATGATCGAAATACGGGGTGTAGCCGGCACCCTTGTCGAGAGCATTGCCGATCATGCCGCCCTGCGGCGGCCCTGAGGTGACGTCGAGCATCAGCCGGTTGCCCCGGCGCACGAGCTCGTCATAGAGCGCCTGATAGCTGACGCCGGGCTCGACCACGGCATAGCCGAGCGTCTCGTTGATCTCGAGAATGCGGTTCATCCGATAGCCGAGATCGACCACCACCTGGCCCGGCAGGGCGGCGGAGCGAGAGCCGAGGCCGATGTTCTGGCCGGTGCTGATCGGGTAGAGCGGCACGGCGTAGCGGTTCGCCGCCCGCACGATCGCCTGCACCTCGGCGGTCGATTGCGGATAGACGACGCCGGACGGCCGCACCGCACCGCACGGCATGGTGTTTTCGCCATAGCGGCGCAGCGTCTCTTCGGCCCGGTTGACGCCGTCGGCGCCGAGCAGCCCGCCGACCTCGGCGAAGAACGCCTCGAGCCCCTCATGCATGTGCGTGTCCTCCCTCACCAAAATCCGGCGCCGTCGGACGGCAGCCCTGTCGGCGCGACGGACGGCTCGACCGCGAGCGCCGGAGCCGGCTCGCGCAGAGCGCCGCCCTTCAGGTTCTCCGGCATCGGCCCGCCGGTCGCCCAATCGAGCAGTTCGACCGTGTGGACGGTCGGCGCCATGGCAAAGCGGCCGATCTGCACCATGCAGCCGAGATTGCCGGCGGCGATGATGTCCGGCTCCACACCGGCGATATGTCCCGCCTTGCGCCGGCCAAGCGCATCGGCGATCTCGGGCTGGAGCAGGTTGTAGGTGCCGGCCGAGCCGCAGCAGAAATGCGCCTCCGGAACGTCGAGCACGGTGAAGCCTGCTTGCCGCAGCAATCGCCGTGGCGCCTCGATCACGCGCTGCCCATGCCGCAGCGAGCAGGCGTCATGATAGGCGACGCGGTACGGCTTGGCCGTGCCGGCTGGCCGCAGATCGAGCCGCACCAGCAGCTCGGTGACGTCGCAGGTCAAGGCGGCAATGCGCCTGGCCTCGTCGCTGCCGAGCAGATGGCCATAATCCTTCACCATCGTGCCGCAGCCGGCGGCGTTCACCACCACCGCGTCGAGGCCGGCCCCGAGAAGCCGGGACCATGCTGCCACATTCGCCGTCGCCAGCGTCCGCGCCTGCGCCGCGTAGCCGATATGAAGCGGCAGCGCGCCGCAGCAGCCGACGCCCTTCGCGACCACGACCTCGCAGCCATGCCGCTGCAGGATCCGGATCGTCGCGGCATTGATGTCGCGGTCCAGCACCTGCTGCGCACAGCCCGGGAGCAACGCAACCCGCAGCCGCCGCTCGCCCCGGGCGGGATGGCGCCGGTGCCTCAGCAGCGCCGGCCGCGCCGGCACCCGGGCCAAGTCGACAAGCCCGCCCAGGCGCCCGGGCAGACGGCCGGCCATGGGCCGCGCCAGCTTCGCCAAGTGCAGCGCGACCAGAAATCGCCGGGGATAGGGCAGCGTCCGCGCCAACAGGCGGCGCAGCAGGCGGTCGGGCCAGGGGCGGCTGAAATGCTCCTCGATGTAGCTGCGCGCGATGTCGATCAGGTGGACGTAGTCGACCTTCACCGCGCAGGTCGTCATGCAGGACAGGCAGGAGAGACAGCGGTCGAGATGGTGAACAGTCTTCGTATCGGGCGGACCGCCAGTCTCCAGCATGGCCTTGATCAGGTCGATGCGGCCACGGGGTGACTCGTTCTCGTCGCGAGTGAGCACATAGGTCGGACAGGTATTGGTGCAGAAACCATAATGGACGCAGGTCTTCAGGATGCCGTCGGCTTCGACGATGTCAGGCCGGCCGAGCTGGTCCCGAGTAAAGGCGGTCTGCACCTGCCGTCTCCCTGACGTCCTGCCGCCACCTCTGGACGGGCAGCGCCGATCTGACCATAGTCGCCAGGCGCAGGCTTGGTTCTGAGCGCAATCCGACTTGGCGAGGCGTGCCGACCGACATCGACGCAGGGAGGGTTGAGGTGGCGAACCGGCACTGGTCGACCCAAGCCATCGCGCCGGGCGAGCAATTTGCGTTCTGGCGCGAGGCGGTTTGCGAGGCGGTGCTCAACGTCGCAACCGAACATCCCGGCGAGGGCTTCTTCGGCGATATCGCCTGCGCGCAGTACGGCCATCTGCGCTTCGCCGCCTTTCGGTCGGCCCGGCACGAGATCCGGCGGCTGAAATCCCACATCGGCCGGTCGGGCGACGCGCACTATCTGGTCAGCCTGCAGCGCCGCGGCGCTTGCCGCATGATCCAGGACGATGGTGCCTGCGAGCTGCAGTCGGGCGACCTTGGCGTCGTTGACGGCACACGGCCCTTCCGGGTCGAGTTTCCGGAGGCCGTCGACCGCATCGTCGCGGTCATCCCCCATGAGCAACTGCACAGCCGCGCGCCCTGGCTTGGCCGCCGGCCGCTTCGCCGGATCGCCGCCAGTTCGCCCCTGAGCCGCGCGCTGACGTTCTATCTCGAACGGCTATCGGGCCCGGATTGCGCGTCCGCGGTCGAGGCGGCCGTGCTGAGCGACAATATTTGCAACCTTGTCGCCCTGATGACCGCGGGCAGCGACGGCCAGCGCGCGGTCACGGTTCAGCCTGGCCTCGACGAAATCATCCTGACGTTGCGGCAGCACCTTGCCGATCCCGAGCTGTCGCCCAGAATGCTGGCCGCTCGCTTGCGCATGTCTGTCCGCACCGTCCACAAACGCTTCGAAGAAGCCGACACCACGTTTGGCCAATGGGTGCTCGATCATCGCCTGGCGGCTTGCCGCCGCGCCTTGGAGGATCCGCGCCAATCCCCTGTCACCATCTCGGAAATCGCCTTCGGTTGGGGGTTCAACGACCTCTCGCACTTCTCGAAGGCGTTCAAGGCGCGGTTCGGGCTCTCCCCCGCGCAGTACCGGCGACAGCAGCGTCATATCCGCGATCATTGAGCCCGAAGTCCGGGCCGCTGAACCGACCGTCCGGCCCTCCCGTTCCCGGGGCATGGCCAGCCGGAGCGCGCGTCCTGCCCAAGGGAGATGACAGCGGAGCGCGGCCGCGCCGCCGCCGCTGGGTCCTGGGTGGCCTCGGCGCGGCTGCGGCGGTGGCCGGGCTGTGGCTGGCGGTCGGGCACCGCCCGAAGCCGCCCGCCCCGCCCCCGGCACCGATCCCGGTCCGGGTCGCGACCGTCGCCGAGAGGCCGTTCCCGATCCTGCTGACCGGCCTCGGCAGCGTCCAGGCGCTCAACACCGTAACCGTGCGCAGCCGGATCGACGGCCAGATCGTCAAGGTCGCCTATCGGGAAGGCCAGGACGTGCAGGCCGGTGACGTCCTGATCGAACTCGATGCGCGCGCTCTGCAGGCGGCGCTCGACCAGACGGTCGCCGCTGCGGCGCGCGACCAGGCGCAGCTCGCCAACGCCCGCCTGGACCTGGAACGCGACCAGCGGCTGACCGGCTCGATCGCGATCACCCCGCAGCAGGTCCAGACCCAGCAGGCGCTGGTGGCGCAGCTGACCGCCACGGTCCAGGCCGACGATGCCGCCATCGCCAATGCCCGGGTGCAGCTCAGCTACGCGACCATCCGGTCCCCGATCGCCGGGCGCGTCGGGCTGCGCCAGGTCGACGAGGGCAACCTGGTCCGCGCCAATGACAGCACGGCGCTGGTGACGATCACCCAGGTCCAGCCGATCGCGGTGTTGTTCACCGTGCCCGGCGATGCCCTGCCCGACATCGCCGAAGCCATGGCCCAGGGGCCGCGCAAAGTGACGGCGCTCAGCCGCGACGGCGCCGCGCCGCTCGGCGACGGCACGCTGGCCGTGTTCGACAACCAGATCGACGCCAACACCGCGACCATCCGGCTCAAGGCCGTGCTGCCCAACCAGAACCGCCGGCTGTGGCCCGGCCAGTTCGTGCAGGCGCGGCTGGAGCTGCGGCAACAGACCGGACCGGTGGCGCCGGCCACGGCGCTGCAGGCAGGCGCCGGCGGCACCATCGCCTTCGCGGTCCGCCCCGACGGCACCGCCGAGCAGCGGACGGTGACCGTCGCCGCCCAGACCGACACCGACGTGCTGATCAAGAGCGGCCTCGAGCCCGGCGAGCAGGTGGTGATCGACGGCCAGTCGCGCCTGCAGACCGGCGCCCGGGTCGCGGTGCAGGCCCAGCCGCCCTCGCCCCCGGCATCAGGCGCATGATCTCGCGCCCCTTCATCGAGCGGCCGATCGCGACCTCGCTGCTGTTGCTGGGCCTGTTCGTGGCGGGCGTGGCGGCGTTCCAGCTGCTGCCGGTCGCCGCCCTGCCCCAGGTCGACTTTCCCACGATCACGGTCACCGCGACCCTCCCGGGCGCCGATCCCGAGACCATGGCGTCGTCGGTCGCAACACCCCTGGAGCGCCAGTTCGCCCAGATCCAGGGCCTGGGCCAGATGACCTCGGTCAGCGCGCTCGGCAGCACCCAGGTGACGCTGCAGTTCGCGCTGGACCGGCCGATCGACTCCGCGGCCCAGGATGTCCAGACCGCGATCAACGCCGCCGGCGGCCAGCTGCCGAAGACCCTGCCCAACCCGCCGACCTACCGGAAGACCAACCCGGCCGAGGCGCCGATCCTGATCCTGGGCCTGACCTCGCCGACCCTGCCGCTGATCAAGGTCGACGACTATGCCGACTCGGTGCTGGCCCAGCGCCTGTCGCAGATCGAGGGCGTCGCCACGGTCACGATCCTGGGCGAGCAGAAGCCGGCGATCCGCATCCAGGTCAATCCAGCGGCCGCCGCTGCCATGGGCCTGACCCTGGACGACCTGCGCACCCGCATCGCCGCGGCCACGATCGACTCGCCCAAGGGCACGCTCGACGGCCCGACCCGGGCCTTCGCCATCGACGCCAACGACCAGCTGATGGACCCCAAGGGCTGGAAGAGCCTGGTCGTCGCCACCCACACCGGCGCCGCCGTGCAGCTGGGCGACCTCGGCCAGGTCATCGAGGCGCCCGAGAACAACAAGCTGGCGGGCTGGCTCAATGACGCGCGCTCCGTGGTGCTGGCGATCCAGCGCCAGCCGGGCGCCAACGTCATCACCACCGTGGACCGGATCATGGCGGCGCTGCCGGCGTTGCAGGCGATCGCCCCGGCCTCGGTCAAGGTGCAGGTCATCTCCGACCGCACCCAGACCATCCGCGCCTCGGTGGCCGACGTCGAGTTCACCCTGTGCCTGACCATCCTGCTGGTCGTGGCGGTGATCTTCCTGTTCCTGCGCTCGATCCGGGCGACGCTGATCCCCGGCGCCGCAGTGCCGCTGTCGCTGATCGCCACCTTCGCCGGCATGGACGCCCTGGGGTACAGCCTGGACAACCTGTCGCTGATGGCGCTGACCATTGCCGCCGGGTTCGTGGTCGACGACGCGATCGTGATGATCGAGAACATCGTCCGCCACCTGGAAGCGGGCAAGCGGCCGCGGGAGGCGGCGCTGGCGGGCTCGGCCCAGATCGGCTTCACCATCGTTTCGATCACCGGGTCGCTGATCGCGGTGTTCATCCCGCTGCTGGCCATGGGCGGGATCGTCGGCCGGCTGTTCCGGGAGTTCGCGGTCACGGTGACGATCGCGCTGGTGATGTCGGCCATCATCTCGCTGACCCTGACCCCGACCCTGTGCGCCCAGTTCCTGAAGCCCGAGCGCGGCGCCCGGCACGGGCGGCTCTACCAGTGGCTGGAGGCGGGGTTCGATCGGCTGCTGTCCGGCTACAAGTCGGCGCTGGGCTGGTCGCTGGGCCACCGCCCGATCGTGCTCGGCCTGTTCGTCGCCATGGTGGTCGCCTCGGGCGCGCTGTTCGCGATCATCCCCAAAGGGTTCTTTCCGCAGCAGGACACCGGGTTCCTGTTCGCCACGACCGAGGCCGCCCAGGACATCTCGTTCGCGGCCATGGCCGAGCACCAGCAGGCGGTGGCGGCGATCGTGCGCCGCGACCCGGCGGTGCAGAGCGTGGCCTCGGGCATCGGCTCGGGCGGCGCCCAGGCGCTCAACACCGGCCGGCTGTACATCACGCTCAAGCCGCGCAGCCAGCGCGACGTCACCGTCGACCAGGTGATCCAGCGGCTGCGCCCGCAGGTCGCCGAGGTGCCCGGGATCGCGGTGTTCATGCAGGCGGCCCAGGACATCAATGTCGGCGGCCGCCTGGCCCGCACCCAGTACCAGTACACGCTGCAGGATCCCGACGTCGCCGAGCTGGACCGCTGGGCGGTCAAGCTGCAGGACGTGCTGCGCGGCCTGCCCGGCCTGACCGATGTCGCCAGCGACCTGGAAGCCGCCAGCCCGCGCACGGCCGTGGCGATCGACCGCGTCACCGCGGCACGCCTGGGCATCGCGCCGCAGGCGATCGACGACGCGCTGTACGACGCCTTCGGCCAGCGCCAGGTCGCGACCACCTTCACCCAGCTCAACCAGTATCATGTGATCCTGGAGGTCGCCCCAAGTTTCCAGCTGGGGCCGAGCGCCCTGCAGGCGATCTATGTCCGCGCCGGCGACGGCAGCCTGGTGCCGCTGTCGGCGATCAGCCGCATCGCCACCACCACGGGGCCGCAGACGATCAACCACCAGGGCCAGTTCCCGGCGGTGACGCTGTCCTTCAACCTGGCGCCCGGCACGTCGCTGGGCACCGCCGTCCAGCGGATCCAGGCGGCCGAGGCGCGGCTGGGCAAGCCGGTGACGCTCGCCACCAGCTTCCAGGGCACCGCCCAGGCCTTCCAGTCGTCGCTGGCGTCGGAGCCCTACCTGATCGCGGCGGCCCTGCTCGTCGTCTACATCGTGCTGGGCATCCTGTAC
>CAZEFK010000140.1:0-19580 GCA_964511405.1 uncultured Comamonadaceae bacterium | reverse complement strand
TGGGCAGCGATGCGAACAGCACGTCGAGCTTCGGCAGGGTCTGAGGGTCCCACTTCTCGATCACCAGCTCGGCGAGCTTCACCGGCACACCGGGGAAGCGGTCCACCAACCGGCTGCCGGCGCTGCCCTCGCCCGCGGCGTAGATCAGCTCGAAAGACGGGTGGCTCGCGATGAGGCGCATCGCCTCGCCGCCGCCAAAACCGCTGATCCCGACAATGCCGACGCGAATGCCCATGGTGATGTCCTCAATCGTCCAGGTGCCGTCCCAGCCGTCCCGCGAGGTCCTGGATGAACTGCCAGGCGACGCGCCCGGACCGGCTGCCGCGGGTGATCGACCACTCGACGGCCTCGGCGTGCAGCTGCTCGGGGGGCAGGTCCAGGCCGTAGCGGCGGGCATAGCCGTCGACCATGGCAAAGAAGGTCGGCTGGTCGCAGCTGTGGAAGCCCAGCCACAGGCCGAAGCGGTCCGACAGCGAGACCTTCTCCTCGACCGCCTCGCTGGGATTGATGGCGGTGCTGCGCTCGTTCTCGACCATCTCGCGCGACAGCAGGTGGCGCCGGTTCGAGGTGGCGTAGAACAGCGCGTTGGCCGGCCGGCCTTCGATGCCACCCTCCAGCACGCCCTTGAGGGCCTTGTAGCTGACGTCGGCGCCGTCGAACGACAGGTCATCGCAGAACAGGATCACGCGGCGCGGCGCGGGCCGGACCAGCCGCAGCAGCGCCGGCAGGCCGGCCAGGTCCTCGCGGTGGATCTCGACCAGCGCCAGCGGCTCGGCAAGTTCACGGTTGACCGCGGCATGGACCGCCTTGACCAGGCTGCTCTTGCCCATGCCGCGGGCGCCCCACAGCAGCGCATTGTTGGCCGGCAGCCCGGCGGCGAAGCGGCGGGTGTTCTCGGCCAGCTGGCTGCGCTGCCGCTCGATGCCGGCCAGCAGCTCCAGGTCCAGGGCGCGGATCTCGGGCACCGGCAGCAGGCCGGCCGGATCGGCGTGCCACAGAAAGGCGTCGGCGGCGCGCCAGTCGAGCGGGGGCGGCGCGGGCGGGGCGAGGCGGTCGAGGGCATCGGCGATGCGCGCGAGCAGCGCGAGGGTCGGGGGTGTCGGGGTCGGGGGCGTTGACGGATCGGTCATGGCTCCCGACCTGTAGCCTGGCCACTGGCGTTTGCCAATCGGGGCGCCGTCGCTATAGTCCGCGCCACCCGCCGTCCGACCGACCGCGCCGGCCCCGTTTTCCCCACCGGATTCCGCTCCATGCCCAATAGCGCCGCCCTTGCCCAGTTCCTGCCGATCATCCTGATCATCGGCGTCTTCTACCTGTTGCTGCTGCGGCCGCAGCAGAAGAAGGCGAACGCCCATCGCGACATGCTGGCGGCGCTGCGCCGGGGCGACCGGGTGGTCACGGCCGGCGGCATCCTCGGCTTGGTGACCAAGGTCGACGAAGCCGAGGTCACGGTCGAGATCGCCGAGAACGTACGGGTCAAGGTCGTGCGCGCGACGATCGCTGACGTGCGCGCCAAGACCGAGCCGCGCGGCGATGGCGGCGCCAAGGCTCCCGAAAAGGTGGAGTCCAAGTCCGCCGCCAAGTAGCAGGGGCCGGCCATGCGCCTGATCGCGTCAGCGCCCGGCGACCGACAGGTCATCGAGCGCTATGGGCCGGCCGGATTCCGCATCTCCGGCCAGGACTATGCCGGCTCGGTCGTGGTGCGGCCGGAGCGGACCGTCGCGTGGCCGGTCACCGACCTGACGGCCGCCACGGACGCCGACCTGGACGCCCTGATCGCGGCCGCCGCCGGCGTGCAGGTGCTGCTGCTCGGCTGCGGCCGGCGGGCGCTGCCGGTGCCGGCGGCCCTGCGCGGCCGCGGCATCCCGATCGAACCCATGGACACCGGCGCCGCCTGCCGGACCTACAGCGTGCTGCTGGCCGAGAATCGGCTGGTCGCCGCAGCTCTGATCGCGCTCGGCTGACCCGGTCGTGATCGGCCGTGTGGCCGTGGCCGGGCTGTGGGCCGCGGCCGCTTTGCTGCTGGCGCTGGCCGCCGACCTCTGGGACCCGATGCTGTCCGTCACCCGGCCGTGGCTGGCGCCGGCCTTGGTGGCCGCCGGCGTGGCGGTCGCGCTGGCGGTCGTCCGGCGAGCGCGGCGGGGCATCGGGGCGTGGGCGCTTGCCGCCGCTTGGCTGGCGGTCGCCGGCATGGTCGGCGGCCAGCTGGTCCGCATGGATCAGGCGCGCCGGACGGTGTTGGCGGCGGGGCCGGAGGCGGCCGCGATCGGCCGGCATTTCGTGGTCGGCTACGCGCGCGTCGACGATATCCTGCCGCTGGTCCGCCGGGGCCTGGTCGGCGGCGTGTTCGTCACCCATCGCAATGTCGCGGGCCGCTCGGCCGCGGCCGTGGCCGCGGAGATCCGGCTGCTCCAGCAGGCGCGCCGGGATGCCGGTCTGCCGCCGCTGATCGTGGCCGCCGACCAGGAGGGCGGGATCGTGTCCCGGCTGTCGCCGCCGCTGACGGCGCTGCCGCCGCTGGCGACCCTGGCCGGCCTGGCGCCGGCCGAGCGGGCCGCCGCCGCGACGGCGTACGGCGGCCGCCAGGGCCGCGAGCTGGCCGGGCTTGGCATCACGATGGATCTGGCGCCGGTGGTGGATCTGCGCGCCGACGGCCCGGCCAATCCGCTGGACCGCAACAGCCTGATCGCGCAACGCGCCATCGCCGACGATCCTGATGTGGTCGCTGCCGTCGCCGAAGCCTATGGCCGCGGCTTGGAGGCGGCCGGCGTGCGGCCGACCTTGAAGCATTTTCCGGGCCTGGGCCGGATCCGCGCCGACACCCATTGGTTCGGCGCCCATCTGGACGGACCGGACGAGCGGGGCTGGCTGCCGTTCCGCGAGGTCGCCGCGCACAGCGGCGCGGCCGTCATGATCGGCCACGTCGTGGTGGATGCGCTGGATCCTGCCGGTTTCGCCTGGCAGTCCGAGCGCGTGGTCCAGGGTGTCGTGCGCCGGGGCTGTGGCTTCCAGGGACTGCTGATCACCGACGACCTGACCATGGAGCCGCCCTACCACGCCGGCCTGTGCCGGAGCGTGGTGAGTGCGCTCAACGCCGGCGTCGACCTGCTGCTGATCGCCTATGATGGCATCCAGGCCTACCCCGCGCTTGATTGCGCGCTGCGCGCCTGGCGGACCGGCCGGTTGGACGGCGCCCGCCTTGCCGAAAGCAATGCCCGGCTGGCGCGCTGACCGCCGCATTCAGTCGCGCTTGGGCCGTGTACGGCCTCGTCATAGAAGGCTCGCCCGTTCCCCCGTCGGCCGAGTAGGATCGCGCCATGACAACGATGATCGCCGAGATCTACGATGCGTTGCGCGAGGCCGGCGCTTCCGAGGAGAAGTCGCGCAAGGCCGCCGAGGCAGTCGCGGCCTACGAGAGCCGGTTCGCGCGGATCGACAGCGATTTGGCGCTCCTGAAGTGGATGGTTGGCTTCAACCTGGCTGCGACGGTCGGGCTGATAATGCTAGCGCTCCGGCACTAGTCCGGGAATCCTGAGGCCGCATCACACCAAGCCGGGGATCGCCCGCCGCGCCGGCGTCGACCGGCTGCTGATCGCCTATGGCGACATCCAGGCCTACCCCGCGCTCGACTGCGCGCTGCGCCCTTGGCGGAACGGCCGATGCCCGCCTTGCCGAGAGCGATGCCCGGCTGTCGCGCTGACCTCTGTACAGCCTCATCACAGAAGACATCATCCGTCGCCGACCGGCCCCCGTCGGGCACCGCTGCGGCCGATGTGCCGGCGCAGCAGTGCCGCCGCGACGTCCATGTCGCTATCCTCGATCCGGTCCAGGATCTCCAGGTGCTCGCGGCAGCTGACCTGGACCCGGTCGGCGCGGGCGGCGTCGCTGCCGAAGCCCCATTCGTAGTTGAGCAGGCGGCGCAGGCGGTTCTGCTGCTGCACGGCGGCCAGCAGGTAACGGTTGCCGGCACCGGCCGCCAACCCGTCGTGGAACGCGGCATTCATCTCGTAGAAGGCGAGGCTGGCGGTCGGCCGCCAGGGCTCGGCCAGCATGCGCCGGTGGCGCTCGCGCATGTCGGCCAGCCAGGCCGGCGGCAGCGCATAGCCGGGCTGCAGGATGGCCGCGGGCTCGACCAGCATCCGCCAGCGGTAGCTTTCCTCGCGCGCCGCCGCGTCCTCGAGCGCGGGCAGGAACTGCCAGCCTTGGCCCGGGCTGCGCGCGACCACCGCGACGTCGGCCAGCTGGCGCAGCACCCGGTGCAGCAGCGGCCGGCGCACCTGGTAGCGGCGCATCAGGTCGGCCTCGGTGACCCGGTCGGGCAGGGCGCCGGTCACGCGATCGCGGGCAATGGTGAGGGCCAGGCGTTCGGGATCGGGGTCCGGTTCGGGGGCCAGCGCGGCCGGCGCGGCGTCCGAGCCGCCGACCACGAAGCCGCGGCCGGCGCGGACCGCGAGGCCATGCTCGGCCAGCAGCACCAGGGCCGCGCGCACCGGCGTCCGTGACACGCCCAGCTGCACCGCCAGCGCGACCTCGGCCAGGCGGGTGCCGGGCTCCAGGCCGCCGTCGCGGATCAGGGCCGCGATGCGCGCCGACAGATCGCGATGGAGCCGGCTGGGGTTCGACAGAAGCGGATCGGTCATGTACGCTGTTCGCCGAAAATACATCGCGGACAGATCCGCGACGAGCGCCGGAAAGGATGCACCGATGCCTCAGCCCCGTCTCGGATTATTCCCGGTGGTCCGGCGGCGGACCGTTCTGGCCGGCCTGGCCGGCCTGGCCGCGATCGGTGGCCGCGCGGCCCGGGCCGCGGCACCGACCTTGCGCATCGGCCTGGCCGCGCCGGCCACCACCATCGATCCGCATTTCCAGAACAACGCTCCGAACAACTCGGTCGCGACGCACCTGTTCGACACCCTGGTCGCCAATGACGAGCAGTCGCGCCTGATGCCCTGCCTGGCCCTGTCCTGGCGCGCCCTCGACGACACCCATTGGGAATTCAAGCTCCGGCCCGATGTGCGCTTCAGCGACGGCACGCCGCTCACGCCCGACGACATCATCGTCTCGTTCACGCGCGCCTCGACCCTTCCCAGCACCGCCTCGTTCAAGACCTACACCCGCGGCATCAAGTCGATGCGCGCGGCCGATCCCGCCACCCTGCTGATCGAGACCGCGGCGCCCGATCCGCTGCTGCCCAGCTCGGTCTCTCGCATCCGGATCATCAAGGCGGCGCTCAAGGATGCGCCCACCTCCGATTTCAACGCCGGCAAGGCCGCGATCGGGACCGGCCCTTACCGGCTGGCCGAGTATGTCCCGGGCAGCCATGTCGCGCTGGTGCCGAACGAAGCCTATTGGGGGCGGGCCGAGCCCTGGTCTACCATCACCCTGCGCTTCGTCACCGGCGAGGCGGCGCGGCTCAGCGGCCTGCTGGCCGGCGACCTGGACCTGATCGAGGCGGTGCCGGCGGAGGGCGCCCAGCGGATCGCGGCCGACCACCGGTTCCAGATGGTCCGCGCGGTCTCGAACCGGCTGATCTATCTGGGCTTCGACCTCAGCCGCGACGTGACGCCCTATGCGACCGATGCCAACGGGCAGCTGCTGCCCAAGAACCCGTTCCTGGACCTGCGCGTGCGCCGGGCGGTGTCGCGGGCGATCAACCGCCAGGCGATCGTCGACCGCGTGATGGAAGGCCAGGCGATCGTGGCCGCCCAGTTCCTGCCCAAGGGGCGGTTCGGCACCTCGGACAAGCTGGAGCCCGATCCCTACGATCCCGCCGGCGCCAAGGCGCTGCTGGCCGAGGCGGGCTATCCCCAGGGCTTCAAGCTGACCATCCACGGCCCCAACGACCGCTACATCAACGACGCCAAGGTGCTGCAGGCGGTCGCGCAGATGTTGGGGCGGGTCGGCATCGCGACCGAGGCCCAGGTGATGCCCTGGGCGGTGTACGGCGCCAAGCTGGCCGAACCCAACTATTCGCTGTTCTTCGACAGCTGGGGCGCCAACACCGGCGAGACCTCGAACCCCATGGCGGCGTGCGTCGCGACCTACGACGCCAAGGCTGGCCTGGGCGTCGGCAACACCGGGCGCTACTCCAACCCGCGCTTCGACGCGGTGCTGATCAAGGCCCTGCACACCCTGGACGACACCGAGCGCGCCAAGCTGCTGGCCGAGGCCAGCGAGATCGTGATCGGCGATGCCGGCATTCTGCCGCTCCACCATGAAGTGTCGCAGTGGGCCGCGCGCACGGGCATCGAGGCCACGGGGCGGGCCGACCAGTACACCCTGGCCATGGGCGTCCGGCCGAAGATTTGAGGAAGATTCTCATGGACGACCAAATCAAGCGCCTCGCCGCCACCTACGACCTCGGCCATACCGCGATCTATGCCGCGCGCTGCGACCCGCGCTTCAGCTATTGCCTGTATGTGCCGCCCGAGATCGGCAAGGGCGGGCCCGATCCCGCCCTGATCGTCGCCATCCACGGCTCCAGCCGCACCTCGTTCCTGGACTTCCGCGACGGCTTCGCCGAGTTCGGCCGCTGGAACAACGCCGCCATCCTGTGCCCGCTGTTCCCGATCGGCGTGCGCGGCGACGGCGCCCGCAACGGCTACAAGTACCTGGAAGAGGGCGAGATCCGGTACGACCGGGTGCTGCTGGGCATCGTCGAGGAGGTCGCCGAGCGCTACCGGATGGCCTGGGACCGCTTCGCCCTGTTCGGCTATTCCGGCGGCGGCCACTTCACCCATCGCTTCCTGATCCTGCATCCGGGCCGGCTGTGGGCGGCCTCGATCGGCGCGCCCGGCTCGGTGACGCTGCTGGACCCCGAGCGCGACTGGTGGGTCGGCATCCGGGACCTGCAGCAGCGGTTCGGGATCACGCTGGACCGCGCGGCGCTGGCGCGGGTGCCGGTGCATATGGTGGTCGGCGATGCCGATCTCGAAACCTGGGAAATCACCCACCGCGAGGGCAGCCAGCATTGGATGCCCGGCGCCAACGATGCCGGCCGCACCCGGCCGGAGCGGCTGCGCGCCCTGCAGCGCTCGTTCGAGGCGGCGGGCGTGACCGTGCGTTTCGACTTGGTGCCGGGGGTGTCCCATGATCGGATGCGCTGCCTGGGCCGGGTCAAGACGTTCTTCGCCGACATGCTGGCGCAGCGGCGGGGGGCCTGAGCCATGGCGGGCATGATCGTGGCGCCCCAGCCGGAGGCGGTCGAGGCCGGGGCGTTGGTGCTCAAGCGCGGCGGCAACGCGGTCGACGCGGCGGTCGCCGCGGCCCTGGTGCAGGGCGTGGTCGACCCGCAGATGTCCGGGATCGGCGGCTTCGGGTCGATGCAGGTCTACATGCCCGGCCGCGGCGTGCACCAGGTTCTGGAGTTCTTCGCCCGGGCGCCCCTGGCGGCCCGGCCCGAGATGTGGGCCGACCGGGTCACCGGCCAATCGCGTGACGGCTTCGCCTTCCTGCTCTCGGACCATGCCAGCGAGATCGGCTACCTGGCGGTCGGCACGCCCGGCAGCGTCGCGGGCTATGCCGAGGCGCTGGCGCGCTGGGGCAGCTTCGACTGGCGCGACGCCCTGGCGCCCGCCGTCGACCAAGCCCGGCGCGGCTTCATGGTGCGTCCGCACGTCCACTGGTACTGGACGCTCGACCAGGAAGCCGACGGCCAGGTCGGGACGCGCGAGAAGCTGCGCTTCAGCGCCACCGGCCGGCGCGTCTATTTCCATGCCGACGGCAGCGTCAAGCGCCCGGGCGACCACATCGACAATCCCGATTTGGCGCGCACCCTGGAGCGGCTGGCCGCCGACGGCCCCGACTGCTTCTACCGGGGCGACATCGCCCAGGCGATCGCCGCCGATTTTGCGGCCCATGGCGGGCTGATCGGGCTGGACGACTTGCGCGACTACCAGGTGCGGGTGACCGAGCCGATCTGGGGCTCGTACCGTGGCCACCGCATCGCATCGAACCCGCCGCCGGCCAGCGGTTTCGCCATGATCGAGCTGCTGCACATCCTGGAGCATTTCGACGTCGCGGCCCTGGGCCATGGCAGCGTCGAGCACCTGAGAGTGCTGGCCGAGGCCATGAAGCGCATGACCTTGGACAAGGAGCGCCACATGGCCGACCCAGACTTCGTGCCGGTGCCGGTCGAGCAACTCACCTCGGCCGCCCATACCCGCGCCCTGGCCGACCAGATTCGATCCGGCGCGCGGGCGCGGGTGCGCCGCTTGGGCGACGACGGGCCGCGCGATACCACGCATGTATCGGTGGTCGACGGCGCCGGCAATGCGGTGTCGCTGACCCACACCCTGGCCAGCCCATCGGGCGTCATCACCGACGGGCTGGGTTTCATGTACAATGGCTGCATGAGCCGGTTCGACCCGCGGCCGGGGCAGGCGGGGTCGGTGGCGCCGGGCAAGCGGCGGCCGAGCTCGGCCGCGCCGACCATCGTGTTCAAGCGCGACCGGCCGTTCATCGTGATCGGCGCGCCCGGCGGCAGCTACATCGCGCCGGCGCTGGCCCAGGGCATCATGAACGTCATCGACTTCGGCATGTCGATGCTGGAAGCGGTGTCCGCGCCGCGGATCGTCGCGGTCAGCGACGCCATCGACGTGTCGAACCGGGTCCCGCGCTACGTGACCGACGCGCTTGAAACCATGGGCTACGACGTCCGCCGCTCGCCCATGAGCTACGCCTTCGCCGCCCTGCACGGCATCCGGATCGACGACGGCCGCCTGACCGGCGGCGCCGACCCCCAGCGCGACGGCATGGCGCTGGGGGTGGAGTAGCTACGGACCGGGTGCTGATCCGGTCGGGGGCGATCGCGTCCCACCGAGCGCGCGAATAGCCTCGTCGCGTATCATCATTGTTGCTACGTCAATCGCAATGGGATATTGTATCTTCAATGAGGATACGAAAGGCCGTCCCAATGCGCCCTTCCCCGGTACGGTAGAGGGGGCGCTGGCCGCCCGCTTTGCCTATATCGCAGCATGGGTTGCCGGAGGATTCGATGCGCGTGAACGTGAAGAAATGGGGAAATAGCCCAGCCGTCCGAATTCCGGCCGCCGTCATGGAGGCCGCGGACTTCCGCGTTGACGACACCGTCGATGTCCGGGCCGAGGGAGGCAAGATCGTCATCGAGCTGGTGCCCGCGGCTGACTATGACCTCGACCAGCTTCTCGACCGGATCACTCCGGAAAATCTGCACGCCTCGATCGATTTCGGCGGACCCGTGGGCAAGGAATCGCTGTGACATGGCGGGCAGATACGTGCCCGACGTCGGCGACGTGGTGTGGCTGCACTTCGATCCCCCGCTCGGCCGCGAGCAGCGCGAGCATCGCCCGGCCCTGGTGATCAGTCCGGCATCCTACAATGGCAAAACTGGACTGATGGTCTGTTGTCCGATGACGAGCCAGGCCAAGGGCTATCCGTTCGAGGTGCCGGTCGCCGTGGACAAGCCGCCCGTCGTGCTTGCCGACCAGGTGAAGAGTCTCGACTGGACCCAGCGGCAGGCGGAATTCAAAGAGAAGGTCTCGGCGGCGGTGCTGTCCGAGGTTAAGCGAAAAATCTATGCGCTGCTCGGCCGTCCATAGGAGTGTTGCCCGGACAAGGTGATCGTGGCCATGGGCTGTCGCCACATCGGTTACCTTCCTGCCCGTCCTATGTGGCGTCCCCCGGGCCTGGTACTGATGCGGTCGGAGGGTCGATCGCGTCTCGGAATCGCTTGAACTCCGCGCCGATGCGTCCGGCCAGGACGGCCGCGGACTCGGCTGCGGGGCGTGCCTTGGTCGGCGAGAAGCGATTGTAGCTGCGCATGGCGACATGGCGGAACCGCCGCGTTTCGTCCGCGGCTTCTACGATGTCGCCCGTCAGGATCGGCGTCCTGCCTAAGGTTGCCGAGGATACGCGCCGGATCAGGTCCTCATGCCAACTGTCGCCCGTTGGGCGGTCTTCGCCCAGCATGTCCAAGACCCGCACCAAGGCCCGCTCCAGCGATGTGTGGCCGGCTTGCATCGCATGCATGAAGGCCATTCGTGCCACATAGCCGTCCCGTCCCGGGCGATCGAAGCCGCCGAGGTCGAACAGCTCTTTGGCCATGGCGAAGTGAGCTGCCGCATCGGCGGCATCGGCCTCGACCTCGAACCACCGAGCATCGCTCATGAGATGATCTCGGCGTCGGGCAGCACATGGTCCAGGAAATCAGGCTCGCACCAGGCGAGCGGCATGAGGTCGGGCCGGAGGCCCAACTCCCGGCATTGGGCCTCGACGAACCGCCAGGCGTCGGGCTGGTCGGCTTCCTGGAAGTCGAGCAGCAGGTCGATGTCGCTGTCGTGCCGAACGCAGCGCCTTGCGGCGGATCCGAACAGGACGAAGCGGCCGTTGCGGTCGCGGGCGTAGGCGCGCAACCGCTCCCGCAGCAGGTCAGCCGCGCGCGCCTTCGCGGCGGCGGCCGCCCGTTTGCGCTCGGACAAGGTGATCGTGGCCATGGGCTGCCGCCACATCCGTTACCGCGGCAATCATAGCAGCCCGAACCCCGGCCTCTACGCCACCGCCTTCGAAAAATTCTGCCGGCTGATGCCGAGCCACATGGCGATCGGGCTTGCCACCAGCACCGACGAATAGATCCCGAACAGGATGCCGATGGTGAGCGCGAGGGCGAAGTTGTGCAGCACCTCGCCGCCGAAGAACAGGATCGAGGTCACCATCAGCTGCGTGCAGCCGTGGGTGATGATCGTGCGCGACATGGTGCGGGTGATGGCGTTGTTGATGACCTCGGCGACGCTGGCCTGCTTGGTGCGCCGGAAGTTCTCGCGCACCCGGTCGAACACCACCACCGATTCGTTGACCGAATAGCCCAGCACCGACAGCACGGCGGCCAGCACCGGCAGGCTGAACTCCCATTGGAAGAAGGCGAAGAAGCCCAGGATGATCACCACGTCGTGCATGTTCGCGATGATCGCGGCCACGCCGAACCGCCATTCGAAGCGGAACGCCAGGTACAGGATGATGCTGACGCAGACGAAGGCGAGGGCGATCAGGCCGCCATGTACCAGCTCCTGGCCGACCTGCGGGCCGATGAACTGCACGCTGCGCAGCTGCACGCCGGGGTCGGCGCCGCGCAGCGCCGCCAGCACCTTCTCGCTGAGCTGGGCGGTCGACAGCGCCGGGTCCGGGCGCAGGCGGATCAGGATGTCGCCGGCGGTGCCGAAGGTCTGGGGCTCGGCGTCGGTGATGCCGGCCTTGCCCAGGGTGTCGCGGATGGTCTGGAAGTCCGGGGCCGCGGCATAGGCCACCTCGACCACCGTGCCGCCGGTGAACTCGACGCCGAAATTGAGGCCGCGCACGACCAGGAAGAACACGGCCAGCACGAACGTGACCAGCGAGATGATCGTGGTCGTCCGCGCATAGGACATGAAGGGGATGTCGTGCTTGATCGGGAACAGGTCGAACATGGCCGGCGCTTTCAGATCGAGATCGCGGCCATGCGCGGCCGGCGTCCATAGATGAGACTGACCATCGCCCGGCTGACCATCACCGCCGAGAAGATCGAGGTCACGATGCCCAGGCACAGCACCACGGCGAAGCCGCGGATCGGGCCGGAGCCGAAGGCGAACAGCGCGATGCCGGCGATCAGCTGGGTGACGTTGGAATCGAAGATGGTGCCGAAGGCGCGCTCATAGCCGACATGGATAGCGTTGGCGCCGATGCGTCCGGCCCTGAGCTCCTCGCGGATGCGTTCGTTGATCAGCACGTTGGCGTCGATCGCCATGCCCACGGTCAGCGCGATGGCGGCGATGCCGGGCAGGGTCAGCGTCGCCTGCATCACCGACAACACGCCGACCAGCAGCAGCACGTTGACCGCCAGCGCGATGATCGAGACCACCCCGAACAGCCGGTAATAGATGCACATGAACACCGTGATCGCGGTGAAACCGTAGAGGATCGAGTTGACACCGGCCTGGATGTTGGCGGCGCCCAGGCTGGGGCCGACGGTGCGCTCCTCGATGATGCTCATGGGTGCGGCCAGGGCGCCGGCGCGCAGCAGGAGGGCGGTGTCGTTGGCGTCGCGCACGGTCATGCGGCCGGAGATCTGCACGCGGCCGCCGTCGATCTCGCTGCGGATGACCGGCGCGGTGACGATTTCGCCGCGGCCCTGCTCGAGCAGCAGGATGGCCAAGCGCTTGCCGACATTCTCGCGGGTCACCTGCTGGAACACCCGGGCGCCGTAGCCGTCCAGGGTCATGTTGACCACCGCCTCGTGGTTCTGGTCGAAGCCGGCCTGGGCGTTGGTGATGCGGTCGCCGGTCAGGACGGCGCCGCGCGCCACCGGGATCGGCCGGCCCTCGCGGTCATAGAAGACCTCGTCGCCGGGCGGCGCCTGGATGCGGCCGCCCGGCAGCGGGTGCACCTGGTCGGCGCGCTCCTCGTCGACCATGCGGATCTCCAGGCGCGCGGTGCGGCCCAGAATCTCCTTGGCGCGGGCGGTATCCTGGACGCCGGCCAGCTCGACCACGATGCGGTCGGGGCCCTGCTGCTGCACGATGGGCTCGGCGACGCCCAGCTCGTTCACGCGGTTGCGCAGCGTGATGATGTTCTGCTGCACCGCGCCGTCCTGGAGGCGCTTGGCGGCGGCGGGGATGAAGGTCCCGGTTTCGGTCAGCGGATCGGCGCCGGGCGTGAAGGTCAGGTCCTGCAGCGCGTTCTGGATCGCCGGCAGCGACCGGGTCCTGGCGTCGGCGTCGCGGAACTTGAGGCTGATCGTGGCGCCGTCGCGGCCCAGGACCGGCAGCGGCAGCTTCTGGTCGCGCAGCGTGGTGCGGATGTCGACCAGGGTGCGGTCGAGCGCGGCGGTGAGGGCGCCCTTGATGTCGACCTCGAGCAGGAAATAGACGCCGCCGCGCAGGTCCAGCCCCAGATACATGGGCAGGGCACCCAGGCTGGGCAGCCATTTCGGCGAGTTCGACAACAAGTTGAGGGCGACCGTGTAGTCCGGCCCGAGCTGCTTGGCGACCAGGTCGCGCGCCTTGATCTGGGCGTCGGTGTCCGGGAAGGTCACCTTGAGGCTGGCGGCATCGAGCTGCTCGCTGGCGGGCGCCAGGTTGGCGCCCTTGAGCACGCCTTCGACCCGCCCCAGCAGCGCCTGATCGATCTGGCCGGACGGCCGCGCCGCGCCGATCTGCACCGCCGGCGCCTCGCCGAACAGGTTCGGCAGCGAATAGAGGAGGCCGAGCGCCAGGACGACGGCGACGGTGATGAACTTCCAGCGGGCGAAATACATGGGGTCCTTGAGCGACGGGAAGGGACAGCCGGTCGGGCGGCGGAGCTTAGTGCCAATTGAACCGATCTGTCACCGATCGCTCAAAGCTTGGGCAAACCCGGGCCCGCGGGCGGCGGGCCCGGGCTTTCATCTAGCGCGCCTTGGCCAGGTTGGCGTTGGCGAAGTCCCAGTTGACCAGGTGGTCCAGGAACGCCTGCACGAAGTCGGGCCGCCGGTTCTGGTAGTCCAGATAGTAGGCGTGCTCCCACACGTCGCAGGTCAGGACCGCGGTCTGGCCGTGGACCAGCGGCAGGTCGGCGTTGGCGGTCTTGGTCACCTTCAGCTTGCCGCCGTCGAGCACCAGCCAGCCCCAGCCGCTGCCGAACTGGCCGACGGCGGTGGTCTTGAACTCGTTCTTGAAGGCGTCGAGGCCACCGAAGCTCTCCTTGATCAGCGTGGCGATCTGGCCGGTCGGCTCGCCGCCGCCGTTCGCCTTCATGCTGTTCCAGAAGAAGTCGTGGTTCCACACCTGGCCGGCGTTGTTGAAGAACGCCACCTTGTCGGCCTTGCCGGCCGCGTCCTTGATGATCTCTTCGAGGCTGGCGCTTTCCTGCGGCGTGCCCTTGACCAGGTTGTTGAGGTTGGTGACGTAGGTCTGGTGGTGCTTGCCGTGATGGAAGCCCAGGGTCTGTTCGCTGATGTACGGAGCCAGCGCGGTCGGCGCGTACGGCAGCGGCGCAAGTTGGAAGGCCATCGGATCTCTCGCTGGTTGCTGAGGGAAGGCAGGCGCCATAGCAAGGGCGGACTTGCCGCCCGGTCAAGCATTTAAGCGGCCGATGCCGTTCGGACAATCGCGGGATCGCGGGCGACCGCCGCGGCCGCGGCCCAGCCGGACTGGATGGCCCCCTCGATGCAGGACGGCAGCCCGGTCGCCGTCCAGTCGCCGGCCAGCACCAGGTTGGCGAGGCCCGTCCGCGGTCCCGGCCGCACCCCCTCGTTGGCGGGCGAGGCGAGGAAGGTCGCGCGCTTCTCCTTGATCACCCGGTAGCGCGGGCGCGGGCCGCCGCCGACCAGCGGCCCGGCCTCGGCCCACAGCCGGTCGGCGATAGCATCGGCCGGCGCCTCGACCAGGCGGTCGGCGGCGCTCACCGTGACGGTCAGGATGCCGTCGCGCACGAACAGCCATTCGGCGGTCGCCCCCAGCAGCCCCAGCATGGCCACGCCGCCCGGGAGGACCGGCGGCTGCTCGGGCCGGAAGTGGGCGTTGACGATGGCGCGGTGGCCATCGGGCTGGGGCAGGCCGGGGATGAGGTCGGCCGCGGCCCAGCTCGGCACCGCCAGCACCACCGGGCCCTCGACCGGACGGGTGCGGTCGCCGAAGTCCAGACCGGTCACGCGGCCGGAGTCGACCACCAGCCGGCGCAGGCGGGCGCCGGTGGTGACCGGCACGCCGCGAGCGCCAAGCCAGGCCAGCGCCGGGTCGACGAAGGTGTCGGCCAGGCTGCGGCGCGCCAGCATCGGCTGGCAGGTGTCGAGGTTGCCGCGGAACGATAGCCACAGGACCCGGCGCAGGATGTGGGCCGAGGCTTCCTCGGGCGCGCAGTTCAGCGCCGCGACGGTGAGCGGCCGCCACAGGCGCTCGAACAGCAGCGGGCGACGCCCGAGTGCGTCGGCGACCGTGGCCTCCGGCGCGGCGCGCAGCAGCGCCCAGGCCGAGGCGAGCATATCGCCGGCCGAGGTGCCCGGGGTGCGCCGGCCCGAATCGAGGATCCACCAGCCCAGCCGCCCGCGGTTCGGCCGCAGCACCCAGCTGTCGCCGGTGGCCATGTCGCGGAACGGGAAGCCGCCCTCGGCCATGGGCAGAAGCCGGTCGCGGGCACCCAGCCGGTCCAGGTAGGCCAGGACATGGCGATTGCCCGACAGCACGATATGGGCGCCGTTGTCGACCACGGCATCAAGCGCCGGGTCGGGATAGGAGCGGCAGCGGCCGCCGGGGCGCTCGGTCGCCTCGAACAGCTGCACGGCATGCCCCGCCGCGGCCAGCGCCGTGGCGGCCGAGAGGCCGGCGAGGCCGGCTCCGACCACGGTCACCGTCATGGCCGTGCCAGCACCAGGGCGCGCAGCGCGATGGCCAGCTTGGCGCCGCTCGAGACCCGCGGCCGGACATCGAAACGCCGGAAATCGCCGGCGATCAGCTGGGCCAGTAGCCGCCGGTAGATCGCCATCATCGCAATCGCCGCGACCAGCCGGCGCCGGTCGTGCCGCTCCAGCTCGGCGGCGGCCTCGGCGAAGCGGGCCTCGGCCTGGGCGGCCACCGCCCGGCAGGCCTGGGCGACCTGGGGGGCGGCTCTGGGATCGGACAGCACGGCCGGGCTCGGCTCGGTGATGCCGGCCGCCGTCAGCGCCTCGCGTGGCAGGTACAGCCGCCCGATGGCCGCGTCCTCGGCCAGGTCACGCAGGATGTTGGTCAGCTGCAGCGCCTCGCCCAGGGCCAGCGCGAAGCGGCGGGCGCCGGGCGCCCCGAACACCGAGATCGACAAGAGACCGACCGCGCCCGCGACGCGCCGGCAATAGAGGGTGAGGTCGGCCAGGCTGGGCGCCACGATCGGGCCGTGCACGTCCATCTCCATGCCGGCGATCATCTCGTCGAACTCTTCGCGCGGCAGGTCGAAGCGGCGGTGGGCGGCGAGCAGCGCCTGGCCGATCGCGTCGACCGGGCGGCCGGCATAGACCGCGTCGATGTTGCGCCGCCATTGGGCCAGGCCCGCCAGCTTGGGCTCGGGTGGCCCCTCGGCGTCGGCGATATCGTCGACGGCGCGGCAGAACGCATAGATCGCGTACATCGCCTCGCGACGCGGCCGGGGCAGGAGCCGCATCGCCCAGTAGAACGAGGTGCGGGCACCCTTGACCAGCGCCTCGGTCTCGGCGGCCGGGTCGAGCGCCGCGGCTGACACGGTCATGCCTGCGCTCGGGGCCGCAGCACTCGGGCGATCAGCGGCCAGCCGCCGCGGGCGAGGCCGGCCAGGCCGGCCGACAGCCAGTCGATCGGCTCGAGCTTGACCCGGCCGGTCAGCGGGTCGCCCAGGGCCAGGCGCCGGCGCAGCCGATGGCCGAGCGCCAGGGTGGCGCGGCTCTGCGCCGCCAGGCCGCAGTCGCGCACCTCCTCGACCAGGGGGGCGGCGCCGGCGAGCAGACCGTCGGTGTGCTCCAGGAGCGCGTCCATGACCCGGCGCAGGCCGGAGCAGCCGGCCGGCTTGAGCAGGCAGCCGACATCGATCCCCTGCTCGGCCAGCATCCGCCGCGGCAGGTACAGGCGCTTGAGCGCGCGCCAATCGTCGGCGCAGTCCTGCAGGTGGTTCAGCACCTGCATGGCCATCGCCAGGTCGCCGCCGGCGGCGCGGGCGCGCGCGGATTCGCCATGCAGGTCGATCAGGAAATGGCCGACCGGCGCCGCCGAGTAGCGGCAGTAGTCGTAGAGGTCGTCCCAGGTCTCGCAGGGCTGGTTGTCGGCGTCGCGATGGAAGGCCACCAGCAGCGCCCGGGCGTGCGGCGTGCCGACATCGCCGGCCGGCAGCTGCGCGCCCATGGCGTCGAGCCGGGCATGCTTCTCGGCGGGTGTCAGGTCGGCGGCGTCGGCGACGTCGTCGGCGGCGCGGGCAAAGCGATAGAAGCGCATGACCTGGGCCCGGTGGGCCGGGGCGAGCAGGCGCGAGGCGACCGGGAAATTCTCGTCGTCGGCACCCTTGCCGGACTCCACGGCATAGCGACGAGATAGGGCAAGGTCGGACATTGAGGAACCAGGGTGGTTGCGACGGGTGCGAGCGGTCTATATGCCATGCCGGCGTGGCGAGGGGTAGCGCGTGCCCGATCTGAGCTATTGCGGCGAGCAGGTCCGCCGGTTTGACCGCGGCCGTTTCCTGACTGCCCAATTCGCGCCGGCCGAGCGCCGCGAGGATCTGCTGACCCTATATGCCTTCAACGTCGAGCTGGCCAAAGTGCGCGAGGTCGTGCGCGAGCCGCTGATCGGCCGCATGCGCCTGCAATGGTGGCGCGACGCGCTGGATGCCATGGCGGCCGGCAGCCCGCGCCTCCACGCCGTGGCGCAGCCCTTGGCCGAGCTATGGCGGCGTCGCGGCCTGGAGCGGGCGCTGCTGGAACGCCTGGTCGATGCTCGCGAAACCGACCTGGAGGACGCACCGCCGGCAACCCTGGCCGAGCTGGAAGCCTATGCCGACCAGTCCTCGGCGACGGTGATCGAATTGGCCCTGGCCATCCTGGATGCCGCCAGCCCGGCGGCGCTGCGCGCGGCGCGGCCGATCGGCACCGCCTATGCCCTGGCCGGACTGTTGCTGGCGCAGCCCTTCCGGGCCAGCCACGGCCGCGTCGACCTGCCGCGCGATCTGTTGGACCTGGCCCGGCTGCATCCGGCCGCCCTGGCCGACCCCAAGTCGGGGCCCGCCGCCAAGCCGGTGGTGCGCGCCGTCGCCGCGCGCGCGGCCGAGCACCTGGCCGAGGGCCGCCGGCTCGCCCGCGGGCTGCCGCCGACGGCACGCCCGGCACTGCTGGTCGGGCGGCTGGCGCGCGGCATGCTGGCGCGTTTGCATCGGGGCGGCGACGATCTCTACGCGCCGGCGCTGCGGCGGCCGGTGGTGGGCGTGCCCGGGTTGGCCTGGGCGATGCTGACCGGCGCGATCTGAACCGTGGTTCGGGTGTTGGCCGCGGCTCTGGTGGCTCTGGCCGGGGCGGCTCTGGCGAGCTGCGCAATGCCGGCCCCGTCGCCGAGCACGTCCGCGGGTGCGTCCAGTTGCGAGGCAGTCATCGCCCCCGGCTGCCGACCGGTGTCCAGCGACATCAAGAATTGATCCGGATGATGGGCCGGCACTCATTGTGCCCTTATGAAGCATTCATCTTGTCGCCGTGAAAAATATTCATGTTACAGCACGGTGACAATTCGATGATTGTCAATATTGTCGCAGATGGATGACAGGAGATACTTTGACGCCTAAGTCGTGAGGCGCGAACAATCTCAAAGAGGACCGTGGCCGCGCGGTGATGTGATCTGCATCAGATTGCTGCGTGGGGATCTCTGGAATTGAGAGGGTCTTTTTGCTTGGCATTTTATAAATGCCCGGCGAGGGGATGTATTGCCGGGGAACCGAGATCTCGCGATGACCTCGCAACGACCTTAAAGGACGATCGGAATGATGCGCATTGGATCCTTGATCGCCGTCGGCCTGACGGCCGCGGCATTGCTCAGCGCATGCTCGGAGCCGTCATCGGGCTATTATGGCAACAGTGGCACCGCGGTCACGGCCGCGGGCACCACCCCCGAAGGCCGGCCCATCCCGAGCTGCGGCGACGTGGTGGTCAGCAGCCTGACGTGCCGGGCCAACCACCCCGGCCACTGACGGGGGCGCGGCTTTAGAGCGGGATGAGATCAGGTTGACCCGGTCGAGAAAGCCTTCGACCGGCGTGCTGACACCCCTCCACCCGACCTCCTCCCACAAGGGGAGGAGGGGCGAAGCTGCTGCGACAGAGCTCCTCCTCCCCTTGTGGGAGGAGGCTGGGTGGAGGGGGAATCACGACGATTCGACCTTATGCACATCCCGCTCTAAGCGGCGGCGCTGCCCGCGCCGCCGCCGGCCGCGGCCAGCCAGCTGCCGAGATCGGCGCGGGCGCGCCGCGCCAGGGCGGCCTTGCGTTCGCGCCCCTTGGCCGGGTGCCCGGGCCCGAGCTCCGGAAACAGGCCGAAATTGACGTTCATGGGCTGGAAGGTCCGGGCATCGGCACCGCCGGTGATGTGCCCCAGCAGGGCGCCCAGGGCCGTCGTCGGGGGCGGCGGCAGGACGGCGCGGCCCAGCCGCTCGGCGGCGGCGAAGCGGCCGGCGAGCAGGCCGATGGCCGCGCTCTCGACATAGCCTTCGACGCCGGTAATCTGGCCGGCGAAGCGCAGGCGCGGTTCGGCCTTGAGCCGCAGCGCCGGGTCGAGCACGCGCGGCGAATTGATGAAGGTGTTGCGGTGCAGCCCGCCCAGGCGCACGAACTCGGCGCGCTCCAGGCCCGGGATCATGCGGAAGATCCGCACCTGCTCGCCATGCTTCAGCTTGGTCTGGAAGCCGACCAGATTGTAGAGCGTGCCGAGCGCGTTGTCCTGGCGCAGCTGGACCACGGCATGGGGCCGGCGGCCGGTGCGCGGGTCGGTCAGGCCGACCGGCTTCATCGGGCCGAAGCGCAGGGTGTCCGGTCCCCGCGCCGCCATCACTTCGATCGGCAGGCAGCCTTCGAAATAGGGCGTGCCCTCCCAATCCTTGAACTCGGTCTTGTCGCCCGCCAGCAC
>CAZEFK010000139.1:0-19709 GCA_964511405.1 uncultured Comamonadaceae bacterium | reverse complement strand
CCGCACGTACGGTTCGGAGGGCGGGGAGGCCAAACCTTCCCGACCCCTATCAGCCAGTGTGGCAAGTTCTGCGTCGGCATGCCTGATGTCGACGCCGAGCCAGCTGGATTCCCGCTTTCGCGGGAATGACGAAGGGGAAAATGTGACGAAGCCGCCCCATGTCTCGCTATGTCGAGCTGCAGGTCACCACCAACTACAGCTTCCTGATCGGCGGCTCGCATCCGCATGAGCTGGTGGCCGCCGCCGCCGTCCTGGGCCAGTCCGCGATCGCCGTCACCGACCGCAACAGCCTGGCGGGGGTAGTGCGGGCCTATGATGCGGCCTGTCAGGTCAAGACCGTCCGGCTGCTGGTCGGGGCCCGGCTGGATTTCGCCGACTTCCCCAGCCTGATCTGCCTGCCGACCGACCGCGCCGCCTATGGCCGGCTGAGCCGCTTGTTGTCGACCGGCCGGCTGCGGGCGCCCAAGGGCGAATGCCATCTCGGCGCCGCGGACCTCGACGCCCTGGGCGCCGGACAGCTGCTGATCGCCCTGCCGCCGGACCGCCCCGACGCCGCCTTCGCCGCGGCCCTGGCCCGCCTGCCCCGGCGCCGGCTGTGGCTGGCCGCGACCCATCGCTATGACGGCGGCGACAAGGCCCGGCTGCACGACCTGGCCGGCTTCGCGGCGGCGGCCGGGGTGCCGCTGGTCGCGACCAACGACGTCCACTACCACGCGCCGGAGCGCCGGCCGCTGCAGGACGTGCTGACCTGCATCCGGGCGGGCTGCACCATCGACGCGGCCGGCTTCCGCCTGGCCGCCAACGCCGAGCGACATCTGAAGCCGGCCGCCGAGATGGCCCGGCTGTTCCGCGACCATCCCGACGCGGTCGCCCAGACCGAGGCGATCGCCGAGCGCTGCCGGTTCTCGCTCGCCGATTTGGCCTACGACTATCCCGACGAGATCACGACCGCCGGCCGCACCCCCCAGGCGGAGCTGGAGCACTTGGTCCAGACGGCGCTGGCCAAGCGCTATCCCGACGGCGTGCCGCGCAAGGTCGCCGAGCTGCTGGAGCACGAGCTGGCGCTGATCGCCGAACGGCGCTTCGCTCCGTACTTCCTGACCGTCTACGACACCGTCCGGTTCGCCAAGGCCGAGGGCATCCTGTGCCAAGGGCGGGGCTCTGCGGCCAATTCGGTGGTCTGCTACCTGCTCGGGGTCACCAATGTCGATCCCGAGCAGATCGACGTGCTGTTCGAACGCTTCGTGTCGACCGAGCGCCAGGAACCGCCCGACATCGACGTCGATTTCGAGCATGAGCGGCGCGAAGAGGTCATCCAGTATCTCTACAGGAAGTACGGCCGCGATCGCGCCGCCCTGACCGCTTCGGTCAGCTGCTACCGGATGCGCGGTGCCATCCGCGAGGTCGGCAAGGCCCTGGGCCTGTCGCTCGATACCGTCGCCAAGCTGGCCGACAGCAGCTGGGGCTGGAGCATGGAGGCGATCCCCGACGAGCGGGTGCGCGAGCTGGGGCTCGACCCGGCGGCGCCGCGGCTGCGCCTGGCCCTGGACCTGGCCCGCGAGCTCCTGGGCTTCCCCCGGCACCTGTCCCAGCATGTCGGTGGCTTCGTCATCACCCGCGGGCCGCTGACCGAGGTGGTGCCGGTGACCAACGCCGCTATGGACGACCGCACGGTCATCGAGTGGGACAAGGACGACCTGGACGTCCTGCGCATCCTCAAGGTCGACGTCCTGGCGCTCGGCATGCTGACCTGCGTGCGCAAGGCCTTCCACTTGATCGCCCAGCGGGGTGGCCCCGCGCTGACCCTGGACACGGTGCCGCGCGAGGACCCCGCGATCTACGACATGCTGAGCCGGGCCGACAGCCTGGGCGTGTTCCAGGTCGAGAGCCGGGCCCAGATGTCGATGCTGCCGCGCCTGCGGCCGCAGAAATTCTACGACCTGGTGATCGAGGTCGCGATCGTCCGGCCGGGCCCCATCCAGGGCGACATGGTGCATCCCTACCTGCGCCGGCGCGACGGCAAGGAGACGGTCGAATACCCGAAGGAGGAGCTGCGGGAGGTCCTGGGCAAGACCATGGGCGTGCCGCTGTACCAGGAGCAGGCGATGCGCATCGCCATCGTCGCGGCCGGCTTCACTCCGGCCGAGGCCGACCGGCTACGCCGGGCCATGGCCACCTTCCGGCACAACGGCACGATCCATAAGCTGCGCGACAAGATGATCGACGGCATGGTCGCCAACGGCTACCAGCGCGACTTCGCCGAGCGCTGCTTCAAGCAGATCGAGGGTTTCGGCAGCTACGGCTTCCCCGAGAGCCATGCCGCCGCCTTCGCCCACCTGGTCTACATCTCGTCCTGGATCAAGTGCCACCATCCGGCCGTGTTCTGCGCCGCGCTGCTCAACAGCCAGCCCATGGGCTTCTATGCGCCGGCCCAGATCGTGCGCGACGCCCGCGCCCACGGCGTCGCGGTGCGGCCGGTGGACGTCAACCACAGCGACTGGGACTGCACCCTCGAGGACGATGCCGGCTCCACCGGCGGGGTGGCGGTCCGGCTCGGCCTGCGCAGTGTCAAGGGCCTGGCCAAGGCCGCGATGGAGCAACTGGTGGCGCGCCGCGGCACCGCCTATCGCAGTCCGCTGGACCTCCATCGCCGCAGCGGCCTGCCGGTCGACATGCTGGGGCGGCTGGCCATCGCCGACGCCTTCCGCTCCATGGGCCTCGACCGCCGCGCCGCGACCTGGGCGGTGCGGGGGCTGGATGGCGCTGCCGAGCTGCCGCTGTTCGCCGGTTCCGAGCGCCCGGAGCCGGCGGTGGCGCTGCCGACGATGCCGCTGGGCGAGCAGGTCGCCTATGACTACGCGGCGCTCGGCCTGTCGCTGAAGGCCCATCCCCTGGCGCTGCTGCGCCGGCACCTGGAGCCGGTGGTCCGGGCCGCCGATCTGGCGACCGCCGATCCCGGCCGCCGGCTGACCGTGGCCGGCATCGTGCTGGTGCGCCAGCGCCCGGGCAGCGCCAGCGGCACCATCTTCGTGACCCTGGAGGACGAAACCGGGATCGCCAACCTGATCGTCTGGCCCGACCGCTACGAGACCTACCGGCGGGTGGTGCTGACCGCCGGCCTGATGGTTGCGACCGGCCGGGTGCAGCGCGAGCGCGAAGTCGTGCATCTGGTGGTCGACCGCCTGGTCGACCGCTCCGACTGCCTGGCCCTGCTGCGCGCCGGCGCCGCCCCGGCCGCCGACATTCGCCGGCTCAGCCGGGACTTCCGGTGACCGGCCACTATCGGTAGCGCAGGCCGCGTTCCCAGCGTTCGATCTTGCGGTCGGTCTCGTATTGGCTGAGGGCGTAGACCGCCCAGATCGTGGCCGGGATCCAGCCCAGCACGGTCAGCTGCAGGATCAGGCAGAAGAGCCCGACGAACGGCCGGCCGATCGTGAAGAAGGTCAGCCACGGCAGGACGAAGGCGATCAAGAGACGCATCTCAGGCCCCCATATCGCGGAACTTGCGCCGCAGGTGATATTCCTCGGACGTCACCAGCGTCTCGATGGCGGCGAGGCGCCGGTCGATGGTCCGGAACCGCTCGGTCAGCTCGCCGACCGCCCGATTGGGCGCGGTCGAGGCCATGCGCCAGAAGCGCTGCTCGTCGGGCGTGCCGCGCGGCTCGGTCGGCTTGACCGGCAGCGCGATGGCCAGCACCAGATAGCCCAGCGCCACCGGCGGGAAGAACAGCACCAGTCCGAACAGCGCCGCCAGGCGCGCCACCGCGACGTCGACGCCGGCGAACGCGGCGAGGCCGGCGCAGACGCCGGCGATCCAGCGATGCTGCGGGTCGCGCCAGAGCCGGTGCGGGTTGCGCCGGCCCCACGGCCCCTCCGGGCCGGGGCCGTAGCGGGGATCGAAGCTCATCGGGGCGTCCTCCAGTTCGGCGCCTCGGCGTCAAGGATGCGCTCCAGATGGGTGACCCGGTCGGCCAGCCTGGCTGCGACCTCGGACAGCTCCATCAGCATGCGCTCGCTGTCGGCCGAGAGCGTCCGCGACTCGCGCCAGCGGGTCACGTAATGGCCAATGATCGCCAGCGGGGCCACCACGACGGTGGCCACCAGCCCGAGCATGAATGCCCAAAAGCCCATGGCTCAGGCATCGCGGCCGGGGGTCCGGCCCAGCCGTGCCTTGATCGCCGCCAGCTCGTCCTCGACTGCGGCCGAGCTCTCCAACTCGCCCAGGTCCTCGACCAGGGTGCGGCCGCGGCCCAGGTCATAGGCCTCGACCCGGCCTTCCATCTGGTCCAGCGTCTTCTCGACCCGCTCGAAGCGGGCGAAGGCGTCGGTGATGCGCTCGTCATAGATGTGGCTGCGCATCTTCAGCCGCGCCGCCGCCGTGGTGTGCCGGGCCAGCAGCGCCGTCTCGCGCGCCTTGGCGTCGGCCAGCTTGGCCTGCAGCTTGCCGATGTCGTCGTTCTGCTTGGCCAGGCCCTCCTCGATCTGGGCGAGCTGGCGGTCGAGATGGTCGATGTCGGCCGCGATCCGCGCTTTCATCTGCAGGGCACCCTTGGCCAGATCCTCGCGGTCGCGGGCGACCGCCACCTCGGCCTTGCGCTGCCAGTCGTCGCGGTCGGCGACCAGGGCCTGGCGCTTGCGCTCCAGCTCCTTGCGCTCCGCGATGGTGCGCACCGCCGAGCTGCGCACTTCGACCAGCGTGTCCTCCATCTCCTGGATGATCAGGCGAATGATCTTCTGCGGGTCCTCGGCCCGGTCGAGGATCGCGTTGACGTTGGAATTCACGATGTCGCTGATGCGGGAGAAGATGCCCATGGCGCGTCCTCGGTCCTCTGGATCGGATGCCGGGGCTACAGCATCGGCCGTGCCAATGGCGGGATCCTGCGGTTGCGTCACGCGGCAGGCGCGTGGCAGTTTGTCGATCACGCCAGAATTTGGTGATTCTCGCCAATGGATGGACCTCCCGATCTGCCCCCGCTGGTCGGCACCGCGCCGAGCTTCCTGGAGGTGATGGCGCGGGTGTCGCTGGCCGCGCCGCTGGCGCGCCCGCTGCTGGTGGTCGGCGAGCGCGGCACCGGCAAGGAGCTGGTGGCGGCCCGCCTGCATTACCTGTCGCCGCGCTGGAACCGGCCGTTCGTCAAGCTGAACTGCGGCGCGGTCGCCGAGTCGCTGCTGGCCAGCGAGCTGTTCGGCCACGAAGCCGGTGCCTTCACCGGCGCCGCCCGGCGCCGGCCCGGCCGCTTCGAGCTGGCCGATGGCGGCACCCTGTTCCTGGACGAGATCGCCCAGGCCAGCATGCCGGTGCAGGAGGCGATCCTGCGCGTCGTCGAATATGGCAGCTTCGAGCGGGTCGGCGGCGCGGAGGCGATCGCCGTCGATGTCCGGCTGATCGCCGCGACCAATGTCGACCTGCCGGCCGCCGCCGATGCCGGCCGGTTCCGCTGGGACCTGCTGGACCGCCTGGCCTTCGACGTGGTGACGCTGCCGCCCTTGCGCTGCCGGCCCGAGGACATCCCGGTGCTGGCCGAGCATTTCGCCGTGCAGATGACCCGTGTCCTGGGCCGGCCGGCGTTCGCCGGCTTCACTTCGACGGCCATGGCGGCGCTCGCCGCTCATGATTGGCCGGGCAATGTCCGGGAGCTGAAGAACGTGGTCGAGCGCACCGTCTACCGCACCGCCCGCCCGCAGCGCCCGATCGCCGAGATCCTGTTCGACCCGTTTGCGTCGCCCTGGCGGCCGGCCGCACCGGCTGCGTCAACGGCGATACCGGCGCCGTCAGCGGCGACGCCGGCGCCCGAGGGCTTCGACGCGCAGGTGCGGGCGTTCGAGACCGGACTGCTGCGGACGGCGCTGGCCGCCAACCAGCATCATCGCGGCCGCGCCGCCGAAGCCCTGGGCCTCAGCTATCACCAGCTGCGCGGGCTGCTGCGGAAATATGGCCTGGATTGAGTCCGGCACCAGCCTGACGCACTATGGCCGGAAGGGGTCAAATGCCCGTGATGGACACGCTGAAGACCGCCCATGATCTCCGGAAGGCCGGCCTGCCGCAGGAGCAGGCCGAGGCGGTCACGCGCGCCATCAGCGAAGCCCAGCAATCCGACTTGGCCAACCTGGCGACCAAGGCGGACACCACCGCGCTCAAGGCGGATGTCGCCGTGCTCAAGGCGGATGTCGCCGTGCTCAAGGCGGACGTTGCCGTGCTCAAGGCCGACGTCGCCACGCTCAAGGCGGACACCACCGCGCTCAAGACCGATATCGCCAACGTCAGAGCGGAAATGGCCACCAAGCTGGAATTGGAAGCGATGGGCCGCAGGCTCGACCTCAAGATCGCGGATATCCAGTCCGACCTGAAGCTGTCGGAGCAGCGCATGACGATCCGCCTGGGCGGCATGATGATCGCCGCCGTCGGCGTCCTGCTGGCGGCCATGCGGTATCTCCCGGCCCATCCCTGACGCCTACGGCCACCCGACCCGTTCCGCGATCGCCCGGGCCTGGGGCAGCAGCGGCAGCAGGGTCCCGAGCGGCGTGCTGGCGGCTTCGAACGGGCCGTAGCGGGTGAGGGCGTCGGTCAGCGGCACCTCGGCCTTGGTCGGATAGGCGCGAAAGGCCTGGCCGATCAGCCGCTGGCCCTCGTCACCGACGAGCAGGGCGAGGGCATGCAGGACAGCGTCGCGGCGGTCGCTGCCGGCGGCGATGCCGGCGCCGATCACGTCGACATGGGTGCCGCCATGGCCCTGGTCGGGCCACACGAAGCCGACCTTGGCGCGCAGCTGAGCCGCATCCTTGCCCGGCTCGGCCAGCCAGGCCATGGTCCGCGAGCCGATCAGGGCGACGTCGCAGGCGCCACCCGCGATCGCCTCGACCAGCGCCCGGTCGACGGCGGTGGATGGGCCGCTTGGCATCGGGACTTCGGTCAGGGTCGCATTCTCGGCCACCCCCTTGGCCCAGGCCTCGGCGCCGTCGGGCCCGAGCCGCCCGACCAGGGCCGCCAGCAGCCCGCGGTTTTCGGCGCGGCCGGCGGGCGCCAGGCACAGGCGGTCGGACCAGGCCGGGGCGGCCAGGCTCTCATAGCGGGCGACGTCGCCGGGCTTCACGCGATCGGCGGCATAGACGATCACCCGGGCAATCTTGGCGACCCCGAACCAGTGCGCGGTCGGGTCGCGCAGGGCCGGCGGCACCGCCTGCTCGACCGCCGGCAGGGCGAAGGGCTGCAGCACCCCGGCCTGGACCGCGCGGTCCAGGCGGTCGATGCCCGACAGCAGGACGATATCGGCCGGTCCCGACGGCCCGTCCTCGGCCAGCTGCTCGATCAGGCGGTCGTCGTCGATGCTGACCACCCGCACCGGGATCTTCTCGCGCGCCATCAGGGCGCCGAGCGGCGCCAGCTCGGGCTCGGCCAGGCCGGTGTAGATGGTGACCGGCTTGGGCGCCGGCTCCTGCGCGTGCCCGGGCCGACCGGCCAGGCCGGCGGCCAGCAGGACGAGGACCAGCCCCAGGCGCCAGAGGCGCCTCACGCCGCCGCCATGGCGGGCGACCCGGCCAGGTCGAGGACGCGCTGGGCCAAGGCCAGCGAGGCGGTCAGGCCCGGCGACTCGATGCCGTACAGATTGATCAGGCCGGGCCCGCCATGGTCGGCCGGGCCCTGGATCACGAAGTCGGGCGTCCCGCCCTGCTTGGGGTTGAGCTTGACCCGGATGCCGCAATAGTCGGCATGAAGGGCGCCGTCGGGCAGATCAGGCCAATAGCGCCGCACCGCGGCGTAGAACGGCTGGGCCCGCGCCGGATCGACCCGGTAGTCCAGGCTGTCGATCCACTCGACGTCGGGGCCGAAGCGGGCACGGCCGGCCAGGTCGAGGGTGACATGCACGCCCAGGCCGCCGGGCTCCGGCACCGGATAGACCAGGCGCCGGAACGGCACGCGGCCGTCCAGCCCGAAATAGTTGCCCTTGGCGTAGCCGACGTCGGGGATCGAGGCCGGCGCGACACCGGCGATCGCGCGGGCGACCGCGGTCGCATGCAGGCCGGCGCAATTGACCACCAGCCGAGCCTTGAGCCGCATGGGCTCGGCGCCGCCGGTCTCGAGCTCGACGCCGTCGGGCTGGACGCGGCCGCCGACGACCGGGGTCGCGAACGCGATCATGGCACCGGCCGCTTCGGCATCGCCCTGCAGGGCCAGCATGAAAGCATGGCTGTCGACGATGCCCGAGGACGGCGACAGCAGCGCCGCCACGGCCGACAGCTCCGGCTCCAGGGCCTGGACCGCCGGGCGGTCCAGCCATTCCAGGTCTGTGACGCCGTTGGTCTTGGCCTTTGCGGCCAGATCGCGCAACGTAGCGGTCTGCTCGGCTGCCGTCGCCACGATCAGCTTGCCGAGGCGGGCATGGGGAATGGCGCGCTCGTGGCAATAGGCATAGAGCCGCTCGCGCCCGGCGACGCAGGCTGCGGCCTTCAGGCTTCCCGCGGGATAATAGATGCCGGCATGGATCACTTCCGAGTTGCGGCTCGACGTTTCGGTGCCGATCGCCGGCGCGGCCTCGACCATGGCGACCTCGCGCCCGGCGGTGGCCAGCGCGCGCGCGACCGCCAAGCCGATCACGCCGGCTCCGATCACGACGCAGTCGATCCGCTCCATGTCCCTTAGCTCCCAGCAACCGCGCGGTCTACTTCGCCTCCCCGGCGGTCGCGGGTCAAGCTGCCGGGCCGCCACGTCTGAAGGGCCGGGGCGATGGGCCTGCTGATCGCCTATTTCCTGCTGCTGGTGATCCTGGTGCTGATCGCGCGGACGCTGGTCAACAACAGCGCGCAACGGGTGCTGCTGGGCCTGCAGCTGCTCGGGCTGGCCGTGGCCGTCGGGGCGTCGGGGGTCATGGTGTGGTCGGGCCAGGGTCCGCTGGTGCTGCTGGCCGCGGGCCTGGCGGTGCTGGTCTGGCACGTCACCCGCCAGCGGCTGCGCGGCTGGGTGGCCGAGCCCGAGTCCCGCGAGACCATCGAGGCCGACTATGTCCGGGTGGTCAGCGATCCGGCCCGCGGCGTGATGGAGGGCGATGTGCGCCGCGGCCGCTATGCCGGCCGACGCCTGTCCGAGCTCGACACCGCCCGCCTGATCTGGCTCTGGCGCGAGACCGCCCGCGCCGATCCCCTGTCGGCGCAGCTGGTCGAATCCTATCTCGACCAGCTGCTGCCGAACTGGCGGACGCTGGCCGTCGACCCGCACTACGCCGCGCCCCCGGATCCGGAGCCGCCGCCCGAGCCCGAGCCCGAACCGGAGCGGTGGTTCGCCGCGCGTCGGCCGGGCGGCATGGGCCGGCGCGAGGCGCTCAGGATCCTGGGCCTGGACGGCAACCCCAGCGATCTGGACGTGACCGAGGCGCACCGCCGGCTGATCCTGGCCAACCATCCCGACCGCGGCGGCTCGGACGCGGCGGCGGCGCGGATCAACGAAGCGCGCGCGGTCCTGCTGGGCCGCTAAGCAGCCTTGCGTGGCTAAAGCCACGATTGATTTTCCTCGGAACGAGGAAAATCAATGCTGCTTGGACTTGAAAGTGTAAGCAGGCTCAACAGAGCCTGCTTAGCGGCCTTGCGCCGGCCCGGTCGGCATGGTCCGATCGCGGCCATGTCCGTGACACTGGCCGACCTCGACGCCATGCCGGCCGACCGCTTCGCCGAAGTCCTGGGCGGCGTGTTCGAGCATTCACCCTGGGTGCCGGCCGCCGCCGCCGCATCGCGGCCGTTCGCCTCCGTCGACGCGCTGCACCAGGCGATGGTCGCCGCCGTGGCCGCCGCCGGCACGGAGCGCCAGCTGGCGTTGCTGGAGGCCCATCCCGACCTGGCCGGACGCCTGGCGCGGGCGGGCACCCTGACGGCGGCCTCGGCCGGCGAGCAGGCGGCGGCCGGGCTCGACCGCCTGGACGACGACGAGTTCGCGTGGTTCGAGGCTCGCAACCGCGCCTATCGGGCGCGCTTCGGCTTTCCCTTCATCATCGCGGTCAAGGCACACAGCAAGGACGCGATCAAGCGCGCGTTCGAGATCCGGCTGGGCCATGACCGAGCGCAGGAAATGGCCGCGGCGCTGGCCGAGGTCGCGATCATCGCGCGCATCAGGCTGGCTGCGCTGATCCAGGATTAAGGCCTAACGTTAAGCGTTAATCGCTGCCCATGTGCGCGCTGCGCCGCAGGGTGGGTCGCCTTGCGTCCGCCATCGCGCCTATGGCATGTAACCGGGCACGGTGCCGCCCGTTAACCGGTCTGGTGTGCAGCAGCGAAGGAGCAGGGACCGGGCGCGTCGCGCGCGGTCGCGACAGGATCATGACCCAACCCGTCCGCAAAGCGATCTTTCCCGTGGGTGGCCTCGGCACCCGCTTCCTCCCGGCGACCAAGGCGATGCCGAAGGAGATGCTGCCGGTCGTCGACAAGCCGCTGATCCAGTACGCGGTCGAAGAGGCCTTGGAGGCTGGCATCGAGCAGCTGATCTTCGTCACCGGCCGGGGCAAGACCGCGATCGAAGACCATTTCGACCATTCGGCCGAGCTGCAGCACATCCTGGAGATGCGCGGCAAGCGCGACATGCTGAAGCTGGTCGAGGCGACCTCGGTGCCGGCCGGGCGGATCGCCTACACCCGCCAGCCCGAGGCCCTCGGCCTCGGCCACGCGGTCTGGTGCGCGCGCGATCTGGTCAATGGCGAGGCCTTCGCGGTGCTGCTGGCCGACGACCTGATCCTCGGCCAGCGCGGCTGCCTGGCGCAGATGGTCGATGCGCACGCCAAGGTCGGCGGCACGATCGTCGCGGTCATGGACGTGCCGCGCGAGCAGACCAGCCGCTACGGCGTGATCGACCCGGCCAGCGACGACGGGCGGCTGGTCGCGGTCCGCGGCATCGTCGAGAAGCCCAAGCCGGCCAATGCGCCGTCGACCTGTGCCGTGATCGGCCGCTACATCCTGCCGCCCGAGGTCTTCACCTATCTCGACCGCCAGGAGCGTGGAGCCGGCGGCGAGATCCAGCTGACCGACGCCCTGGCCGAGCTGATCGGTTCGACCCCGTTCCATGGCCTGCGCTTCGACGGCCGCCGCTTCGACTGCGGCGACAAGGTCGGCTTCCTGGAAGCCAACCTGGCGTTCGCGCTCGAGCGCCCGGACCTGGCCGCGGCGGTCCGGCAGTTCCTGCCCCACTACATCTGATCGGCTATCATCGCCGGACGAACTGCCCGGCGCAGAGGAGAACGCGATGCGCATCGCCATGATCGGCACCGGCTATGTCGGCTTGGTGTCGGGGGCCTGCTTCTCGGAATTCGGGGTCGAGGTCGCCTGCGTCGACAAGGACGCAAACAAGATCGAGCGCCTGGAGCGCGGCGAGATCCCGATCTTCGAGCCCGGCCTGGAGCAGATGGTCCAGGCCAACATGCGCGCCGGCCGGCTGTCGGTGACCACCAATCTGCGCGACGCGCTGGCCGGGGTCGACGCCGTGTTCATCGCGGTCGGCACCCCGTCCCGGCGCGGCGACGGCCATGCCGACCTCAGCTATGTCTATGCCGCGGCGCGCGAGATCGCCGAGGCGCTCGACCACTATGCGGTGATCGTCACCAAGTCGACGGTGCCGGTCGGCACCGGCCGCGAGGTCGCGCGGATCGTCCGCGAAACCAATCCCGGCCTGGACTTCGACGTGGTCTCGAACCCCGAGTTCCTGCGCGAGGGCTCGGCGATCAACGATTTCATGCGGCCTGACCGGGTGGTGATCGGCACCAGTTCCGAGCGCGCGCGCGAGACCATGCGCCAGCTCTACCGGCCGCTCTACCTGATCGAGACGCCGATGGTCTTCACCTCGCTGGAGACGTCCGAGCTCATCAAGTACGCGGCCAACACCTTCCTCGCCACCAAGATCACCTTCATCAACGAGGTCGCCGACCTGTGCGAGGCGCTGGGCTGCGATGTCCACGACGTCGCGCGCGGCATCGGCCTCGACGGCCGCATCGGCCGCAAGTTCCTGCATGCCGGCCCGGGCTATGGCGGCAGCTGCTTTCCGAAGGACACGCTGGCGCTGGTCAAGACCGCGCAGGACGCGGGCGCGCCGTTGCGCATCATCGAGACCGTGGTGGCGATCAACGATGCGCGCAAGAAGCGCATGGCCGACAAGGTGCGCGATGCCGTCGGGGGCTCGCTGGCCGGCAAGACCGTAGCCGTGCTGGGCCTGACCTTCAAGCCCAACACCGACGACATGCGCGACAGTCCCAGCCTGGATATCGTGCCGGCGCTGATCGCCATGGGGGCCACCGTGCGCGCCTTCGACCCCGAGGGCATGGACGAGGCCAAGCAGATGCTGGACGACGTGGTGTGGTGCGACACGGCCTATGAGTGCATGGGTGGCGCCGATGCGCTGTGCCTCATCACGGAGTGGAACGAGTTCCGTAGCCTCGACCTCAACCGGGTCAAGCGGCTGATGCGCAGCCCGGTGATGATCGATCTGCGCAACGTCTACGAGCCGCAGACCATGCAGTCGGCCGGATTCCACTATGTCTGCATCGGCCGGCCGACGCTGCCGGTGACCGAGCCGGTGGGAGCGCAGCCGTGATCCCGGCGCATCGCTTCGAGCCGACGATCCTGCGCGAGTACGACGTCCGCGGCATCGTCGGCAAGACCCTGCATGCCGCCGACGCGCGCGCCCTGGGGGCCGCCTTCGGCACCGTGCTGGCCGAGCGGGGCGGCCGGTCGGTGGCGCTGGGCTATGACGGCCGCCTGAGCTCGCCCGACCTTGCCGCCGCTGCGGCCGAGGGCCTGGCCTCCGCCGGGCTGGTGGTCAAGCGCGTCGGCCTGGGCGCGACACCGATGCTCTATTTCGCCGTCTATGCCTTGGACTGCGACGGCGGCATGCAGATCACCGGCTCGCACAACCCGCCCGACTACAACGGCTTCAAGATGATGCTGGGCCATGGGCCGCTCTACGGCGAGGGCATCGACCGGCTGGGCCGGATCGCCGCCGAGGGCGCCTTTGCGCGCGGTGCCGGCCGGATCGGGGACCACGACCTCCTGGACCGGTACGTCGAGCGCCTGACCATCGATCCGGTCGGCGGCCGGCCGCTGACCGTGGTCTGGGACTCCGGCAACGGTGCTGCCGGGCCGGCCATGGAGAAGCTGGTCGCGAAGCTGCCGGGGCGCCACATCCTGCTGAACGCCGCCGTCGACGGCACTTTCCCGGCCCACCATCCGGACCCGACGGTCGAAGAGAACCTAGTCCAGCTCAAGGCAGCCGTGGCCGAGCACCGGGCCGACCTGGGCATCGGCTTCGACGGCGACGGCGACCGCATCGGGGCTATCGACGGCCAGGGCCGGGTGATCTGGGGCGACCAGCTGATCGCGCTGCTGGCGCGCGATGTGCTGGCGGCCCATCCCGGCGCCCAGATCATCGCCGACGTCAAGGCCAGCCAGGGCCTGTTCGACGAGATCGCCCGGCTGGGCGGCGCGCCGCTCATGTGGAAGACCGGCCACTCGCTGCTCAAGGCCAAGATGAAGGAAACCGGCGCGCCGCTGGCCGGCGAGATGAGCGGCCACATCTTCTTCGCCGACCGCTATTACGGCTTCGACGACGCGCTCTATGCCGCGGTGCGGCTGGTGGCCCTGGTCGCCGGGTCGTCGGCGCCGCTGGCGGCCCTGCGCGACCAGCTGCCGAGCTTCGTCAACACGCCCGAGTTGCGCTTCCCCTGTGCCGATACCCGCAAGTTTGCGGTGATCGACGAGGTCAAGGCGCGGCTGGAAGCGGCCGGAGTCAAGGTCAATGCCATCGATGGCGTGCGCGTGCAGACACCGGACGGCTGGTGGCTGCTGCGCGCGTCCAATACCCAGGACGTGCTGGTCGCCCGCTGCGAGGCTCGCGACGACGCCGGCCTTGCCCGGCTGAAGGCGGATCTGGTCACGGCGCTGACCGCCAGCGGCATCGCGCCGCCCCAGTTCTGATCCTGGCGCCCGGGCGCTACTGCCAGCTCCGCGGCAGGCGCTCGAGCGTGGTGCGGTCGGCCGGGCTGAGATAGGCACCCTGGTCGAACAGCATGCCCTGGTGCAGATAGGCGTGGATGCGCGCGCCCGGGTCGGCCAGGTACACCGCCGCAATCCGGCGGAACGGCGCGTGCGGCAGGCACAGGGCGTCGTTCTGCCGGGTGAGGGCGCGGGCGATGTGGCACTGGAACAGGTGGACCGGGTCCAGCACCGCGAAGGCCCCGGTCTCGTAGAGCAGCAGGTTGAGGGCGGTCTGCTCGGCGGCGTGGCGCAGCACGCTGCCGGCCGGCGTCACTTGGTGGACATGGGGCACCAGCGTCGCCCAGGCGCCCCATACCGGCGCGTCGCTGGCGACCGCGAACAGGCTGGCGTTGAACAGCGGCCGGCCGGCGTGCTTGGCGGCAGCGTCGGCGCCATAGGCCTGGGCGATGAAGGAATCGCAGGCGACCTGCACGACATAGTCGAACCCGACCGTGGCCGTGATCGCGGCGCACCCGGCGAACCGGGCGGCATAGTCGAGCGGCACCTCGACCGCCGACCGGTCCTGGATCCACACGGCGGCATCGCACCACAGGATGCGCCGGTATCCCGGCACCACCACCGGCAGGAACGGGCGGGCCAGCAGCGCCACTATGTCGCCGCTCAGCACCGGCTCGGGCCGGAACGGCGCCAGCCGGTGGCGGTCGAACGCCACCAACCGGATGTTGCGGGCATCGAACCAGGCGGCCTGGGCCGGCTTCAGGCCGGCGTCGATGCACACGATGTCGAGCGTCGCATCCGGAAAGCCGTGCCGCTCCAGCGAGAGCACCAGCCCTTGGGTCAGCGGGCAATAGTCCGCGTCGCTCCACGTCACCAGTACGTTGTCGGCCATTCGCGCGACGGTCCTTCCTCCCTTCGGGTCCCGCCAAAGCACCGCATCGCGGCGGTGATTTCAAGGTCCCGCCTGTCGCCTTCGCGCGCGCGGATGGGGAACGCCTAGCTCAGCAGGGCCATGCACGCGGTGCCATGTCGCCCCAGCTCGCGGCAGGTGGCGCGCGCCTGGGCTTCCGTCAAGCCGATGATCCGCGCCCGAAACACCGGACGGGGCGCGCCGGCGCTGCGCTCGACGGTGACTTGGCCCACGCCCAGATTGGCGGCCCGCTGGGCGGTATGGCCGGCGGCGAGGGCGGCGGTCTCCTGCCGGAACGCACCGACCTGGACGATCCAGCGACCGGCGGGATCCGGGCGCGGCGCGCGCTCGGCGGCGGGGCGGGGCAAGGTCGCCGCAGCGGCCGGAGCCGGCGCTGCGGGCATGGTCATCGAGGCCAGCCGCAGCATCGGCGCCGGCACGGCTGCCGCCGGTGTGGCCTCCGCGGTGACCGGCTGGGCGGGCCGCGCTGATTCGCCCGGCTCCTCGGCCGCGAAGGCAGCGTCGAGCAGCTGCGCCATGTGGCGGTCGCGCCAGGCCGTCGAATGGCCGCCCAGGACCACGCCGATCACGCGCCGGCCGTTCCGGTGCGCCGAGGCGACCAGGTTGAAGCCGGCGGCGTGGGTGTAGCCGGTCTTGATCCCGTCGGCCCCTTCATAGCTGGTCAGCAGGTGGTTATGATTGCCGATGACCCGGCCGTTGAACGTGAAGCGGCGGGTGCTGAAGTAGGGGTAGTATTGCGGAAAGTCCCGGATCAGGGCGCGGCCCAGGATCGCCATGTCCCGCGCGGTGGAGACCTGGTCGGGATCGGGCAGGCCGTTGGCGTTCTGGAACACGGTCTGGGTCATGCCGAGCCGGCGGGCGCGATTGGTCATCACGCGCGCGAAGCCCGGCTCGCTGCCGCTCAGCCCTTCGGCCAGAACCACTGCGGCGTCGTTGGCCGACTTCGTGATCATGCCCAGGATCAGATCCTCGACGCGCACCCGCTCGCCGGGGCGCAGGCCGAGCTTGGTCGGCTCCATCGATGCCGCGTGCTCGGACACCGGCAGGCGCTGCTCCAGGGTCAACTGGTGGTGCGCCAGGGCATCGAAGGCCAGGTACAGCGTCATCATCTTGGTCAGCGACGCCGGATATTCCGGCTGGTCGGCATCGGAGGCCTCGATCACGGCGCCGGTGTCGTAGTCGATCACGATCGAGGCGTAGTGGGTGGCATCGGCGCGACCGGCTCCGGCGACCACCACCAGCGCCATCAGCAACGCGGCCGCCCGGCCACACCATGCCCAAGCGGGCGCCGATCGCGTCTCGTCCATCCCCACACCCTCTTCGACACAAGGCAACAGCGTACCGCCGCCGGCCGGTCGGACCGACGCTGGCCAACCCATCTCTGCAGTTCGAGGTGAGACTAAGTCAGATCTTAAGAGTTGTCCATAACCAATTGAAACACATGAAGATCACCCAAACGCGGAGAGGCCAGGTTAGGGGCTTGGCCGGGGTGCTGGGCTGCCTGGCGCTCGTGGCGTGCGGGCCCCTGGTTCCGAATGCCGGTCCGAACCCCGTCCAGCGCTCGCTGGGCTGGTTCGCGACGCTGGAGGCGAACGATCTGCGCCGCCAGTGCCGGGTCGGCGCCGATCGCCTGCGGCTGATCTACAATGGCAGCTACGATGTGCAACTGCGCTGGTACGAGCTGGCGCCCGACGGCACGCTGTCGGTGCTGGTGCGCGGCGTGCCCAATGTGGCGGTCGTCGACCTTCGCGATCCGTTGGGGCCCTGGCGCGGCACCGAGCAGCGCCGCGCCCTTGGCGCCAGCGACCGCATGCGCCTGCTCGACGCAGTGGCGGCGGCCGGGCCACAGGCGGCAGCGCCGGGGACACGCCTCGATTCCCACAACGGCTACTGGATCGCGGCGCTGTGCCGCTCCGGCGCCTTCCACTACGCGGCCTTCGACCTGTCGGTCCGCGGTGCGGCGCAACCGGCCTTCGTGCCGGTCGTCCTGGCGCTCGACCCGTCCGGCGTCCCGCTGGCGCCGCCGCCGGAAGGCCGCTATTCGGCGCCGCGCGACGCCGACCGCGCCGCCCCAGGGTTCGTGGTCACCGTCGAGCGGGATGGACTGGCCCCGATGGACAGCCCGTTCGCCCCGGCCGGGCTTTAGCCGCGTCGCACACGCCCAGCGTGTGAATGCCCGCTGCCGGCGGCGGGTGGCGGTTGGGGCCCGTGTTCGCGGGCTGGCACCCGGGTGGCGCGGGTGCGGCGTCGGCCCCGTGTCGACGGGTCGCAGCCGTGTGATGCTGCAGCGCACAACAACCCTTGACCGTATGCAGGGGACTGCTCATATTCCCCGTACCGCGACGCAGCATCATTGATGAGCTCGCAAAACCGCTATCCCAGTGGAGGCATCGCCGTGACCACGCCCCGTACCAAGGCTGCCGCCGCGGCGGCCGAGACTGTCGAAAAGCCCATCGGAACGGTCCTTCAGGCCGGCAAGGATACCGTCGAGACATTCGTCAAGACCGGCACCGACGCAACTCACAAGAGCATCGAACAAGCCATGCAGCTCAGCCAGGAACAGATCGAGAAAGCCTCCGCCGCCCTCTTCAAGGGCTATGACGAGTTCGCCACCTTCTCGA
The DNA here is from genome assembly GCA_964511405.1 of uncultured Comamonadaceae bacterium. GTDB lineage: Bacteria > Pseudomonadota > Alphaproteobacteria > Elsterales > Elsteraceae > CAZEFK01. The sequence goes on along the minus strand of CAZEFK010000139.1, from coordinate 2,201 downwards.
AGGACAATGTCGACGCGGTCTTCAAGGCCGGGTCGATCTACGCCAAGGGTGTCGAGCAGGTGTCCAAGGCCGTGCTGGCCCTGACCCAGGCGCACCTGAACAACCAGGTCGCGGCCATCAAGGCCGTGATGGGCGCGACCTCGCTGCGCCAGTTCGTCGACATGCAGACCGATCTCGCCAAGACCAACTTCGACAAGTATGTCGCGGAAGGCTCGAAGCTGTCGGAAATCTCGCTGAAGGTCGCCAACGAGGCGCTGGAGCCGATCCAGGCCCGCGTCACCGCGACCGTCGAGAAGCTGATGAAGCCGGCTCAGGCGGCTTGACCAGCGGCACGGTCATGCGCATCTGAGGCCCTGGGCGCCATGCCCGGGGTCCCCGAGAGGTTCGAAGGGCCGGGCGGCAACGCCCGGCCCTTTTCGCTTGGCGCCACCCCTCCCACCGCCGCTTCGGCCGGATCATCCGGCGCGCACCGGCCGTTGACCGGGCGGAATGTCGCTCCGCAATAAGGGTCTTCCGATGGGCCAAGCCGACGCATATCATTCTTAAGGTGGACATGAGCACCCGGACGGAACGCTTGTCTTTTGGCCAAGAACGGGGCCCTCAGCCAGGGCACAGCCTCGGTTCGCAATTCGGCCCGCGCCTGGCTGATGACGACAAACGCGTCGGCAACGACAACCCGACGACCGGCGTCATCGTCAAGCCGAAGCCGAAAACCAAAAAGCCGTCCATGTACAAGGTGCTGATGCTGAACGACGACTACACACCGATGGAGTTTGTCGTTCACGTATTGGAACGGTTCTTTCACAAAAATCGTGAAGAAGCGACCAGGATCATGTTGCACGTCCACCAGCGAGGTGTTGGGGTTTGCGGAGTCTATACCTACGAGGTTGCGGAAACAAAAGTTACCCAAGTGATGGATTTCGCCCGTCGTCATCAGCATCCGCTGCAGTGCACTCTGGAGAAGGATTGATGCCGAATGCTGTCGCGTAACTTGGAAAAGAGCCTCCATCGGGCGCTCGATTATGCGAATCAACGCCGCCATGAGTACGCGACGCTTGAGCATCTGCTTCTGGCTTTGACGGAAGACCAGGATGCCCTTGCGGTGCTGCGGGCCTGCGGGATCGACCTCGAGCGGCTGCGCCGCGAGCTGACGGGCTATCTGGACAGCGAGCTTGCCAACCTGATCGGCCAACGCACCGAGGAAGCCAAGCCGACCGCCGGCTTCCAGCGCGTCGTCCAGCGGGCCGTGATCCACGTCCAGTCATCCGGCCGCGCCGAAGTGACGGGAGCCAACGTGCTGGTTGCGATGTTCTCCGAGCGGGAGAGCCACGCCGTGTTTTTCCTGCAGGAGCAGGACATGTCGCGGTTCGACGCCGTGAACTACATCAGCCACGGCATCGCCAAGGTCCCCGGTCGAAACGAGTCCCGCCGCGTCAGCGGCGCGGACGAAGAGGCGGGAGCGGAAAAGGTGGTCAAACGGGGGCACGAGGCGCTGGACGCCTACTGCATCAACCTCAACAAAAAGGCGGCCGGGGGCCGCATCGACCCGCTGATCGGCCGCGAGTCGGAGGTCGAACGGACCATCCAGATCCTGTGCCGCCGGACCAAGAACAATCCGCTGTTCGTGGGCGACCCCGGGGTCGGCAAGACCGCCATCGCCGAGGGCCTGGCCCGGCGCATCGTCCATGGCGAGGTGCCCGAAGTCCTGCAGGACGCCACCATCTTTGCCCTCGACATGGGCGCGCTGTTGGCCGGCACCCGCTATCGCGGCGACTTCGAGGAGCGGCTGAAGGCGGTGCTGTCGGAGCTGGAGGCCCAGCCCAACGCCGTGCTGTTCATCGACGAGATCCACACCGTGATCGGCGCCGGCGCCACGTCGGGCGGCGCCATGGACGCGTCGAACCTGCTGAAGCCGGCCTTGGCGTCGGGCCAGCTGCGCTGCGTCGGCTCGACTACCTACAAGGAATATCGCAACTATTTCGAGAAGGACCGGGCGCTGGTGCGCCGGTTCCAGAAGATCGACGTCAACGAGCCGTCGCTCGAGGACTCGGTCAAGATCCTCAAGGGGCTCAAGCCCTATTACGAGCAGCATCACCGCGTGCGCTACACCGGCGAGGCGATCCGCGCCGCGGTCGAGCTGGCGGCTCGCTACATCAACGACCGCAAGCTGCCCGACAAGGCGATCGACGTCATCGACGAGG